>NZ_BFAG01000003.1:0-300000 GCF_002897375.1 Deinococcus aerius | reverse complement strand
CGAGGGTGTCCGTGTCGCACCACACCGCCCCCGGGGGCCAGAAGGCGCCCACCAAGTTCTTGCCCTCGGGCAGGTTCACGCCCGTCTTGCCGCCCACCGCCGCGTCCACCATGCCGAGCAGGGTGGTGGGCAGGGTGTAGAAGGCGACTCCTCGCAGGTAGCTCGCCGCGACGAAACCGGCGAGGTCGGTCGCCGCCCCTCCACCGAGTCCCACCACCGCCCCGTCGCGCGGGAGGTTTGCCTGGGCCAGTCTCGACAGTACCCCCGAATAAACCTCCAGCGTCTTGCAATCGTCGCGGGGTGGGACGGTCACCGTCACGGTGGGGGAGAGGGTGGTCTGCACCGTCTCGACAAAGGGACGAGGTAAATCGGCGGGGTGGATCAGGGCGACCTGGCGCTGGGGCACGCGGAGCTGGGAAAGCAGCCCAGGGCCGACGGTGACCGTGTACGGCTGAGCGCCGCCGACCTCAATCCGACGCACGTTCTCCCACGGCTTCCGCCTCGCTCCACGCGGCCTGCGCGTCCGACCAGGCCCAGAGACGCTCGATAACCTCCTCCACGATCTCCTCGGCGGGGCGGCCGTCACTGTGGACGTGGATGGTGCCCTGGCGGTAATGGGGCTCGCGCTCGTCCATCAGGGTGCGGATGCGCGAGAGGGGGTCAGTCGTCTTGAGGAGCGGGCGGTCGCTGTGGCGGGTGCGCTGGTAGACGGTCTCGGGGCTCGCCCACAGCACCACGACCGGGCCGCGCTCCAGCAGGGTGCGGCGGTTCGCCTCATGGATAAAGGTGCCGCCCCCCAGGCTCACGACGGCGTGGTCGAGGCGGGTCACGCGCCGGACGACCTCGGCCTCGCAGGCGCGGAAGTAGCTCTCGCCCTCCTGCGCGAAGACCTCGGGGATGCTCTTGCCGACCACCCGCGTGATCAGCTTGTCCGTGTCCACAAAATGCAGCGCGAGCGCCCGCGAGAGTTCCCAGCCGACGCGGCTTTTCCCGGTCCCCATGAAGCCCGCCAGCGCCACCCAGGTGACGGGACGCTCGATCAGGCCGGACCCGTTCATGGGGGACAGTCTAGAGGAAAGCCCGTGAGGGAGCGTGACGCCTTCACCCTCGGGCCACTCGGGCGACAGCAGGGCTTCGGCCAGGGCCGCCTCTACCCGCTGGGCCAGCCCTTCCCGAGGCTCAGTAGTCACGGGCGTAGGCCCGCGCCGCCGCCACCCGCTCCTGAAGCTCGGGCAACGTGTCCCCCCCGAACTTCTCCAGCATCGCGTCGGCCAGGACCCAGCCGATCACGCACTGGAGGATCACCCCGGCGGCGGGCACGGCGGTCGTGTCGCTGCGCTCGCGGGCGGCGTCGGACGCCTCATGGGTCACCACATTGACTGTCGGGAGCGGCTTCATCAGCGTGGCGATGGGCTTCATGGCGACGCGCACGATGAGTTCCTCGCCGTTCGTCATGCCCGCCTCCAGGCCGCCAGCCGCGTTCGTCTCGCGGGCGTAGGAGCCGTCTTTGTAGTACACCGCGTCGTGGACGCCGCTGCCCGGTTTCACCGCGTTCTCGAAGGCCCGCCCGATCTCCACGCCCTTCATCGCCTGCACGCTGAGGCAGGCCTGGGCAATGCGCCCGTCGAGCTTGCGGTCCCAGTGGACGTAGCTCCCCAGGCCGACGGGCAGCCCCCGGAAGCGCACCTCCAGGATGCCGCCCAGGGTGTCCCCGTCCCTCTTCGCCTGGTCAATGCGCTCGCGCATCCGCGCCGCCGCGTCCTCGTCGGGGGTCCGCAGGTCGGACTCCTCGATGGCCCCCAGCGCGTCCCACGAGAAGGGCTCCCGCGTCTCGATCCCGCCCAGGCTCGCCACGTAGTTCGCGCCCTCGACGCCGAGTTCCGAGAGGAGCTTGAGCGCCACCGACCCCACCGCGACCCGCGCCGCCGTCTCCCGCGCCGAGGCCCGTTCCAGCACGTCGCGCAGGTCCTTGTGGCGGTATTTGATGCCGCCCGTCAGGTCGGCGTGGCCGGGGCGGGCGTCGGTCAGGGCCTTTTTGCGGGGCTCGCCGCCCGGCTCGGGGGACATGATCTCGGTCCAGTTGCGGTGGTCGCGGTTCTCGATCGCCAGCGTGACGGGGGCGCCCGTGGTCCGGCCCGCGCGCACCCCGCTCAGGATCTGCGCCTCGTCCGTCTCGATCACCATGCGCCGCCCGCGCCCGTAGCCGCCCTGCCGCCGCCGCAGCCAGGGGTCGATGTCACCCTTGCCCAGCGGCACCTGCGACGGCAATCCCTCGATGATGGCCGTCAGTTGCGGCCCGTGCGACTCCCCGGCGGTCAGATACCTCATGGGGCCGACTGTAGCGTTGGGGAGGCCAGGCGCCCCGGGGGGCTGCCCAGACGGCAGGGCGGGCGGCTCCCCGAAGGAAACCGCCCGCCTGCCCCGAAAAGGGTTACTTCACGACGCTTCCGGTGATGATGACCAGCAGTTGCGTCTGGGTGCGCGTCGTGGACTGCTTGCCGAACGCCGCCCCAATGATCGGCAGGCTGCTCAGGAAGGGCACGCCGTCGTTCGTGCGCGACTCGGAGGTGCCCAGCAGGCCGCTCATCAGGACCGTCTGGCCGCTCTTGAAGGTGATGCTGCTCTGGGCCTCGCTGTTGGTGAAGTTCAGGAGGTTGGGCACCGAGGTGGTGGGTAGGGCCCCCGCGATGTTGTTGACCTGCCCGCGCACCCGCAGCGTCACGGTGCCGTCGGGCGCAACCTGCGGATCGAAGAAGTCGAGGTTGAGGCCGTAGTCGATCTGCCGGATGATGTTCCCGCTCGACGACGGGATGTTGATCTCCAGCCGCCCGCCGCTCTTGATGCTCGCCGCCGCGTTTGCCGAGGCGTTCTGGGCGCTCGTGCCGGTGCCCAGGGACCGCTGCCCGCTCTGCATGGTGATGTTGCCGTCGTACACCCGCTTGGTCAGGCCCTGGTTTTCCAGCGCGGTCAGCGTGGGGAAGATGTTGAAGCCGACGAGGCTCTGGGTGGGGTCGAAGGCGGCGCCCAGGCCCCCGCTGCCCATCTTGATGTTGAAGCCCCCGACGGCCACCTTCCAGTCCACGCCCAGGCTGCGCGCCGCCGTCTCGGTGATCTCCTGGATGCGGACCTGCACGTTGATCTGCGGGACGACCTGATCGAGCTGCGGGATCAGGTCGGCGATCTGCCCCACCTGCTGGGCGGTGCCCCGCACGATCAGGCTGTTCGTGCGCTTGTCGGCGATGATCGTGGCGCCGCCCGTGTTCTGCGCCGCCTGCGCGGCCGCCCCCGCCGCCTGCTTGGCCTGCGCGTCGGCGTTCGCCCCAGCCGCGCTCGTCTGGTTCGTCGGGACCGTGACCGTGACGGCGTTGCCGTTGGCGTCGGTGGCGTTGACGGGCACGTTGGCGAGCGGCGGGGTGGCGGGCGTCAGGTCGCGGGCGAGCGTGCCCTCCAGCGTCGCCTTGACCTCCTCGGCACTCGCGTTCACAAGCTGGAAGACGCGCTGCACCGTCGCCTGGGGCGAGGGCGCCGGGCGGTCCACCTGCCCGAGGAGGCTCAGCGCCGCGTCGAGCTGCGGCTGCGGCCCCGTCAGAATGAGTTGCCCGGTCTGCCCCACGGGCGTGACCTTGAGTTCAGGGTATTGAGCGCCGAGGAGCGCCGAGATATCCGCCTGCTGACCCTTGACGGTGTAGATGCTGCGCCCGGTGGCGACGGGCGGCGCCGTGGGCGTGGCGGGGGCGGGCAGGTCCACCTGGCCCAGCAGCCCCATTGCCGCGTCGATCTGCGCCTGCGGCCCGGTGAGGACCACACGCCCCGTCTGCCCCACGGGCGTGACCTTGAGGGCGGGGTACTGCGCGGCGAGCAGCGAGGTCACGTCCGCCTGCGTGCCCTTGACGGTGTAGATGCGCTGCACGTCCTGCGGCGGCGTGACGGGGGCGGGGGCCTGGAGGGCCGGGGGCTGCGCGGCGACGATCTGGGAGAGCAGCCGCTCGACCTGCGCGACCTCCTGGTTCGTGCCCCGGATGATGACGCTGTTCGAGGAGGGCTCGGCGACGATCCGCATGGTGGGGGAATCGAGCGCGATGTCCTCAGCGGGGCTTGCAGTGGCGCCCTGAGCGGTGTTCGCGGTCCCCTGCGCGCTGCCCTTCACGCTCCCGAAAGACAGCTTGAGCTGCCGCTCGACGAGGGCCGCGCTCAGCGCCCTGGGCAATGTGACGATTTTCTGGATGGGTTTGGCGCTCACCCGCAGCACGGGCTTGTCGCCCAGTCGGAGCGTCTCGTAGCTCAGGCCGTAGATGTCGAGGACCAGCGGCCAGACCTCGTTGAAGGGCCGGTTCACGAAGTTGTATGTGACCCGCGTGCCCGCCGTGCCACTGCCCGCCGCGCCCGGGGACGCCGTGCTGCCCCCCTGGAGAAGGGCGTCCACGTCAGGTTCGAGGATGATGTCGTACCCGGCACTCTTGGCGAGGGCCACCAGCATGGAGGACAGGTCGCTGCCCGAGCGCCGCAGGTCGAAGGAGACGTTCGCGCTCGTCAGCCCGGCGTCGGCCAGGCGGGCGGCGGTCGTGACCCCGGACGCGCCGGGCGTGGCGGGGATGGAGCTGGGGCTGACGGGCTTCGTGGTCTGCGCGGCGGCCATGCCGAGCGCGGCGGAGAGCAGGAGGGCGTATCTCTTCATGGCTCACCTTTCGTTGAGTTGCAGGGTCTTGGTGTCGTTGCCGAGCGCGAGGGTGGCGCTGTCCGCCGTGACGGCCTTCAGGACCGCGTCCGAGTCGGGCAGCTTCTCCCCGACCTCCACGACCACGAACCCGTCGCGCGAGCGGAGGACGGCGGTGTTCACTGGTCCCAGGACGGCGGCGTTGAGGGCGATCTCGCGGCTCTGGATCAGTTGGTCGAGGGCGCTGACCGGCGCGGCGGTGGCGTCCGCACCCAGTTGGGTGATGGGCTGCGGGGTGCCGGGGGTGGGCAGGGCCGTCGCGGACGTGGCTCCGGTGCCCTCCCCACCGTCCGGGGTGCTGGGAGCTCCTGACGGAGTTCCCGCGCCCGTTCCGCGGCCCACGACGCTGCTCAGGTCGATGCTTTCCTTGGGTACGCGGACACCCGCGACGGGGGGCCGGACGGGAGTGGGCGCGGCGGGTGGCCGGGCGGCGGTCGCCGAAGCCCTGGGCAGCGTGACCGGGGTGGGCCGCGCGGCCGGCGGACGCAGCACCGTCACCGGTTCGGGCCTGGGCGGGGCGGGGGTGGCGCCGGGGATCGTCGGGGTGGGGAAGGCGCCGCCCGTCGTCGCGGGTGAGTCGACGGTGATGCGCGAGGGGGTGCCGGGGATGGGCGCGATGGGAATGACGCCGCTGGTGCTGTCGCTGGGCGTGTTGACCACCGGCGTCACCGGTCGACGCTCCGGCTGGCTCAGGCTGATCGGGGGGGTGCTGACGGGGTTCTGCGTCACGGGGGGTGCGGGCGTCGGCTGTCCCGCCGGTGCGCTCGCGTCCTTGTCAACGGCCAGCGGGCGGAAGGGGTTGACCCCGGGCAGGGTCGCCAGGGCAATGTCGGGGTTGATGCCGCCCGGGGTGGGGGCGGGCTCCGTCTCCGCGGCCTTGGTGTTGTCCGTCCCCGCCTCGCCGAAGGCGGGAATGCTGGGCACGTCCACCCCGCCGCCCGGCTGTACGGCCACGTTGTCGCCATCCACGGGGGCGGGAGCCGCGGAAGGGGGGGTGGGCGTCGTACCCGCCGGCTCGCCCGTGGCCGCGTCCCCGCTCGGGGGGGTCGGCGGCGTCTGGGCCAGGGCCTGCTGGGCGCTCCGGTTGCTGCTCCAGATCGCCCAGGCCGCGATCAGGGCGACCATCAGCAGCAGGATCAGGAGCACCCTCATCTCGCGCGAAATCTTGAGCTTGGGGCGTGTTGCGAGGGCTCGGCTCACTGGGTGCCTCCCTGGGGGGTGGCAGGCGGTGCGGCGGGGGCCGACGGGGCCGCGCCAGTGCCGCCGGGCGCGCTCGCCGCCTGCGCCGGATCGAAGGTGTACACGGTGAGGTTCAGCGTGCCCTCCAGCCGCGGGTTGAAGGAGGTCGCCTGCGGCAGTTGCAGGTTCACGCCGCCCACCGTTGTGAAGCGGTTCATGGTTTCCATCGACCGCAGTGCCCGGAAGACGGCGGCAAACGGCCCGCTGACCCCCAGGTTCAGGTTGATGGGCCGCACCCCGGCGGGGAGGCCGGTGGCGGTGCCGGGCTGCACGTTGAAGGTGGTCATCTCGGCGCCCGCCGCCAGCACGCTGCGCCGCATCTCGTCGAGGACGGTGCCGAACTGCGCGTTGGCGGGAAGCGCCCGCAGGAACCCGTCGCGCTCGACCTCCAGCCGGGCGACGGTCTGCCGCAACTCGGGCAGGCCGCGCTGCGCGGCGCGGTAGCGGTCGGCGTTCATGCGGATGGTCTCCAGCTCGCCCTGAAGCAGGCTGATCTCCTGCTGGCGGGCCTGGTAGCGCAGCAGGTACCAGCACAGCACCGCGAGCGCGCACACGCCCAGGACGATCAGGAAGAGGGAACGGGGGGCGAGCTTAACGGACATCGGTGCCTCCCGCCGGGGCGGCGGCGATGGGGGCGGAGGGCGGGGTGCCGTCTCCGGTCACGCCGGGCGTCCCGGGCGCCGGGATGGCCGCCTGACTCACCACGCCCACCGACGCGGCGAAGGTGTAGCGGCCCGTGTCGCCGTCCTGTTGCAGGCTGCGGAAGTTCACGGCGAAGTTGGGGCTGTTTTCAAAGGTGTTCAGGAAGTTCACGACCGACTGCTGGCTGCTCGCGGTGCCCGAAAGGTCGATCTCGCGCACCACGTTCTTCCCGGCGTACACCCCGCCCTGCTGCATGGTGGCGAGGGCGCCCGGGTCCAGGGGCTTGACGTTCATGGACGTGATCGCCACCCCGCCGCCCCGCGGAAGCTGCGCGGAGAAGGCCGCCACGTCGTTCGTCCAGTAGGTCTTGCTGTCCCGCAGTTGCGTGGCGACCGCCGTGACCTGCTCCAGGGTGCGCTGCTCGCCCTGAAGCCGGTCGTACTCCTGCTTGGTGGGCGTCAGGGCGGCAATCTCACCGTTGAGCTGGTCCCGCTCGGCGCGCAGGCTGCTCAGGCGCGAGCCCAGGGTGAGTTCGGGAATCAGGATGACGGCGGCGGTCAGGGGCAGGACCGCGTAGGTCGCGTAGCGCCAGGCGTCCGGGCGACTTCCCCGGCGCTCCTGCTGCGGCAGGAGGTTGATCTCAACCACGGGCGTTCACCCCCCGCAGCGCCAGCCCCAGCGGCACGGTGAACTCGGCGGCGTTCGTCTGGAGGTAGCCCGTGTCCACGTTCGCCCCCTCGGTCTGCACCGTCAGCCAGGGGCTGGCGACCTCCACCCGGAAGCCCAGGGCGTCGCTGATCGCCGTGCTCAACCCGCGCAACTTGGCGCCGCCCCCCGCGATGAAGGTCCGGTCGATCACCACGTCGCCCGACTGCACCCGGTAGAACTCCAGCGAGCGCCGCACCTCGGTGATCAGGTCGCCCAGCACCGGGCGCACGATCTCGAACACGCGGGCCGGGGAGTACTGCTGGCGCGAGAGGTCGAAGTTGAGCAGGTCCTCCTCGTCCTCGGTGGGCGTGGTGGCGGTCGCGTACCCGAGCTTGACCTCCTCGGCGGCGCCGAAGTCGAGGTCGAAGGCCTTTTGCAGCGCCGTCGTGAAGTCGTCGGCGGCCACGCCCAGGTTGCGCGCCATCAGGATGCGGTCGCCGCGCACCAGCGAGATCACGGAACTGCTCGCCCCGATCTCCAGCACGAGCGCGACCTCGCCCGCCTCGGTGTAGTTCAGCCCGGCGAGGGTGGTCTTGTTGAGGTGCTCGCCCAGCAGGTTGCCGCGCAGGGCGCGCAGGGTGGCGAAGCTCTTGAGATCCACCACGGTCGGCTCCAGCCCCGCCAGGCGCAGCACCTCGACCTGGCGCGCGACCGCCTCCGAGGGGGCGGCGGCGATGACGGCCTCCATCTGGCCGTCCTCCGGCACCTGCGCGGGGTCGTCGAGCAGGTCGAAGTCGAGGTTGACCTCGTCGATGGGGTAGGGGATGTACCGCTCGGCCTCCCAGCGGATGGCCTCCTGAAGCTCCTTGCGCTCCATGCGGGGAACCATGATGTTGCGCGTGACCGCCGACTGGTTGGGCACGGCGGTCACGGCGTGGCGGGTGGTGATGCGGTGCTGCGCGAGCAGGTTTTTCAGCTCGGTGGCGACCGTCTGCGGCTCGACGACCAGCCCGTCGCGCATGGAGCCGATGGGCGTGGGCACCATCACCGCGTGCTGGAGGACCGGCGGCGCCCCGGGGCGCAGGGCGACCACCTTGATCGCGCTGGTGCCGATCTCCACCCCGATGGCGTTCAGGCGCGGACTTGTAAGGCGTTGTAGCAGGCTCGACATTCTCCCTCCCGAGGAGCAGGCTTCAGCGTTTTCTCATGGGCGCCAGGACCGCTCCGGTGTGGCGGGGAGAGGCTGGACAGGGTAAAAGGGCAAAGGCAGGCGGCATGAACGGCTCATGCAACCATTCCCCCGCTTACGGAACTCTGACAGGAGAATTACAGCGTCTGAGACGACGAAAAATCGGCCTGTGAAAGGCCGAAGGGGGACCCCCGAATGATGAAGGTCGAACTGGGCTTCAGCGGCTCACGGGTTGCAGGTCACTGCCAAACACCCGCACCGCGCCGCCCGGCGAGACGGTCACCAGGTCCCCGCCGACCACGCCGACCCGCCCCGGCCCGTGGGGCACGCTCTTCAGGACTCGCCCCGCCGCGTCGAGCCGCTCCAGCGCGGTGCCCGTGAGGCGGTACGTCCCGGCGAGGGTGGTCACGGACGGCAGGTTGGTCGAGCGCGCCCCGGTCGGCGTGACCTCCAGCAGCGGCCCGGCCACCCGCTCCAGCACCGTCCCGTCCGCAACCCGCACCAGGGCTCCGGCGAGCAGCACGTAATCCTGCCCGTCGCCCCCGGTGACCGCCGCCGAAGGCGCCCCGGACACACCAGTCGCCGCATTCCCGTCGTAGGTCACGGCGCTGCCGTCCTCGCGGTAGGCGCGGGTGGCCGAGAGGGCGACGACCCGCCCCACCGGGACCGACCGGGCCGCCAGGTCGAGCGTGACGAGCAGGCCCACCCCCGGCAGGGCTGCCCAGGCATTTCCCCTGTTCCAGCCGACCGCCGCCACCCGGCCCGGCAGCCTCGGGCAAACGGGACGGTAGGACGGTGCCCGGGCCACGCAGGCCTGCCCCTGGTCCATCCAGGCCACGCCTTCGGGGGCGAAGGCGGCGCTGAAGGCCGGGGCCGCGGAGGGTGCGCGCGAGGTGGGCGCCGGGGCGCACGCGGCGATCAGGAGCAGCGGGGCGAGGGCGGAGAAGAGGGAGCGGCGCATGGAGGCATTGTTTCCCGGCGGAGGCTGAGAAGGTGCGGAGCGATCTGCCGCTACCGCCCCTCTCCCGCTGACGGCTGACCGCTGACCGCTGACCGCTCCCTCAGCAGCGCCTCCACCACCGTGTCCAGCCCCACCCCCTCCTGCGCCCGCCGCTCGGGCGTCCACGAGATGCCCCGGCTCGCCTTGACGAGCACCACGTCCCCGTCCCGCACCTCGGCGAGCAGGTCGGCGAGGAGGTCGGGCACCGTGGGGTAGGGCCGCTCGCCCAGCTCGGCGGCAAAGGCGCCCACCCCGTAGGTCAGGTCAGCCCTTTGCCTGGCATGAGCGCCTACCCGGGCGTGCAACTCCCGCTCCGTGTCCCCCAGTTCGAGCATCCGCCCCAGCACGCTGATCCGGCGGCCCGGAAAGGCGGCGAGCGCGTCGAGGGCGGCGGTCACGGCGAGCGGTGAGGCGTTGTAGGCATCGTCAATCACGGTGAAGCGCCCGGGATGGACCCGGTAGCGGCCCCCCGGCACCTGCACCCCGGCCATTCGTTCGGCGGCCTCCGGCAGCGGCACCCCCGCCTCCAGCGCGAGCGTCAGCCCCAGCACCGCCGCCTCCGCCTGCACCCGCGAGGCGAGCGGCAGGGAGACGGGCACGCCCCGGAAGGTGAAGTCGGCGCCCTCCGGCGTGACCGTCAGCCCCTCCCCCGCATAGGTCGCGCCCTCGCCGAAGCCGTAGGTGTCCACCCCGGGATACCAGGGGGCGGCCTGAGTACCGACCAGCCCCCGCGCGCCCCGCAGGATCACGCCCTTCTCGCGTGCCACACCCTCCAGGCTGCCGAGCTGCTCCAGGTGCGCCTCCCCGATGCTCGTCACCACGCCCACGTCGGGGTGAACGAGATCCACGAGCTGCGCCATCTCGCCCACATGGTCAATCCCCATCTCCACGACGAGGGGCCGCGCGCTCCCCCCGAACTCGATCAGGAAGCAGGCGATGGCGGGCATGGTGTTGTACACGGGCATGAAGTGGGCGTTCAGCGCCGCCGCCGCGTAATTCTTCGCGGTCGTCTTGCCCACGCTGCCCGTGATGCCCACGACGAGGGAGTTCCTAGAGCGTTCCGCCCGCGCCCAGGTGAACAGCGCCTCCCGCGCGTCCGGCACCCTCACCGCCCGCTCCACCTCAAGGTCGGTCAGGACGAAGGGGGCCCCCGCCGCAAGGGCCGCCTCCACGAACCGGTTGCCGTGCATCCGCTCGCCGGGCAGGGCGACGAACGCCACCTCGGGGGAAGCCTCGCGCGAGTCCCAGGTCAGGCGAAGGGCCGGACGCGCCCCCGGATGAACGGTGGCGGCAAAGGGGAGAGCGGCGTGCGGGTCGAGCATGGGACGAGGATACCCGTACCCTGGAGGAGCATGAGCGACCACCACCTCGGCACCGATGCCATTCATACCGTCTGGGACAACGGCTTGCGCCCTGCCCTCACCATCCGGCCCGGCGATACGGTCACCTCCGGCACCCTGGACGCCTCTGATGGCGGGGTGGCGCGGCGGGCAGCGGCGGGGGAGCTGAAAGGCCCGCCCGAACTCGTCGCGCTGGCGGCTTCGGACGCCTTTCCCGAGCGGGAGGGACCGCGCGGCCATCCCCTTACCGGGCCGGTTTTCGTGGAGGGGGCGGAGCCGGGGGACGTGTTACAAGTGGAGATTCTGGAGGTGCGGACTGCCGCCTGGGGCTGGACTGGGTGCCGCCCGAACGGCATCGGCCTGCTGGACGCCGCGCTCGCGGAGGAGGGCCTTCAACCGTATACCCACCTCTGGGATCTGCGGGAGCGGACGCACACGGATTTCCGCCCCGGCATCCGCCTTCCGCTCGTCCCCTTCCCCGGCGTGATGGGTGTGGCCCCCGCCGCCCCCGGCCCCCATCCGACCGCTCCGCCCCGGCAGGTGGGCGGCAACATGGATATCCGGCAACTCGTGGCGGGAAGCACCCTGTTCCTGCCCGTCGAGGTGCCGGGCGCCCTCTTCTCGGTCGGCGACCTGCACGCGGCGCAGGGGGACGGCGAGCTGAGCGGCACCGGCATCGAGTGTGCCGGAGGGGTGACGCTGCGCTTCGGGCTGGAACGCGGCGCGAATCTCTCCACCCCCGAGTTCATCACCCCCACCCACGGCGGCACGAGCACCCGTTGGCACGCGACGACCGGCCACCACCCCGATTTGATGACAGCGGCTCGGCTCGCCCTGCGCGCCCTGCTGCGCCGTCTCCAGGCACGCGGCCTGACGCTGGAAGAAGCCTACGTGCTGGCGAGCGCCTGCGTGGACCTCAAGATCAGCCAGATCGTGGACGCACCCAACTACACGGTGAGCGCCTTCCTGCCGCTGGATATTTTTCTGGAGGAGTGAAAGGAGAGGCGGCAGCCCTGACGCAAGCTGCCGCCCGCTTCCCGACCCGCCTACTCCATCGTCACGAGGTAGTCGTACAGGTCCGGCCCGCCCAGATGCGCCTCGACCTCGGCAGAAGAGAATTCCTGCCCGATGCGCTCCGCGAGGGTATCCAGGTCCTCCTGCGTCTTCTGGGGGCCGCCGAACACGGTGATGATCTCCTGCCCGGCGTAGCTCTTGCGCAGCATCTCCATGACGCTGTCCTCGGGGCTCCCGCCCGCCTGCACGAGTTCGTCGTCCTTCAGGCCGATCACGTCGCCCTCGGCAATGTCGAGCGTGACGCCCTCCTTCGTGGTGATGTTCGTCGTGCGGCTGGCGCGGGTGACCTCGAAGGTGGTCACGCGGGCGGCGGCCTCCTCCATCCCGGCCCGCAGGCTCCCGGCGTCCGCGTCCGGCTGGAAGGCGAGCGCCGCCCCGATGCCCTGCCCCAGCGTGCGGGTGGGCACGACGACCGCGCGGCCCTCCATCAATTCCATCGCCTTTTCGGCGGCCATCAGCACGTTCTTGTTGTTGGGGAGGATCAGGACCTTCTCCGCACTCACCGACCGCACCGCGTCCACGATGTCCTGCACGCTGGGGTTGGCCGTCTGCCCGCCGGAGACGATGCGGGCGCCGAGGCTGCGGAACAGCTTCACCAGCCCGTACCCGCTCGCCACCGCGACGAGGCCGGAGGGCGCCACCTCCTCCTCGGCCCGGGCCGCCGCGCCCGCCATGCCCAGGATCTCGGTGTGCTGCTCGGACATGTCCTCGACCTTGGTTTTCAGCATCCGCCCGTAGCGGCCCACCGTCGCCAGCAGCGCGTCGGGCTCGTTCGTGTGGATGTGGCCCTTCACGTACCCCTCGGCGCCCACCACGAGCAGGCTGTCCCCGAAGGGGGAGACGAGGGTGCGGATCTCCTCGATGGGCTTCGTCGAGTCCGACATCAGGAATTCGGTGCAGTAGCCGAACTCCTCGGTCTCGAACTGTTCCTGCGCGTAGGAGGTGATCTCGGGCGCCTCGGGGAGCGCGTCGCCGCGCAGGGCCGCGAGCATCCCCTGCACCACGTACAGGTAGCCCTGGCCGCCCGAGTCGATCACGCCCGCCTGCCTGAGCGCGGGGAGCATCTCGGGCGTCTGGTCGAGCAGGCGCTGGCCCTCGAAGAGCGCGGCCTCCAGCACCGAGTCCACCGTGTCGCGGTCGTGCGGGCCGTTCGCCCCGTCCGCCACCCCCCGCGCGACGGTCAGGATGGTCCCCTCGACCGGCTTCATCACCGCGCCGTACCCGGCCTTTTGCGCGGCGCGGAAGGCACGGGCGAGGGTGTCGGCGTCCACCTCGGTCCGGTCGCGCAGTGTCTCCGCGAAGCCCTTCAGGAGCTGCGAGAGGATCACCCCGGAGTTGCCGCGCGCCCCCAGCAGCGCCCCGTAGCTGATCGCCCGGGCGACGGAAGCCATGTTGTGCTCGTCGCAGGTGTCGAGTTCGCGCCGCACCGACTGCATGGTGAGGTGCATGTTCGTGCCGGTGTCGCCGTCGGGCACCGGGTACACGTTCAGGGCGTTGACCTGCTCGCGGTACACGCCCAGCCAGTCGGTCGCCACCCGCAGCATCCGCGCGAGGTCGGTGGGTTTCAGGGTCCTCACATGCTCAGGCACGCTGCACCCCCACCGCGTGGACGCGCGTGGCCTTCAGCTCGATGCCCGCCTGGGTCTTGACGATGTGTTCCACCCGGTCCTTGATGTTGCGCGCCACGGTGGGGATGCTCACCCCGTAGGCGACGACCACGTACAGGTCGGCGGTGTAGCCTTCCCCCTCGCGGCCCACGACGACGCCCTCGCGGGCGTTGGCGCGGCCCAGCACGCGGGAGATGCCTTCCTTCAGGTTGGCGGGGGCCATGCCGACCACCCCCGGGATTTCGTGGGCGGTGAGCCCGATCAGGGAGGCGAGCGCCGCCTCGGACACAACGATGGAGCCAGTCACAGTAGAGACGAGTATACGCGAGGGGGCGGGAAGGGCTGGGAAGGGCGCCCGGGAAGCCGGGGGTTCCGTCCCGTGCTTTACTCCCCCCATGCAATTCGTGAACGAACCGGAGCGGGCGGACCTCACGCTGACGTTTCTCGGGGAGGGGCGGGCGGAGGTGCCCGAGCGGATCACGCGCGACCTGAAGCCCGGCATGGTTCGCCTGCTCACGCGAGGTGGGGAGGGAGACGGGGCTGTGGCGCTGCCGCCCTCGAACGCGGCCCAGGCCCGCGAACTCGGCGCCGCCCTCGCCAAACTGGCGACCGATCTGGGGGCGCAGTCCATCCGGGTAGGGGAGACGCCCCACGCGGAAGCCCTCACCCTCGCCACCCTGATGGCGGGCTCCCAGGACGCCCGTTACCGCTCGGAGGCCAAGCCCGGCCCCATTGAGTTGGCTGTGGAAGGCCTGTCGGATGAGGAACGGGACCGGGTGGAAGCCCTCATGGCGGGCATCCGCTTCGCCCGCGACCTCGTGAACGCCCCGGCGAACGTCCTCAACCCGGCCATGCTGGGGCGCGAGACCCGCCGCCTGGAAGCCCTGGGTGCCGACGTGGACGTGTGGGACAGCACTGAAATTGAGGCGCGCGGCATGGGCCTGCTCTCGGCGGTGGCGGCGGGGAGTGCGGGCGGCCCCCGCCTGATCCGCGTGACCCTTCCGGCCAGGGGCGAGGTGAAGCGCGTCATCGCCCTCGTGGGCAAGGGGATCACCTTCGACACGGGTGGCTACTCCATCAAGCCCGCCCAGGGCATGACCACCATGAAGGGCGATATGGGCGGCGCGGCGGCGGTGCTGGGGGCGATGCGGGCCTTGAGCGCCCTGCGCGACCGGCTGCCGGAAGGGGTGGAGGTCCGCGCCTACGTCCCCGCCGCCGAGAACATGGTTGGCCCAAACGCCATGCGCCCCGGCGACATCTACCGCGCGGCGAACGGCAAGACCGTGGAGGTCGTGAACACCGACGCGGAAGGCCGCCTGATCCTGGCCGACGCCCTGGCCGTCGCCTGCGACGAGGGCGCGACCGAACTCGTGGACGTGGCGACGCTGACGGGCGCGAAGACGGTCGCCCTGGGGAACGACGTGGCCGCCCTCTACAGCACCGATCCCGACTTGACAGCACGTCTTAGGGCGAGTGCAGAGGCTTCCGGCGAGTTCGTCTGGGAGATGCCCCTGCACGCCCCGTACCTGAAGGCCTACCAGAAGGAGACGCTGGCCGACCTGCGGAACTCGGACATGGTCCCAGCGGGGGGCAGCATCAAGGCCGCCCTCTTCCTGCGCGAGTTCGTCACCCGGCCCTGGGCGCACCTCGACATCGCTGGGAATGCGCTGCAAGACGGCCAGGCGACCGGCTGGGGCGTGGGGACGCTGGTGGGGTACGTGCTGGAGGAATAGGGGCGCAGAAAATGGACCGTTGGAACTCTTCTCCAACGATCCATGTTTTCCAGTTCGCCTTCCGCTACATCGCGGGCTCCAACTGCCCCTTGAGCAGCAGCCGCATCCGCTGCCCCAGCCGCTTGTACAGGGGCGGGGCGTGGTGGGCTCGGAAGTCACGGGTGGCCTCCTCGCTGCCGACATCGTGGCCGTACTTCTGGGTCAGGAAGTAGCGGTGGTCCATGATCCAGAGGTAGAGGTCGGCCTCCGTGCGGCCCGGGAAGCGGCTCATCACGTCGTGCTTCTCGATGTTCTCGACCACACGGCTGTACAGGCGGCGATACCAGCTCTCCACCGCCTCCTCCCAGGTCACGGGCGGGAGTCCCGCGCGCTCCGGCTTGCGGTCGAGGAAGTACTGCCGGGTGCGGATATGTTCCAGCAAGCGGTCGTAGCGGCCCGGCGTGGTGAAGCGGATCTCGCGGTGCCCGGGCACCACCCGGTCGAGGTTCGTCTCCTTCAGGAAGCGCGCGTACTCACCCTTGATGATCAGGTCGCGCAGGGTGTCGTGCTCCTCGGGCGGCACGGCGACGTTCAACTCGATCACGTTCGCGTCAATGTAATGCTGACCCTGGCGCCGGGCGACCGAGACCCGGTGGTTGCCGTCCTTGACGAAGTACAGGTCGCCGACCTTGTACACCTGGATGGGCGGGAGTTCCTTGCCCTCCAACTGTGCGGCGCGCACGCCGATCCAGCGTTCGTCGAGGTGCGGCTCCTTGGGGAGGTAGTGGCGGTCGAACTCGCGGTAGCGGTCCACCGAGCCGATGATCTGGTCGACGGGAATAGACTGGACGCCCAGCGAATGCTCACCCTCCGGGGCAAGGTGCCGCACCCAGTCGAAGGGCAGCAGTTCGTTCGGTTCACGGCGCAGGATCGCCAGCAGGTCGTACACGTCGCCCAGGAAGCGGGCGCGTTCGACCTCGTGGCGGGCCTGGGTGCGTTTGTTTAGCTCACTCATGCGGGGCTCTCCTTGCGCGCGCGGGCGCATGGGCCGGGGCATGCTCGTCCGGGGAAGGGCGGAACACACCCCGGTCTTGGTGTACATCCTACACCTCCCTGTCTGCTGGAAGTCATCCAAAATGTTCAGCCTCCCGCCGTTCGTACAACCAGGTCTACTGAAATCCTTCACGAACGGGACAAACGTGCCGCTTCCCATACCGCCGCGCTTGCCGGGGGCGCTCAAATACCGTCATGCTCGGCAAGTTCTTCAAGAAGCCCGCGGACGACCAGGGGGGGCGCATCCCGCCTGGGCAGACGCTCACCACCCGTTTCCCCGTGCTGACCTACGGCCCCTCGCAGCACTACGCGCCTCAGGACGTGGCGGTGCGAATCTTCGGCCTGGCCGAGGAGAAGACCTTCACCTGGGACGACCTGATGGCCCTGCCGCAGACCACCCTCACCTACGATATCCACTGCGTCACCCACTGGAGCAAGCTCGACACGACCTGGACCGGCGTGCGCGTCGTGGACCTGATGGAACACATCGGGCTCAAGCCGGGCGCCACCCACGTCATGCAACACTCGGTCGGCGGGTACACGACCAACCTGGAGCTTTCGGATTTCCTCCGGCCCGAGAACCTGCTCGCGCACACCTTCGGCGGAGAGCCACTCGCCCCGGAACACGGCGGGCCGCTGCGCCTCGTCGTGCCGCACCTCTACTTCTGGAAAAGCGCGAAGTGGCTCAACGGCTTGGAGTTCATGGCCGCCGACAAGCCCGGCTTCTGGGAGCGCAACGGTTACCACATGCGCGGCGACCCCTTCAGGGAGGAACGCTACGACGACTGACGGCAAACCCCGGTTGGGGGAAGGCTACATCGTCCCCGACGTGCTGGGGGAAGGGCTCACGCTCGTGCTGGTGGGCACGGCCCCCAGCCGCATCAGCGCGCGGGCGCGGGCGTACTACGCCAACCCCGAGAACAAGTTCTGGCGGGTGCTGCACGAGGTGGGCCTGACGCCCCGCCAACTCGCCCCGCGCGAGTACGCCATCCTGCCCCAGTACGGCATCGGCCTCACGGATGTCGCCAAACGGCACAGCGGGGTGGACGCCGCCCTGCCCGAGGAGGCCTGGGCGCCCGACGAGCTGCGCGACAAGATTCGGACCTACCGCCCGAGGATCATCGCCTTTACCAGCAAGCGCGGCGCCTCCGAGACGC
Organism: Deinococcus aerius; assembly: GCF_002897375.1. Classification (NCBI taxonomy): domain Bacteria; kingdom Thermotogati; phylum Deinococcota; class Deinococci; order Deinococcales; family Deinococcaceae; genus Deinococcus; species Deinococcus aerius. Next base: position 282,625 of record NZ_BFAG01000003.1, on the reverse strand, counting down.
TGGGAGTGCCCACCGGCAAGTTGCCCTACGGCCCGCAACTCCTCCCGCTGGAGGGGGCGGAGGTCTGGGTTCTGCCCTCGACGAGCCCGCTGGGGCACAACCACTTTCAGCTCGGGCCGTGGCAGGCGCTCGCGGACCGGGTGCGGGAGGTGCGTTCGGGCATGAACCGTGACTCACACGGGAACGAGCAGGACACGGGCCGCGTACCCTGAGGATATGGCTCCATCCGTCACCACCCTGTACACCGCTGCCCGCACCGGCTCGCGCGTGGTGCGGTTCCTGGTCCAACCGGCCACGCGCCACGGCGGGGTTTTCCGTGACCCGTGGCAGTCACCGGGCGGGCCAGATCACCCCGTTCGGCGCGGGGCCAGCCTGCTGCGCCGGGCCCTCGGCCTTCTCGTGCTCATCGTCCTGAGCGTGCTGGGAGCGCTGCTGCTCGTGCCGCTCCTCGCGCTGCTGGGGCTGGGCACGGCCCTGGGCAGCGACGTGGCGGGCTGGATGCTGGGCTTCACGCTGCTGCTCGCCGCCCTCGGCGCGGTGTGGACGGCGCGGCGGGCCTCGCGCCTGATCACGGCGGTGGATGAGCCGGAGCCCGTCACGCTTGACGCGCCGGGGGGGCTACGTCGGGACGACGAGACCGGTCTACTCGCCCTGCTTCGGGTGGGGGAACGTGCTCTCCCCGCCCCCGCGCGCTCGGCCCTGCACGTCACCGTCATCGCCACCCGCGACGCGCTGCGGGCCACGGCGGACGACACCTCGCTCAGCCGTGAGGCCTACGACGCCCGGCAGGCCGCCCGCGAGGACCTGCCCGAACTCATGCGGACCTACCGCGCCGCGCCGCGTTCGCCCGAAACTGACCGGCTGTTCCTGGGTCAGCTCGACCTGATCGGGCGCCGGATGCAGGGCATCGTGCAGGAGCGCCGGGGCCAGCAGGCCCGCACGCTGGAGGCCCAGCGGCGCTACCTGGAGAGCAAGTACGGCGAGGAGGAGGGCTGAGGGGCCCTCTTCCGAAATATGGCCCGCCCCCTATCGTTGGGGGCGGGCCTTTTTAGCTGTGGCTGCTTGAGCAAGTTGGGCTGCTTGGCTCGTTCATGGGAGGCCTTCCGGGGGGTCGGGTCGGTGGGCGGCTTGATGGGTTTTCTTGGGGGGCAGGGGATCTTGCTGCGGGTTGCCCCCACCCCCCAGCCCCCTACCCCCAGAGGGGGCAGGGGGAGCTTTCCGCTGCGCTCCGCAAAGGGCCCGGCCCAGTTCGCCTGTGGTCGCTTCTCCCTACCCGTAATGTCTGATCTTGTTGCTCTCTGAGCCGCGGGCCCACCGTCTCGCTGCGCGAGCCGACGTGGTGAAGGCGGTGCGAGGGCGAGTTCCTCACAGGAATAGGCCGTCCACAGTTGACGGGTTTAGGAAGCAGGAGCCTTGGCTCTGTCACTCCTCCCCTTTGTACGCTTGATGTGCAATAAGGAAAACATCATCTCAGCCGTGGTCTTTTCGCTCCTCCCCCCTTGCGGGGGAGGTTGGGAGGGGGTGACGAGCAAAGCTCATCCTCATCCCAGACAACAAAAAGTCCACTTTGCCCAACTTCTCATTGCACATCAAGCGTTTTGTGGGGGGTTGGGGGAACGCGCCTACCCTCCCCGGGCGCTTGATCTCGTATACAACACGCTCCTCCAACCCTTCAGGAGATTCGACTGTATCTGACCTCACGCGACGGGCTCCCGGTTACCGCAGAGGCGACCGAACGGGTAAGCCGGGGCCGCCGCACGAGGTCGCCGCCGCAATTGGGGCAGGTATGGTTCATCGTCTCGGCGCAGGCCGGGCAGAAGATGCACTCGAAGGAGCAGATGGTGGCCTCGCCGTCTGGTGCCAGGGAGACGCCGCAACGTTCGCAGGCGGACTTCATCTCAAGCATGTACCGAGCATACGGAGAAACCCCCGCGCGGGGCGGGGGCTCTGTGGTCTGGGGGCGGGCGACCTAACGCAGCCGCGCCTGAATCCAGTCCGCCAGCTCGCTGATCTTCACCCGCTCCTGGGCCAGCGTGTCGCGGTCACGCACCGTCACCGTGTTCGTCAGGCTGGGGTCCTCGCCCTTGCCCACGGTGTCGAAGTCCACGGTCACGCAGTAGGGCGTGCCCACCTCGTCGTGGCGGCGGTAGGACTTGCCGATGTTGCCGCTGTCCTCGTACAGCACACGGCCCAGGCCGAGTCTCTGGAGGTCGGCCTTGATCGCCTTGGCAACAGAGGTGATCTCCTCGCGGTTGCGGGCGAGCGGAATGACGGCCACCTTGATCGGGGCCAGGTGCGGCCTCAGCTTGAGCACGATGCGCTCCGAGCCGTTCTCCAGCGTCTCCTTCGTGAAGGCCTCGCTCAGCACGGCGAGCATGGCGCGGTCCACACCCGCCGACGGCTCGATCACGAATGGAACGACAGGCTTGTTCGTCTCGGGGTGGGGGATGGTCAGCTTGGCGACCGAATCGAGGTTTTCCTCCACCCGCGCCTGGATACCGAGTTCCCCCTGCGCCTTGGTGTGGCTCCCCAGGTCGAAATCGGTACGGTTGGCGATGCCCTCGATTTCCTCGTACCCCAGGGTGGGGTAGTCGTACATCAGGTCGTAGGTGCGCTTGGAGTAGTGGGCGAGGTCCTCTTTCGGCACGTCGAGAATCTGAATCTTCTCGCGGGGCACACCCTGGGCCTCCCACCACGCGAGGCGGGCTTGCAGCCACTTCTCGTGCCAGTCCTCGTCGGTGCCGGGGACGCAGAAGAACTCGATCTCCATCTGTTCCAGCTCGCGCACCCGGAAGATGAAGTTGCGCGGCGTGATCTCGTTGCGAAACGCCTTGCCGATCTGCGCGATGCCGAAGGGGAGGCGGCGGGAGGTCGAGTCCACCACGTTCTTGAAGTTGGTGAAGATGCCCTGCGCCGTCTCGGGCCGCAGGTAGCCGTAGCTGTCCTCGTCGGCGACCGGGCCGATGGTCGTCCTGAACATCATGTTGAAGGGCTTGGGCTCGGTCCAGTCGCCCACCTCGCCGGAGAAGGGGTCACGCACCCCCGCCGCGATGAGGGCCTCAGACGCCTTCGCCGGATTCGCCACGAGCGCCGCCACGACCGCCGGGAAGTTCTCGGCACTCTCGCCGATGCCCTCCGCCACCCGCGCGATCACGTCCGGCTTCTGATCTTTGACCAGGTGATCCAGCCGGTACCGCTTCTTCGTCTTGCGGTTGTCCACCATCGGGTCGCTGAAGGTCGCCTCGTGGCCGGAGTGGCGCAGCACCAGGCGGTGCATGATGATGCTCGCGTCCAGGCCCTCCATGTCGTCGCGCTCGTAGACGTTGGCGCGCCACCACGCGGCCTTGAGGTTGTTCTTGAGCTCCACGCCCAGGGGGCCGTAGTCGTAGAAGCCTTGCAGGCCGCCGTAGATCTCGGAGCCCTGGAAGATGAATCCCCGGCGCTTGCAGAGGCTGACGAGTTCTTCCATCGACTGTGCGGGCATAACCTCTCCTTTCCGCACCCGCCGAGGGTCAAAAGAAAGCGGCCCCGGCGAAGTGCTCGCCTGGGGACGCAGAGTTCATGTTCTACGCGGTTCCACCCCAGTTCCAGCCCGGCTCTCTGCCGAGGACTGGCACTTTTGTCGTTTGAATCGACTCCCCGCCGCCCTTCCCGCGCTGCTGGCCCCGCCTGACTCTCACCGTCTCAGGCTCGCTCTTGGGCGCGTGGCGCGGTACTCCTGCGGATCAACGCCTGGGCAGAGTGTGGCGCAGGCGGGGGGGAGGGGTCAAGTCGCCCCTCAGTTCAGGTCGCGCGGTCCCCCGCCCTGGACCCGGTTTTTCTCGTCGGCGCGGCGGCGCAGCTCGGCGGCGAGGTCGCTGAAGTCCTGGGCGCTGGGGAGCACCCGCCGGGCCTGCCCCTTGGCCTCCTGAATGACCTTGACCTGCTCCTGCCGGGCGACGGGCAGCCCCGCCCGCTTGCGCTCGAAGTAGTTCTGCGCGACCCGCCCCAGCGCGAAGGTCCAGCCATACACGGCGGGCGCGGTGATCAGGCCGCCGATCACGGGCAGGGCCAGCTTGGCGATCCCCCGCATGACCTGCCGGGCGAAGAGGCCATAAGCAACCGTGGCCCCGAGTTCCTGCGCGATCTCCCGGGCCCGGTCCGGCGTGATGTCGAAACCGTAAATCTTGCCGATGTGCAGCACCATCTTGGCCTGGACGGGGGTGATGAGCAGGATGTCGGCGAAGGGCACGGGCTCCACCGCGATCGCGCCGGAGAGCAGCGCCGCGCTCCGAATGACCTCCTCGGCATTCTCCTCGGGCGTGAGGTCAGGGTCCACGTCGAAGTTGAAGTTGTCCAGCACCTGCTTCACGAGCGGCAGCATGGGGCGAGTGTACCGCCCGCCCGGAGCGGCGGGTGAGGGTCGGCTCACCCGGCATTGATCTGCCCGGCGCCGGGGAAACCAAAGAGAAGAGGGCGCGCCCGGAGGGGGGGTGGCGCGCCCTTAGAGGGAAGGATGAGGGGTGACTACGCACCTCTCGACATTCATGCTAGGCAGCGGCCATCACAATTTTCTGACAGGTGAGTTGGGTTCTTGGCGCCTCAGCGCCGCCAGCGGGGGCCTTCCTTGGTGTCCTCGACCGTCACTCCAACGGCGGCGAGCGTGTCGCGCAACTCGTCGGCCTGCGCGTACTGCTTGTTCAGGCGGTAGTGCTGCCGCGCCCGCAGCACGAGGTCCATCAGGGCGCCCACAACCTGGGTGTCGTCCTGGCGTTCGGTCTGGCCCCCCGAGAACAGGCCCAGAACGTCGCCGCCGAGCGTGCGGTAGGCGTTCCGCGCCGCCTCCAGCGCCTCCCGCCCCACCTCCCCGGCGTTCAGGGCGGCGTTCACGTCGGTCGTCAGGCCGAAGAGTGCTGCAATGGCTTTCGGCGTGTTGAAGTCGTCCCGCAGGGCGTCCTCAAAGGCCTGGACGTGTCCCGCGATCTTCTGGCGCAGCGCGGGGTCGTCGCGCCCGGGAGCCGTAGGCAGGCGGCGCTCCACCTCGTTCAGCGCCTCGGTCAGGCGGCGGTACCCGCTGCGGGCGCTCTCGAAGGCCGCGTCGGAGAACTCGGTCACCGAGCGGTAGTGGCTGCTCACGAGCAGGAAGCGGATCACCATGGGGTCATGCAGGGCGAGCAGGTCCTTGAGCGTGGTGAAGTTTCCCTTGCTCTTGCTCATCTTCTCGCCGCCCACCGTGACCATGTTGTTGTGCATCCAGTAGCGGGCGAAGGGGTGCCCGGCGGCCTCGGCCTGCGCGATCTCGGCCTCGTGGTGGGGGAACTGGAGGTCCAGCCCGCCCCCATGGATGTCGAAGCCCTCGCCCAGGTACTTCAGGCTCATCGCGCTGCACTCGATGTGCCAACCCGGAAAGCCCACCCCCCACGGGGACTCCCAGCGCATGAGGTGCCCCGGCTCGGCCCGCTTCCACAGGGCGAAGTCGCGCGGGTCGCGTTTCTCCTCGCGCACGGCCTCGCGGGTGCCCTCCTCCTGGTCGTCGAGCTTGCGTCCCGAGAGCTTGCCGTACTCGGGCCAGCTCCGCACGTCGAAATACACGCTGCCGTTCGACTCGTAGGCGTGGCCCCGCGCGATGAGCTCCTCGATCAGCTCGATCTGCTCGGGAATATGGCCGGTCGCCCGGGGGTTGATGGACGGCTTGAGGACGCCCAGCGCGTCCATATCGCGGTGGAAGGACCAGAAATACTTGTCGGCGACCTCCATGGGTTCGAGCTGTTCCAGCCGGGCGCGGGCCTGGAGCTTGTCCTCGCCCTCGTCGGCATCGTTCTGGAGGTGGCCCACGTCGGTCACGTTCGTCACGTAGCGCACCTGATAACCGAAGTGCATCAGCGCGCGGCGAATCACGTCGAAGGCGACTTCCTTCTTCGCGTGGCCCAGGTGCGCGTCGGAGTAGACGGTGGGGCCGCACAGGTACATGCCCACGTGGCCGGGAACGGTGGGCACGAAGGGGACCTTCTGCCGCTGCAGGGTGTCGTACAGGACGATGCCGGAATCGGGTTGGCGGGGGTCGGGGGGGGTCATGGGAACTCCTTCGGGAAAGCACAAAAAGGCCGCCGCGCCACTGGGGGAGGGCGCGGCGGCAGGGCGGGGTGCGCTGCTTACCGCGGGGGGAGGCAACACAGGGCCGACATGGGGCCACTGTAGCAGAGCCGGGCCGGGGGCGTGGGGACGGCGGCCTCCTTGCGGGTTCCTTTGCCCGGGGCCCCGGAGTGGGCGTGCGCTTCCGCGTCTCCGTATGATGCACGGGTGATCTCGCCCCCGAAAGCACCGAATGCCTTCCAGTACGTGTGGCGCAGCCCCTGGGTCCGGTTCGCCGTGTTCCTGCTGGCCTTATATGTCGCCTACCGCCTGCTGGGCCAGGTCACGGCGGTCGTCGTGGATTTCGCGGTGGCGTTCCTGATCGCGTACCTCGCCAACCCGCTGCTCAACTGGCTGGAGCGCGGGCGGGTCAAGCGGGGCCTCGGCGTCTTTTTCGTGCTCCTGATCTTCGTCGGGATCTTCGCGCTCGCGGGGGCGCTGCTCGTGACGGTCGCGGGCCAGCTCGTCAGCCTGCTCCAGAGCCTGCCGGATCAGGTCGGGCGGCTGGGCGACCTGCTCGACCGGGTGGGGGGCTGGCTCCAGGAACGGGGCATCCCCGGGCTCGACAATGCCCGCGAGCGGCTGACGACCGCCGCCGAGGCCTACGTGCGCAACCTCGGCACGAACATCATCCCCATCCTGCAAAACGCCCTGAGTTCCACGGGGACGCTGTTCAGCCGCCTGGTCTCCATCGGCGGCGTGGTGGGACAGGTGCTCCTCATCGTGCTGCTCAGCGTGTACCTCATGCTGGACTACAGCCGGGTCAACGCCTCGCTGCTGCGCGCCTTTCCCCGGCCCTGGCAGCCGAAGGTGCTGGAATTCACCGGGCTCGTCGGCACGGCGGTCGGCGGGTACGTGCGCGGGCAGCTCGTGATCGCCACCTTTATCGGCGTGTTCGTGTGGCTGGGCCTGACCCTGATCGGGATTCCCAGCGCCGCCGCCATCGGGTTTCTCGCCGGGGCCTTCAACATCGTGCCGTACCTGGGGCCGATCATCGGGGCCACGCCCGCGCTGCTGCTCGCCCTGCCGGGGGGCTGGATCAAGATGCTCCTCGTCGTGGTGGTCTTTGTCGCCGCCAACCAGATCGAGGGCAACTTCCTGAGCCCCTACATCCTCAGCCGGACGACCGACCTGCACCCCGTCACGGTGCTCGTCGCCATCCTGGTCGGCGCGTCGCTGCTGGGCTTCGCCGGGGCGCTCCTCGCCGTGCCCGCCGTGGCGCTGGGCAAGCTGCTGCTCGACAAGTACTACTTCCCCAGCCGGGTCTACACCGAGGGGCCGTAGGTGGGCCGCCGCGCGATCACGGTCAGGAGGTGGCTGTGGTGCTCGCCGCCCAGCGCCAGCCGGACGGTGCTCTCCTCCTCGCGCAGCACCTCCACGCTCAGGCCCTCTAGCCGGGCGCCCAGGTCCTGAGGGGTCACGAAGGTCATGTCAGCCCGCTCGGCCCAGCCGTCCCGCACGTCGAACAGGGTGGCGGCGAACCACCCGCCCACCCCGACACGCGCCACCACACCCCGCAAGGTCCGCCCAAAGTTTTCCGGCGGGCAGAAGGGGAGGCTGAGGCTGGCATAGACCAGCCGGTAACGCCGCCGGGGAGCCGCCTGGAAGGACCCTTGGACGGTGGTGAGCCGCCCCGCCAGGTCGCCCGCCTGCGCCCGCAGCCCGTCCGGCGCCTCCGCATTGCGGTCGAGCGCCGTTACCAACCAGCCGCGCCGCAGCAACTCCAGCGAGTCGTTCCCGGCGCCGCTGCCCAGGTCCAGCGCCCGCCCCGGCGGGAGGTTCGCGTCCAGATGGGCCAGCACCTCCAGCAGCAGGGGCCGGGGAGGACCGCCCCGCGTGGCCCGCGCGTACTCGCCCCAGTGGTCGTCACTCACGCCGCTATGGTGGCACGGCTGCCCGGGCTACGCCTCCAGCAACTCCACCTGCCGCCCGTCCGGGTCGAGGACAAAGGCCATGTCGCGCCCCCCCGGGCTGGGTTGGAGGTCCCGCGTGACCGTGACTCCCGCTGCCCGCAACCCGGGGAGGAGGCCCCGCAGCCCCACGACGTGCAGCGCGACGTGTTCCGCCCAGTGTCCGTGCGGGGTGGGCGACTCGCCGGGAACCTCGAAGAATTGCAGCCGCCCCTCACCCAGCCGGATCACGCCCCGGCGGTAGCCCTCGGCGGTGGTCAGGTCCTTTTCCACCACGCCGCCCAGCCGGGTGTAAAAGGCGAGGACGGCGCCCAGGTCGCGGGTCAGGAACGAGACGTGCTTCAGCATGGGGGCGAGGGTAGCGCGTAGCCTGCGCCCATGCCCCCACCCCCCTGGACCCTGACGGGCAGCGGCCTGATCGTCGTGTATGCGCCCGCCCCCGGTGCCGCCCTGGGCGCTTTGATGCTGGTGCGCTACGCCGCTTCGCCGGTCGGCCCCTACGACGAATTGCTGTGGGTGGCCGTCCCCCGAACGCCCTTTGGCTGGCGCCCCCAGGTGAACCGCATCTGGGTCAGCACGGCGGAGAGTGCGGCGTGGGGGCGGCGCAACTGGGGCCTCCCAAAACGACTCGCTCACTTCGGGTGGGAGCAGGGTGGGGTGCGCGTCACCGGGGAAGACGGACGGGAGGTCGCCCACCTCGCCTTCCGCATGGGTGGACTGCGCCTCCCTGTCACCTCTGCCCTGGTTCCGGCTCCCCTGCGAACCCTCGTGCAGCCGGGCCTGGAAGGGGGAGAGGGATGGTTGCTGACGCCGGTAAGGGCGACCGGCCATGTGACACTCGCCCGCCTCACCCTCCTGAGTGCGGACGGACTGCCCCCACCCCTAACCCGAACTCGCCCCCGCCTGACGCTGGGCGTGCCGGACTTCCGGCTGGTGTTTCCCGTTCCCCGGCGGGCATAAAAAAGCCGCCTCTCGGGCGGTGATGGAAAGAAAATAGCGTGGAATGCAGGGGAAGTCAAATTATACAGTCGGGAACTCGGCCGGTCGTCTAAGCAATTCCCGGGCTGGGTGAATCTGCTTCCCCTGCGCCTGACCGCTCGTTCGGGGTGCATTGTCCCCCAGGGGCGGTGGAATAGTACCTCCTATGGAATACCGGAAGTTGCTCGGCACGGACCTGACCCTCAGCGCGGTGGGGTTCGGCGTGTGGACCGTCGGCACGACGTGGTGGGGCGTGAAGGACGAGGAGATGGCCGTGCGGCTGCTGCGCCGGGCCTTTGACCTCGGCATCACCTTTTTCGACAACGCGGACACCTACGCCTCGGGCCGCGCGGAGGAAATCCAGCGCCGCGCCCTGGGCGACGTGCGCGATCAGATCGTGATCGGCTCGAAGTTCGGCTACGACATCTACAACCACCCCGAGCGCCCCGGCCAGCAGGAGCGCCCGCACGACTGGACGCCCGCGTACCTCCGCAAGGCGCTGGAAGGCTCGCTGAAGCGGCTGGGCACCGACTACATCGACTACTATCAGCTCCACAACTGCCGGGTGGACGCGATTCAGAAAGATGACCTCTGGGCCGAGCTGGAAAAGCTCAAGGGGGAGGGCCTGATCCGCGCCTACGGCACCGCGCTCGGTCCCGCGCTGAACGAGCGCCAGATTGAGGAGGGCACCCTGAGCATTCGGCTGCGCCACGCCCCCACCCAGATCATCTACAACCTGCTGGAACAGGTGCTGGGCGAGCAGATTCTCCCCATCGCCGAGCAGGAGGGCGTGGGCGTGATGGCCCGCGTGCCCCACGCCTCCGGGCTGCTGGAGGGCTACATGACCCTCGACACCGAGTTCGAGCCGGGCGACCACCGCAACTGGCGCCTGACCACGAATGCCCGCCGCAAGGCCTGGATGGAGGACGGCCTGAAGAAGGTCGAGCAACTGAACGCCGAGTTTGTGGAGGGCCGGGGCCGCACCATCGGCCAGCTCGCCCTCCAGTTCGCCCTGCGCTCCCCCGCGATGGCGAGCGTCCTCCCCAACATCTACGACGAGAAGGGGCTTACGGAGTACGCCGCGACCTTCCAGGCGTCGCCCCTGACCGACGCCGAGTACGACGCGATTCAGGCGCTGTACCGGGACAACTTCGGCCTGGAGACGGACCTGCGCGGCCAGGCGGTGGCGCAGTGACGGACGAGCAGAAGCCGACGCAGACGGAGGCCACGCCGCCCTCGACGGGAGGACGACCCGGCGGCGCCCCCGGTGGCCGTCCCAAGATGATGGTGGACCTCGACCCCAGCGGGCAGGTCACGCAGCGGGAACCCGACCGCGCCCAGCGGCAGTTCCTGAACTACGCCTTCTACAAGCTCGACCCCGCCTTCCGCCGCCTGTCTCAAATTGAGCGCGACGAGCTGAAGGCCGAGTTCCTGGCCGCCGCGCAGGGCTGGGTGGACGACGCGCCCGCCGAGAAGGGCATCATCCAGCGCAGCTACAGCCTGGTTGGCGTGCGCGGCGACGTGGACTTCATGCTCTGGCGCATCGCCTTCGACGTGCGCGAGTTCCAGGAGGCGCAGGCCCGGCTGAACCGCACCCGGCTGATGGGCTACCTGACGCAGCCTTACAACTTCGTCTCCATGCAGAAGCGCAGCCAGTACGTGAACCGCGTCGAGGGCAGCGGGCACGGCCTGGAAATCCTGCCGGGACAGGGCAAGTACCTGTTCATCTACCCCTTCATCAAGACCCGCCCGTGGTACGACCTGACGCCGCACTCGCGCCAGGGCATGATGGACGAGCACATCTACGCCTCCGGCCCCTTCAAGGGCGTGCGGATCAACACCTCGTACTCCTACGGCATCGACGACCAGGAATTCGTGGTGTCCTTCGACTCCGACTACCCGCAGGAGTTCGTGGACCTCGTCCACCGCCTGCGCTACACCGAGGCGAGCATGTACACGCTGCGGGATACGCCGATGTTCACGTGCGTGAAAAAGGAACTGGCGGACGTGATGGGAGACCTGGGCTGAGATCCTGGGTTGGGGCGGAGGGCGTGAGCGGCGGCCCTCTGTCTCAGCTTTTGGGTCTTCGGCAGGCCAGCCACCCCGCCCCATATCCCAGCACAGGCAGCAGGACGCAGAGCAGGAGAAACGCGCCCAGCGGCACCGCCCGCAGCAGGCCCTGGCCGAAGCCGAACAGCCCCAGGGCCGCCGCCAGCCCCAGGCACAGGCCCCAGAAAGCCTCGAGCCGGGGCCGCACCTCACCATCCCGGCCCGCCCGATCCCGCAGCACCAGAAGGGCCAGTAGGGCGGGGGAGAGGCTGACGGCCAGTTGTCCGGCGGAGGTCGTGCCGAGGCTCAGGAGCAAGGGCGCGAGCCCGTCCGGTCGCACCAGCCCCCGCTCCCACAGGTGTAGGAAGGGTTGCGCCGACACCGCCAACGACACCACCCCCGGCACCAGCAGCGGCCACAGCCAGGGCCGCAGCGGGGGAAGGGGTCGGGCGTCTGTCGGTGCGGTCGGTGGCCTGCCGCGAAGGCGCTCCACCAGCGCCCCGAGCAGACCGCCTGCCAGCACGGCGGGGCCGAGGGGAAACAGCCAGCCGAGCATCAGGTAGAGGCCCAGGCCGATGTTCGCGTCCTGGTTGTATTTCGGGTGCAGCAGCTCGAAGGTGTACAGGGCGGCCACGAGGGCGGCGGCGACCCCACCCCCCAGCGCCGCGCCAGGACTCGTGCGGGCCAGCCACAGGCAGAACGCGGCGACGACCGCCACCGGAAGCAGCGGCATCCACGCGGTGAAGATCAGGCCCAGCAGGCTCGACCGGCCGGGTTCCAGCAGCGCCGCCCGCACCCCGCCCGCCACGGCCCCCAGCCCCGCGATGCCCAGCATGACCAGTGGCAACCGCAGATCGGGGGCCCGCCTCACCCCTCCCCCAGGCTCGCCAGCCCGTGCCGCAGCGCGTACAGGGCCGCCTGCGTCCGGCTCTCCAGCCCCAGCTTGCTCAGCAACCGGCTCACGTGCGTTTTCACCGTCGCCTCGGTCACGCCCTGATCCAAGGCGATGTCGCGGTTGGAGTAGCCCCGCGCGATCAGTTGCAGCACGATCACCTCCTTGGGGGTCAGCGTCTCGCGCATCTCGGGGGTGCGGAAGTCGCGCACGAGGCGGCGGGCGGCCTCGGGGTGCAGCCGCACCTCGCCCCGGGCGGCGGCGTGGATGGCGTCGGCCAGGGTGTCCGAGGAGGCGTCCTTGAGCATGTAGCCCATCGCCCCGGCGTCGATGGCGCCGTTGACCTTGTGTTCCTCCAGGGTACTCGTGAGGGCGATGACCTCGATGTCGGGGTGTGAGCGGCGCAGCAGCCGGGTGGCCTGGATGCCGTCCATCACGGGCATCATCAGGTCCATCACGACCACGTCGGGGGAGAGGCGGTCGGCCTCGGCCAGGGCCTCCTCGCCGTTGGCGGCCTCGCCGACCACCTCGATCTGCGGGTCCAGGCCCAGGAAGAGGCGCAGGCCCTGGCGCACGACGGCGTGGTCGTCCACCAGCAGCACGCGCACGGGGGGGGAGGACGGGGGGGCCGCGTCGGTGGGGGCGGGGTCGGTCATGGTGCGGGGTCTCCTTCGGGGGCGGTCTCGGCGTCGCGCAGGGTGAGGTCGGCGCGGGGCGCGTCGATGAAGAGGTCGAGGTCGGGGCTCTGGAGGGCCCGCGCGTCGGTGGCGGCGGTGTTGCCCTGGCGCCTCAGGCCGGGGGGCAGGTGCAGGGCGGTGCGGTCGGTGAAGCGCACCCGCAGCGAGACCTCGCGCGGGACGGTCAGGGCCACCTGCCCCCCCTCCGAGCGCAGGTCGAGGGTGCCCGCCGCCCCGTCGGGGAGGCTCAGGTCCACGTTCCCCTGCCCCGAGGCCACGCTGACCCGCTCGGTGCGCGGCAGCGAGCCCGTCACGTCGCCCGTCAGCACGCCGATGCTCAGGGATTCCACCCGCGCCGGGGCGAGGTCGAGCCGCACATCGCCGTTCTCGGTGTTCACGCGCAGGGCGGGGGCGCGCCACAGGGAGCGGGCGTGCAGGGTCACGTCGCCCCCCAGCGTCACGACCGTCAGCGGGCCGCTCTGCCGCTCGGGGAGTGTCGCCACGACCTCCCCGAAGCCGCTGCGGACGTTCAGGGCGCGCATCCGCAGGGCGTGGAGGTCCAGCCGCGTGTCGCCGCTGTAGGAGTCGGTCGTCAGGGTGACCGGCACCCCCCGCGAGAGCCGCACCTCCACCTTGTGCTGAAGGGGCGGCGTGCGGACCCCGATCACGCCCTCCCGCAGGGGCTTGACGTTGAGCCGGGCGTCCACATTCAGCGTGCGGCCCTCGCGCGTCACCTCCAGCCGCAGGGGATTACGCTCGCGGTGAAGGGCGCTCCCCGTCAGCGCCCCCCGGCCCGGCCAGGGGAGCCCGCCGATGTGGAGGTCGGTGCGGTCCCCCTCCAGCCGCACGTTGAGGGCCGCCGCCCCACGGAGCGGGACGTTCAGCGGGGTCCGCACCGCGTTCAGGCCGGGGACGGGGATGACGTGCCCCCCCTGCCCGGCGAGGACGGCCCCGCCCGCCACCAGCCCCAGGCCGAGGGCGATGCGGCCCAGCACCGGGGCGAGGGGGCGCGGCGGGGTGCGCTCGGCGACGGTCACGCGCGCACCTCCACGGGGACGGCCCCGGGCACGGCGGGGAGGGTCAGTGTCACCCTCGTCCCCGCGCCCGGCGTGCTGCTCACTGTCAGGGTGCCGCCCGCCCCCTGCGCCCGCTCTCGCATCGAACGTTGCCCCAGCGTGCCGCCGGGCAGGGACAGCGGGTCGAAGCCGCGCCCGTCGTCCCGCACGGTGAGGGTCACCCCGTCCCCCTCCTCCCGCACCGAGAGCCAGACCCGCGAGGCGCGGGCGTGCTTGACCACGTTGTGCAGCGCCTCCTGCGCGATCCGGTAGGCGGCGGCCTGGGCGGCGGGGGAGAGCCCCGGCTCGCGGCCCAACTCGGCGTGGACGGTCAGGCCGTGGCGGGCCTCTAGGGCATGGGCGTTCTGGGCGAGCGCCGCGATCAGCCCGCCCTCCTCCAGCGCGTCGGGGCGCAGGCTGAAGAGCAGGGCCTTCATCTCCGAGACGCCGCCCTCGGCAAGCCGGATGGTGTAGTCCAGGCTGGCGCGCGTCTTCTCGGGGTCGCGGCCCAGGGTGGCCCGGGCGGTCTTGGCCCCCAGCGTGATCCCGTACAGCGCCTGCGCCACGCTGTCGTGCAGCTCGCGCGCCAGCCGCGCCCGCTCCTGCTCGCCCGCCCGCTCGGTGGCCCGGCGGATGAGTTCGGCGGCGTGCAGGGCCGTTCCCGCGTGGTCGGCGATGCTCAGCAGGAAGGCGAGTTCCTCGGGACCGGGCTGGGTGCCGGGCAGGTACAGGGCGCGCAGGGTGCCGCCGTCCGCCCCCCCGCCACGACCGGGAGGGTCGCCAGGGTGAAGCCGCCCGCCGCATACCGCACGTCCGCCCCGGCCACCGGGGGAGAGACCCCCGGGCCTTGCAGGTCGGGATGGGGGGGACCGCTCGCCGCCCGCACCGTGCCGTCCGGCGCGACGAGCGCCACCGCCCGCGCGCTGCTCGCCGCCCGCGCCTGCCCCGCGAGGTCGGCGAGGGTGGCCCCCAGGTCGTCTCCCAGCGCCACCCGGCCCGCCGCCCGGCGCAGCGCCGCGACCTCCCGCCGGGCGCCGTTCTCGTCGGGCGGCCCCGCCAGCAGCGCGTAGGCGAGCCACGCCCACACCCGCCCCAGCAGGTTGAGCACCCCCGCCGTGACGAGCAGCCCGCCTGCCCCCGCCAGCGTGAGGCCCGCCACCCCCGCTCCCGTGAGGCTCACCTGGCCGCCGTACCACGTGACGGGGAAGACCCCGGGCCGGGGGGCCCACCACGGCGAGGCGAGCGCGAGAACGGACACTCCCAGCAAGACGCCCAGCACGAGCCAGCAGAGGGCGGCGAGCGGGAGCTGCACGAGGTGGAACATCAGCGCCCGGTACGTCGCGCTGTCTCCCAGGGTCGCGCGCAGCCAGGGCAGCACCCCCGCGTAGGCCGGGGGCGGCGCCCGCCGCGAGAAGCGCACGCCGAGCAGACCCGCCAGCCACCGCTGCACCTCCGCCAGGCCGGGGATCAGCCACAGGGTGCCCAGCAGGAACGCCGCCCCCACCAGCAGCGGCAGCGTGAACACGCCCGCGAGCATCCCCGCCGCCAGCAGCACGAACACCAGCGCGCCCAGCGGCAGGGCCAGCCCCACGTAGAGCGCGGTGCGGTAGGTGCGCGGGCTGAGCAGGTCGGCGAGGGGGCCTTCCCGCCGATCACCCCGGGGTGCAGAGAGGCTCATCCCGTCCATCATGCCCGCAGCGTAGGGGCCGGGGCCAGGGAGGAGCGTCCGCCGAAAGGGGGAGGGTCAGCGGCGCAGGGCGGCCCGCAGCGCCTCTCCCAGTTGCGGGACGTGGGTGAACCAGGCGTTGTGGGGCGCACCGGGCAGCTCCCGCCATTCCCCCTTCGGCAGCAGCGCCGCCAGTTGCCCCGCGGGCCAGCCGGGCCGGATGTCGGCCCCCATGTGCAGGAAGGTTACGGGCACCTCCAGCCGGGAGAGCCGCGCCAGCAGGTCGGGCGCCTTGATAAAGCGCCGCCAGTCGTCCAGCAGCGCCCGGTGGATGGCCGCGTTCCAGTCCACCTCGAAGCGCGGCTCGCTATCCTTGCCTGCCTCATAGGCGGCGTGCCAGTCGCGGTCGTTCTGGACGCCGGTTCCCGCCCAGCTCACCAGCCGGGTCACCCGCTCGGGGTGGGCCAGGGTGTAAGCCAACCCCAGGTCCGCGCCCCACGAATGGCCCAGCACCGCCCAACGGTCCAGGCCCAAAGCCTCCCGGATGGCCTCCAGGTCGCTCAGGGCTGTCGTCAGCCCATAGACGCCACCCGTACTTCGCCCGGTTCCGCGCGGGTCGGGGAGGAGGCAGCGGAACCCGGGCAGCAACTCCGCCACGGGCGCGAGGTAATTGGGACAGCCACCCCCGCCATTCAGCAGCAGCAGGGGCGGGCCGTCGCCGCACTGGGAGAGGTGGAGGGAGGTGCCGTGAACGCTGATCTTCACGGGGTCAGCATGAGAATCGCGCCCCGGAATGGCATCCGCAACGTGGCGTATGCCGGGGAATGCCGGACCTCCTCAACGTTCCACCACTGGCAGCGGCGGCAACCCCGGCGACTCCACCCAGGGCCGCAGGGCCGCCTCACCCGCCGTTCCTGCCTGCGTCCGGGCGAAGGCGAGGAAGGCCGCCGTGTCCACGCTGCGCCCGGAGAAGCGGGCCGTGTAGGCACGGAGGAAGTCGCGGAAGGCCGCGTCCCCAATCGCCGCTCGCAGGGCGTGCAGGGCGAGCGCGCCCCGCTGGTAGGCGCTGAGGTCGAAGAGCTGCTCGGCCCGGCGCGCTGGCAGGGGCCGGGTGCCCTGCCGCTCCAGATTGGCGTACCAGCGCGCGGCGTAGGCCTGCCCGTCGCCGCCCTGAGCCTCGGTCCACAGCAGTTCGGAGTAGGCGGCGAAGCCCTCGTTCAGCCACACGTCGGCCCAGCCCGCCAGGGAAATATCGTTTCCGAACCACTGGTGCGCGAGTTCGTGGACGGCGGCGCGCTCGGTGCTGAGGTTGGGGGGGATGGTGCTGAGGGTCGCCGTCTCCAGCGCGGGCAGCCGTGGTGTCACGAGCGCGACCCCGTAGGCGGCGAAGGGATAGGGGCCAAACCAGCCCGACAGCACCCGCAGCATCTCGTCCGCGCGGGAGAAGATGGTACGGGTGGTCTGCGGCGTGTCCGCCAGGAAGTAGTCGCGCCGCGCGACGGGCGAACCGTTCACCCCGACCGGAACCGCCGGACCTGTCACCCGCTCGAAGCGGTTCACCAGAATACCCAGCGCGTACGTCGGAATGGGCTGAGCCTGGGTGAAGACGAACGTGCGAGTCCCGTTCCCCGAGGACACGGGACCCTCCACCCCGCTCGCCGCCACCGTGTAATCTGCCGGAACCGTGACGCGGGTGGTGAAGGTCGCCTGGTCGGAGGGGTGGTCGTTCGAGGGCAGGAAGGTGTGGGTGCCGTTGGGCTCGCTGAGCGTGAAGTTCGCCCCGGGCAGCCCCCCCGCGGCGGGCACGCTCTGCCAGCCCAGTTCCACGGGCGTGCTGAAGTCGGGGTCGCGGACCACGCCGGGCCTGCCCTGGTACTCGACGGTCAGCCGCGCCTCCTGCCCCGTGAGCAGGGGGGAGGGGGGCGTCACGACCAGTTTCTGCGCCCCCACGTCCACACGGAAGGGCACCGCCCGGTCATTCCAGCGCACGGCGGTGACGGTCGGCCCGAGGAAGTCCAGCCGCACCTCCCCCAGCGGCCGCGTTGCCCCCAGCGTCAGGGTCACGACCCCCCGCAGCGTGGGTGAGCCCGGCTCCTCCACCGTGAGCGCCACGTCGTAGTGCCGCACGTCCAGCCCGAGTTGCCCGAGGCCGGGGAAGATCGGGTCGTTCAGCGTGCGCGCGGCCTCGGCGGGCCGGGGCGGCGGCGTGGGGAGGGTCTGGGTGGCCGAGGACAGGCCGATCAGGAGGGCGCTCAGGACGAACAGGGCCCGCCGCTTGGGAAAAGGACGCATCCCCAGGCGCCTTAAATCGGGTAGTAGGCCCGGGCCTCACCGCGCAGGAAGTCGCGGGTGGGCACCCAGATCAGGGGGTTGCGCTCCTCGACCTCGGGGGGCGGCCCGTAGCGCACCAGGCCCTCGACCTGCTCGAAGGGCACCCACTTCACGCCCACGACCTCGGGATCGGTGGGGCCGATGTCGCCGCTGAAGGAGGCGGTGAAGCGCCCGAAGTTGGCGTAGCACTCGTTGCGCGTGCCCGTCAGCATCTCGCCCTCCAGCAGGCTGACAAAGCGCAGGTCGGTGACGGTCAGGCCCGTCTCGACGGCGACCTGGCGCACGGCGGCGTCGGCGAGGCTCTCGCCGGGGTTGGCCTTGCCGCCGGGCAGGCCGTAGAAGATGCTGCCGTCATCCATCCGTTCCTCCACGAGCAGGAGATGGCCGTCCCGGACGAGATAGACGTGTGCGGCGCGCTTGATCGGCAGGGTGCGCGACAGGTGACTCATGTGGGGCGCAGTCTAGCGGGCGGGGAGGGGCCGCGGGTGTGGAAAGTCGCACCGGGCCGGGCGGGAGCGCGGTGGACCGCTTCCGCTCCTCAGGATGGCAGGAGCCGGATCAGGTCCGCACCGTCCCGGGCGAATCTCACCTCCCGGACAACAACCTCAGCACGTCGTCCGGCAGCCGCGACGGGCGGTAGTCCTTATCCGTGGCGATGTGGCGCGTCTCGCCGGTCGCCAGCAGTTCCCCCTCCGCGTCCGCGCTGGCCCGCCGCACCTCGTACGTGAAGGTCAGGGTGCGCGAGCGGACGCTGGCCGCCCGGGTAATCAGCGTGAGGTGGTCGTCGTAGCGGGCGGCCCGGCGGTACTCGACGTTCAGGCCCGAGAGCATGAGGTAGTAGCCTCTTGATTCGACCTCGGCGTAGGGGAGCCCCAGGGCGTGCATGAGGTCGGTGCGCCCCACCTCGAACCACACGGGGTAGGTCGCGTGGTGGGCCACGCCCATCGCGTCCGTCTCGGCGTAGCGCACCCGGATCTCGCTGCGGGCCTCGGGCAGGGCGGTCACAGGAAGCTCCGCTCGCCCGCCGCGTGGAACTCCAGGGTGGGGGTGCGCCGCATCCGCACGTGCGCCGAGACCTCGCGTTGCAGGTGCCCCCGCGCGTGCGTCAGGGCGTCGAGGAGGGCGGGCATGTCGGCCCCCATCGCGCTCACGTACACGCGGGCCAGGCCGTAATCCGGCGTCACCGCCACCCGCTCGACCGTCACGATGAGCGGCACGCGGGGGTCACGCAGGCCCGCGATGGCCTCACTGAGCACCCGCGAGAGCTGCGCCTCCACCTGCGCGGGCTTCAAGGGCGGCCTCCGGGAAGAGAAAACGTCATCCCTGCATGGTAAGGGAGGAACGGGACTGCGGCCCTCTGCTTCGGGGCATCCGTAACATCCGGTTTCGGCAGGGCTTGGCCGGGTCAACCCCTCAGTCAGCTTCGCTGACAGCTCCCTTTGAGGGGAGCCAGGAACGCCATTCATCCCCGGGAGCTTGCTGCTGTTGCCTTCCGGCAGGGCCGGACTCGCCGAGGGGTTGCTGTGCCCACCTGGCGACTTCGCGGCGGCTCGATTCCCTCCCCCTCACCGCGCGTACCGCCGCCCCTGGTAATCCGTGAACACCCCGATCCCGTAGGCGACCTTGCGGACGCTGTCGAGCGCCCTCCCCCCGTTCCACGCCAGGCCCGCGCTGCTGCCGCCGTCGAGGAGCAGCGCGTCGCGCACCCCCAGGCGGGCCATGACCTTGCCCATCTCGGTCGTCGTCAGTTTGGCGTGGGTGGTGACGAACACGAGGTCGCGGTTGCCGCGCAGGCCGACGGCGCTGCGGGCGGCGCGGCCAAAGAGGGCCGGGTCGCGGAACACGTCCCCGTATTGCCGCACCACGCGGCCCCGCTTCAGGATGCGCGGCCCGGTGGCGATCACGGTCTCCATGCCGTGCCAGGTCGCGTCGAGCGGGCGCCCGAGCAGGGCCGTGGTGCTCGTCAGGATCGCGGCGCGGTTGTCCGGCGTGATCGCCAGCGCGGCGGGAATGCGGCCCCAGGTGAGCAGCCGCCCCTGCACCACCAGGTCGCCCGCCGGGACATAGGAGCGCGGATGAAAGTAGCTCCCGTTCACGACCGCCCGCGCGCCGCTCGTCCGCGCGAGCTGGCTGACCCGCGCACCCACCCCCAGCCCCGCCCGGGGCAGCACGGGCGCGACGAGCACGTTCCGGTAGCGCAGGTCCACCCGCAGCACCCGCACGGGAACGTTGAGCGGCGCGAGCTTCTTGACCGCCAGGGGCCTCCCCAGCGGCCGGGGCGGGATAGGGACGGGCACGCGCCGGGGCACGAGGACCCGCTGGCCGGGGTAGAGGTCGCGTCCCGCCCGGCTCAGCCCGTTGAGGCGTGCCAGGTGGTCGGCGGTCGTGCGGTAACGGCGCGCGAGGGTCGTCAGCGCCTCGTGCGGCCGGACCCGCACGTACCCGTAGATCACCCGCACCTCGGTCGTGGGGCGGGGGGTGACCTTGCCGAGGCCGGTCCCGCGCGGCGGCACCCGCAGACGCTGCCCGGGCCGGATCAGGTTCCCCGTCAGCCGGTTGGCTGTCCGCAGGGCGGCCACGCTCACCCCGGCGCGGGCGGCGACGTGACTCAGCGTGTCGCGGGGGCGAACGGTGTAGGTGCCCGGCCTGGGGGCGGGGGGCGGGGGGCGAACCGGGCTTGCGGTTCCTGTCCCCCTCACCCTCAACCGCTGCCCGGGCCGGATGGTATTCCCCTTCAGGCCGTTGAGGGCCCGCAGCCGCGCCACGCTGAGCCCGTGGCGGTGGGCGAGGCCGTAGAGGGTGTCTCCCGGGCGGACGGTCACCGTCCCGCTCGCGGCGAGGGCGCCCGGGGCACCGAACGCCGCGCAGAGCAGGACGAGCAGGGCGGCGCGGCGGAGCGTCACCGGACGGGGGAGGGGGTGGGGCACACCTCAGGATAGGATGAGCTTCTGACTCGTTTCTGCAAAAGTTTGGGTGTGGGGCGGCCCCCCTAGCGCCGCGCCCTCCGCAGGGGACCCAGGGGCGTGTACCCGGCGCGGCGCAGCTCCCGGTCGAGGTCGGCGGGACCCAGCCCCGGGCGGCGGGGGCGGGCCTCCAGGGTCGCGTCCCCCAGCCGGGCCACGAACCAGGCGCGCAGCTCCCAGTCGGGCAGGAGGGGCACGCTGAGCCGACCGTCCGGTGTGAGAACCTCGGCGATCAGGGTGCCGAACACCTCCCCGTCGGCTCGGGCGGGGGTCAGGGGGAGGGCGGGCGGAAGGGGCTGCCGGGCGTAGGTCATGGGGTCCACCTCCTGCCGTCTAGCCTGCGCCTGAAGGGGCTCCCCGGGACATCGGGTGCGTCCGGCACAGCGCAGAAGGAGCATCGGCAAAGCCGATGGAGGGCCGCCGGGGCGCACCTACAATGGAGGAATGACCGACCGGACTCCCGCCGGACCCTCGCTGGCCCAACTGCGCGCGCTGATCGCCGTGGCCGACTGCGGGGGCTTCGGCGAGGCGGCGGCGGAGTACGGCGTGTCGCAGTCCACCCTCAGCGAGGCGGTCGCCAAGCTGGAGGCGCTCGCGGGCCGCCCCCTGCTGCGCCGCACGCCCGCCGGCACGGTACCGACCGAGGCGGGCCACCGCGCCCTGGTCCACGCCCGCGCCGCCGTGCAGGCCGCCGCCGACGCCCTCCTCGCCGCGCAGGAGGAGGGCACCCTCTCGGGTACGCTGCGGGTCGCGTCCTTCCGCTCGACCGCCACCCACCTCCTCCCGCCCGTCCTGGCCGCCTTCCGCGCCCGGCACCCCGGCGTGACCGTCACCCTGCTCGACGCCGAGGCCTGCGGCGGGGGCGACCAGGCGGTGCGGGCGGGCCGGGTGGACCTGAGCGTGATCGTCGCCGACGAGGTGCATGACCTGCGCCTCACGCCCCTCCCGCACGACGAGTACCTGTTCGTCGCGCCCGCCTCACGCGGGACCCGCCCCGTCACGTTCGACGAGCTGAGCACCGGGCCGCTCATCCTGCCGCCCTACCGCGACACCTGCCACCAGCGCGTCCTGCGCTACCTGAGGGAGCGCGGGGTGCCCCTCACCGGTCTCACTGAAGTGGGGCAGGACAGCGTGACCCTCTCCATGGTGGGGCACGGCCTGGGCGTCACGGTGATGCCCCGGCTGGCGCTGCTGCCCCTCCCGCCCGGACTGGTCGCCCTGCCGCTGCCCGAGCCCCTGACCCGGCCCCTCGCGCTCGCCGTGCTGCCGCAACGGGCCGCGCTCCCCCTGATCCGCGCGTTCACGGCGGCGGTGGTCGAGAGCGTCGGGCGGTTCCGCTGGCCGGACGACCTCGGGGTGGGGCCGGAACGCCGCCCGGAACCCCGGCCGGGGGTGGGGCCGAACTGAGGGCATGACTCCCTGGCGAAAACCCTTGATGTGCGGTAGAAGAACTGCCGTTTAGGCTGTGCTTTTTGGCCCCCTCTTCCCTTGTGGGACTCGTAGTGCCGCTTGCGGAGAGGGCCGGGGTGAGGGGGCACGGCACTATCCGCAGCGGCTGCAAGAAGGCCGGGGCATTTCGGCTGGCCTGGGACGCTCGGCCCGCTCACCCCCTCCCCAACCCTCCCCCCTCAAGGGGGAGGGAGAAAAAGCCTCGTGCTAAGTGGCTGGCGGCTCCGGTTACGCCCTTCCCGGAAAGGGCGCCGGGAAAAGCTCCACCACCAGCCACTTTTTGCCTGCTCACTCCGCTCGGGGTGATGCCCCTGTCATCACCCGGCAGCTCCTTACACAGTGTTCTCTGTATTGCACGTCGGCGTTTAAGGGGGAGGAGCTAAAAACAACGTCCCGGGGCGGTTCTCCCCCGGGAGGAGAAAAAGCAGGCCGGATCACCTCCGACCTGCCCGTGGGCTTCTCCCGCCCTCAGCCCTCGAAGGGTTTGCCCAGGGCGCGCGGCGCGGCGCTGCGGCCCGTGAAGATCAGCGCGATGATGGTGATGAGGTAGGGCAGCGCGGTCACGAGCGTGGGGGGCAGCAGGTTGGTGCCGCCCAGCGTGATGGACACCGCCTGGAGGAACCCGAACAGCACCGTGGCCCCCAGCACGCCCAGCGGCTTCCACTGCCCGAAGATCAGCGCGGCGAGCGAGATGAAGCCCAACCCCGCGCTGATGTTGCGCACAAAGGAGTCGAGGTTCCCGATGCTCAGGAACACGCCCGCCGTCCCTGCCAGCAGGCCCGACAGCACCACGCCGCTGTAGCGCATCCGGCGCACGTTCACGCCCATGCTCGCCGCCGCGCCGGGGTGCTCCCCCGTCGCGCGCAGCCGCAGGCCATAGGGGGTGCGGTACAGGACGTACCACGTGACGGCCACGATCAGGAAGGCGAAGTACACCGGCGGGCTGAAGCGCAACTCGCCCACCCCCCACAGCGGGAGCGGGTGGGCGACCTTGGGGCTTTCCGAACTCGTGCCGTACAGGGCCTGGAGGATCACCGAGGGCACACCACCCGCGAGCAGGTTGATCGCCGTGCCGCTGATGACCTGATCGGCGCGGTACTTGATGGAGACGAAGGCGTGGACCCAGGCGATCAGGCCGCCCACGAGCGCCCCCGCCAGCCAGCCCACCCACGGCGCGAGCGCCCCCAGCGTGGGGTCGAGGGTGTACGTGACGATGGCGCCCGCCAGCGCGCCAAAGATGATCAGGCCGTCGAGCGCGATGTTCACCACGCCGCTGCGCTCGCTGAAGAGGCCGCCCAGGCCGGTGAGTAGCAGCGGGACCACGCTGCGGATAAAGGTCGCCAGGAAGGCGGTCGTGAGAAGCTGGGTCAGCAGGCCGTCCATTTACTTGCTCCCTTTCCGGGCGTCCTCGACCCGGGCGTTGACTTCGCTGCTCGTGGTGAGGTTGGGAGTGGGGGTGGCGCGTTCGGCGGCGGCCCCGGCGGAACCCAGGCGGCCCGTCTCAGCGGTGCCCGTCTGTTCGGCAGCCTTCACGAGTTGCGGGGGCGGCGGGTCCGTCACCCGGCGGCTAAGGAAGCCTCCCGCGGCGATGAACAGCACGATCAGGGCCTTGAGCACCGTCACGATGTTGCGGTCCACGTTGGCGAGTTTCTGCTGCACGTCCACGCCGCCCGTGTCGATGGTGCCGAACAGGGTGCTCGCGGCGAGCACGCCCACCGGGGTGCTCTGGCCCATCAGGGCGACCGCGATCCCGTCGAAGCCCACGTTCACGGGCGTGTTGCCCCGCAGGCGGTACTCGTCGAGCGCCCCGCCGTTCACGTAGTGGGTGCCCGCCAGCCCGGCGAACATCCCCGCCAGCGTCATCGCCAGGATGGTATTGCGCGCCACGCTGATCCCGCCGTACTCCGCCGCGCGGGGCGAGAGGCCCACCGCCCGCAGCGCGTACCCGGTCGCCGTGCGCCACATCAGCACCCCGAATACGCCCACGCACACGAGCGCGATCAGGAAAGAGGCGTTGAGCTGACTCCCCACGACCTGAATCGGGATCCCCACTCGCCAGGTCAGCAGCCCCAGCACGAGTGCGGCGGCCACGGCGATGAGGGTGCCCTGCCGCACCCGCCGCAGCAACCAGCGGCCCGCGAAGAAGACCACGAGCGCGACAAATGGCGCAATCGTCAGCGCCTGCGCCCCGCCCTGCCCCACGTTGAAGAGGTCGAGCAGGGTGGGCAGCCGGGAGGAGGGCTGGAGTTCGTAGCTCGCGGGCTCGAAGCCGGGCGCCTTGAAGGGGAGGTTGTAGGTGCGGCCCAGGAACGGGAACGTGTCGCTGCCGATCATGAAGATGAAGATCGCCGAGGCGACGTAGTTCAGCATGATCGTGTTGATGACCTCGCTGGAGCCGAAGCGGGCCTTGAGGAACCCCGGAATGGCCCCCCACAGCGCCCCGCCCAGCCCCGCCGCGATCACCGAGAGCGGCAGCAGCAGCCAGCCCAGCCCGGGCGGGCCGTACACGCCGACGAGCATCGCCGTGATGGCCCCCATCGTCAGTTGCCCCGGCGCGCCGACATTGAACAGGCCCGTGCGGAAGGCAAAGGCCACCGACAGCCCGGTGAAGATCAGCGGCGTGGCGAGTTTGAGGCTGTCCAGGAAGGGGTTCAGGCGGGTGACCGGCGCGAACAGGGTGGAGTACACGAAGTACACCAGGTCGCTCTTGGCGAGCCAGCCCCCCCACGCCGAGAGTGGCGTGCCGCTGCCGTTCGCCGCGGGCTGCACAATCAGCACGACGACCGCACCCACGATCACCGCCAGCCCGATGGCGACGATGGGCACGAGGAGGCCGCGCAGCCGGTTGAAGCGTTCCCACCACGCGGGCCGGGCACTCAGCCCGGCGCCCGCCGTGATGAGCCCCGCCACGATGGGCAGGAAGAGCCCCAGGTTCATGCCGCCCCCCGCGTAGAAGTTGCGGAGCTGGCGCTTGAAGCCGGGCCGCAGGGTCGTGTCGGCGGCCACCCGGGCCGTCTCGGTACTCAGGCCCGAACCCAGCAGGATCACGGCCACGACCGCCGCGATGAAGGCGAGCAGGCCCGTGATCCAGAACCAGCGGGCCCGCCGCAGCGCCCCGATCACGCTGGCGAGCGTCAGGGCCAGGGTCACCCAGCCCAGGGCGAGGACGGTGCCGGTGGGCGGCAGGGGCACGTCGCGGGTGTCACTGAGGTTGAGAACCGAGCCGGTCAGGTGCAGCAGCACCCCGCCCGCGTTAAAGTCGCGCCCCAGCGTCGCCAGTGGGAACAGCAGCAGCCCGGCGGCGGCGGTGGCACTTGCCGTCAGCGCGAGGCGCGCGGCCACCGGCGAGGGGCGAGGGTCAGAAACTTGCGTCACGCGGTTATTGTACGGGCCGGGAAGGGGAGGAGCTCAGAGGCCCGCCCCCCGCGGTGCTCCCCGCTAATTGAGCTCCTTGACCTCGGCGGGCACAAAGCCCAGCAGGGTGTTCAGGCGGTCAAGCAGGGTGGGCGCGGCGAGGGCCTCCTCGCGCTGCTCGTGGGTCAGGGGTAGCAGCGCCGCCGTGAAGCTGGCGACCAGCAGGGGGTCGTGCGGGGCGGCCTGGCGGATGGCTTCGGCGTCGTCCGGGCGCAGGCGCAGCAGGTCGGCCAGCAGGCTGCGGGCCGTGGCGTCCTCGGCTGCCTCGCCCAGGGGGCCGGGGTCCAGGGGCCAGGGGGTCACCTCCGCACTCAGGTAGGGGTGGGTCAGGTCGAAGTCCCGCACCCGGAAGCGCTCGCCCCCCACGACCAGGATCGAACTCGTGCCGTCCTCGTGGGTCACGGCCTTGTTCAGGTGCGCCAGGGTGCCAATCCGCGAGACCCGCTCGTGAAAGGGCAGCGCCGAACCCTCGCGCGGCTGCACGATCCGCACGATGCCGAAGGGCTCCCCGGTCGCCTGCACCCGTGCCAGCAGCTCCCGGTAACGCGGCTCGAACACGTACAGGGGCAGCACCTGTCCGGGAAACAGCACGACGTTGGGAAGGGGGAACAGCGGCACGAACATCTTGGCAGCTATGGTGCGCCGTTTGGGCGCCTCACAAGTGGGCAAGACATACATAAAGCTCGGCTGGACAGGCAATTCCCGGCGGTCAACGGTCAGCCTTCACACGGTTTAAGTGTCCTGTCCGGCAGCCCCGGACCGGCGCCGGCGTTTCGGGGGGGGCGGGGGAGGCGCGTTCCAGGCCTCCAGTTGCCCCGGCGTGACCCCCAGCGTCAGCAGGTGTGCGCTGTCCTGCGGCGTCAGGCCCGCCCCGGCGAGGAGATCAGGGCGCCGCGCCAGCGTCCGCGCCAGCGCCTGCTCCCGCCGCCAGCGGGCGATGGCCCCGTGGTCCCCGCCCCGCAGCACCTCCGGCACCCCCTCGCCGCGCCACTCGGCGGGCCGGGTGTACTCCGGGTAGTCCAGCAGCCCGCTCGAAAAGGAGTCCGCCCGGTGCGACTCCTCGTCGCCCAGCACGCCGGGCACCAGCCGCGCGACCGCCTCCAGCACGCACGCCGCCGCCGCCTCGCCCCCCATCATCACGAAGTCGCCGAGGCTGAGTTCGCGCGTGACCAGCGCCTCCACCCGCGCGTCGAACCCCTCGTAGCGGCCACACAGGAAGGCGAGGTGGGAGCGGGTGCTCAGCTCCTCCGCCGTGCGCTGGGTGAACCGCTCCCCGGCGGGCGTGAAGAGGATCACCTCGTCGGCGGGGGGCAGGCTCGCCAGCGCCCGCTCGGCCACGTCCACCCGGATCACCATGCCCGCGCCGCCGCCGTAGGGCGTGTCGTCCACCTTCGCGTGCTTGTTGCCCGCGAAGTCGCGCATGTTGATGAGGTTTACGTCCACCAGCCCCCGCGCCCGCGCCTTGCCCACGATGGCCTCGGACGCGAACGGGGCGAGCAGTTCGGGGAAGAGGGTCAGGAAGGAGAAGGTCAGCATGGGGCGCCCGGGGGGGCGGAAGGCCAGAGAGCCAACACCGCCCGCCTTCTGCCCTGAGCCCTCGTGTCAGTGCCCCTCACGCCTCCTCCGCGTCCTCGCCCAGCAGCCCGGCGGGGGCGTCCCCGGTGAGCGCGATGGCCGACGGTCGGCCTGTGTTCCCCGTGCGGACGACCACATAAGGGGCTTGCAGCGGCAGAAAGCCCTCGCCGCCGGGGTGCGCCACCACGAGGAGGTCCTGATGCCCCCCGTCCACCACGTCCGTCACCTCGCCCAGCCGGGTCCCATCCGCACCCTGGACAGGCAGGCCGCGCAGCTCGTGGTAGTAGTAGCTCCCTTCCTCCAGCGGGGGCAGGTCGGCGTCGGCGGCGTAGACGTTTGCCCCGCGCAGGGCCTCGGCCCCCTCGCGGCTCGTCACGCCTGCCAGGTGCAGGGCCACGCCGGGCGCGAGGGCTTCGGCGCGGCGCACCCGCAGCCAGCCCCGGCCCTCCACCCAGACCCGGGGCAGGTCCAGCATCTGCTCGGCGTTCCCCAGCACATACACCTTCACGCCGCCCTGTACCCCGTGCGGCCCCAGGAAGTACCCCAGCCGCGTCGTGTCCTCGGGAACCGTCACGCCCGGGTCCTCACGGCTTGCGCGGCGCGTCGAGGTCCACATTCACCCGCTCGCGGGGATCGCACGCCGCGCGCACCAGGGTGCGAATCGCCTGAATGACCCGGCCCTGCCGCCCGATCAGCCGCCCTTCCTCGCCCGGCCCCACCCGCACGATCACGGTCGGCCCACGCCGGGAGGCCCGCACGAGCGACGGCTGATCCACCACGCTCTGTGCCAGGAAAAGGGTCAGGTCCACGGGGTCGGTTTTCATGGGGGGCATTGTAGAGGGTGAGTGGGCAGTGGGCAGTGGGGGTGGGCGCCGCGGCTTCAGGCTTCCGCCCTGCTTTTCTCCACTGCCCACTCCCTACTTCCTGCTGACCAAAAAAAGAGGCCCCCGCAGGAGCCTCCTCTCACTTTGGAGCCTCGCCTCAGGCGACCTTGACGCCCTGGGACTTGAGCAGGCGGCGGGCGGTCTGGGTGGGCTGGGCACCCACCGAGAGCCAGTAGGCCGCGCGCTCAGTGTTGACCTTCAGGTACTCCTGGGTGGTCTTGCGGGGGTCGTAGTGCCCCAGGTTCTCGATGTAGCCACCGTCGCGGGGGTTGCGGGCGTCGGTGACCACGATGCGGTAGTGGGGGTTGTGGGCAGAGCCGAAACGGGACAGGCGAATCTTGACCATGATGAAAAACCTCGGGTTGGGGGTATTGAGGGTGGGGCGCCCGCCTAGGTCGCGGGGTTCATGCGCCCGCAGCAGCCAACCGGAAGCGCACCGAAGGAGAGTAGCAGAGGAAGGGGGGGAGGGGCAAGGGGGTATGGTGGATAGGTGTTTAAGGTGGAAATCATTCAGTTTATGTCTGGCCGTAGGGTCGAGGGCCTCCTGCTTAAGAATGCAGATGAAGTCCTCAAGTATATTGAAGTGCCAGGGGACTCGCCTATCTTCTATACTGTTGATCGTGTAGAAGATCGTACTAGTCTTGGATGCTTTCAAGCCTGGTTTAGTAATGATCGAGCCCTAGTCCGACTTGATGAGCATAGAGAACACTACGCAACTAATCCGACCCTCGTAGTAGAACAGGTCGATGACATAGTCTTCAATGAAGATACACACACCTTCACTTGGCCGTGAACCGAAACGGTGACGCGCGAGCAGGCGCAATCTGCTTTCAGCTATTGGTTAAGGACAGGTGGTCAACTTGAGAGCTTGGCTTGGTCCTGAGTTTAAACGAGGGTAAACAGCTCTGCGCTTCCCCGTCAGAACGTCGGCGGCACCGGCCTACGGCTTCCGCCGCTCACGGCGTTGACCTGAAAGGCCATGCGGCCCGGGCCGAAGATGGGGCT
This sequence comes from Deinococcus aerius, assembly GCF_002897375.1. Lineage (NCBI taxonomy): Bacteria > Thermotogati > Deinococcota > Deinococci > Deinococcales > Deinococcaceae > Deinococcus > Deinococcus aerius. Next base: position 253,666 of record NZ_BFAG01000003.1, on the reverse strand, counting down.
GCCGCCAACGGTGCCGAGCGGCGTGCCCTGCGCTACCCGGTCGCCGACGTTGACCTGCGAGTCTTGCAGGCCGAAGTACGCGGTGACGGTGGCGCCGTGGTCGATCAGGATGACCCAGCCCAGGCTGGCATAGTAGGCCGTGGTGATCACGTTGCCCGCAAGCGCGGCGACCGCCTGCCCGCCCTCGCCGCTTTGCAGGACGCTCCACTGGGCACCGTTCTCGCCGTAGGGCTGGCTCACGCTGCCGCCGGGGAGGGGAAAGCCGAGGGGACCGCTTGTTTCGGGCAGGGGGGCTAGGTCCTGCTCAACCTGCGTCGCCGCCTGCTGGGCCTGGGCCTCGCGCTGGCGCAGGGCAGCCTGTTCCTGCTCGACCTGGGCCTGACGCTGGCGTTGGGCGGCCAGGGCGGCCTCCCGGGCGGCGCGGTCACGGGCGGCTCGCGCTTCGGCCTGGGCCTGAGCCCGCGCTCTGGCTTCTGCCGCCGCCCGGGCCTCAGCCGCGGCCCTGGCGCGGGCGGCGGCTTCCGCACGTGCTTTTGCCTCGGCGGCAGCACGCTCGCGGGCGAGGCGGGCCTGGCGCTCCTGCTCGGCGCGGATGCGGGCCAGGCGCAGCGCCTCCTGCCGGGCGCGTTCCTGGGCTTCCCGGATGCGGCGCAACTCGGCCTCGCGGCGCTTGCGCTCCTCCTCCAGGCGGCGGCGGCGCTCGGCCTCGATGCGGGCGCGTTCCTGAACCACGGCGCCCACGAGTTCGTCGATGGTGCGGGCGGTCACGGCCTGCTGCGCCCGCGTCTGGGCGGCGAGGGTGCGCTGGCCCTGCTCGCTGCGCTTCAGGCTCGCCAACAGCCGCTGCTGCTCGGCCCGGCGATCACGCAACTCGGTGAGTTTGGCGAGGCGCTCCTGCTGAAGGTCCTCCAGGCTGGCCGCCCACTCCTGCTGCTGGTTGCGCTGCGTCTCCAGGGTTTGCACCTCCTGGCGCAGGGTGCGCGTGACTTGAATGTTGTACTGCCCGGCCATGTTGGCGTACTTGAGCCGGATCAGGAGGTCGGACAGGCTGCGCGACTGCGACAGGAGCTGGAGGTAGCGCCCGCTGCGCTCGCGGTACAGGGTGTTCAGCAACTCCCGTACGTCGCCCTGAAGCTGCTTCACCCGCGCCTCGGTCACCTCGCGCTGCGCCGTCGTGTCGGCGAGTTGGCGCTGGGCGAGGGCCACCCGGGCGGCCAGGGTCGCCGTCTCGTTCTCCAGGTCGGCCACCCCCTCGGCGAGCGTGTCCAGGCGGTCCAGGGTCTGCCGCTGCTGGGCGGTCAGGTTCTGGATGTTCGCCCGCAGCTTCTCCAGTTCCTCGCGTTGCTGAACGCTCAGGCTGCGCTGGTTTTGCAATTCGCGTTGAAGCTGCTGGAGCCGCTCGCTCGTCGTCTGCGCCCCGGCCAGCAGCGCCGCCGAGAGCAGCACGAGCGCGGGCCAGCGCGGCAGCCGGGTTCTCACTCCAACTCCCGCAGGTAGCGCCGCGAGGCGAAGAGGCTCCCCGCCAGCCCGATCAGGATGCCCAGCACGCCCACGCCACCCAGGATGGGCAGCAGGCTGGGGAGGTCACGCACCACCGGGAACACCGGCGCGAAGAGCTGCACCCGCGAGGCCAATTCCAGGTAGGTCGGGGTCAGCAGCGCCAGCGCCAGCGCCGAGGCCGTCACGCCCAGTAGCACGCCCTCGATCACGTGCGGCATGCGGATAAAACCGCGTGTCGCCCCCAGCAGCCGCATCACGCTGATCTCGTTGCGCCGGGCATACATGGCGACCCGTACGGCATTCAGGATGTTGAAGAGCGTGCCCAGCAGCAGCAGCCCCACGAGCACGTACCCCGCCGCCCGCACCGCCGTCAGCGTCCGCACCGTCTGGTCCACGTACCCCGCCCCGTACTCCACGTCGTCCACCCCGGCGAGGGTGGAGACCGCCGCCGCGACCGTGCGCGAGTCCTCCACCCGCCCCACCCGCAGCCGCAGCGTGTCGGGGAAGGGGTTTCCGGCAAGTTGCGCCGCGTCCCGCGCGTAGGGGTAGTCGCGGGTCATCTCCGCGAGCACCTGCGCGCTCGTCACCAGCGAGGCGGAACGCACCTGGGGAAGCCCGCGAACCTGCGCGAGCAGGGCCTTCCCGTCCGTGCCCGGGTGCAGGAACGCCGCCACCTCGACCTGCGATTCGAGCTGCGCGAGCGTGCGGTTCACATTCAGCGTGAGCAGCAGCACGAACCCCAGCATCAGCAGCGTAAGGGTCATGGTGGTCAGCGTGGCAAAGGTCGCCGTGAGGCTGCCGCGCATGGCGAGGAGGGCCTGGCGGAAGTGGTAGCTCACCGGAGCCTCCGGGCGGGAAGGTGTTTTTCTCCCTCTCCCCCTGCGGGAGACTTGCAAAGCTGCGAAGCAGAGGGCCGGGGAGAGGGGGCCTGTGACCAGCCTGGGCACCTGTAAAAGTGCATAGACATTCGGGCTGGCCTCTGGACGCCCTGCCCGCTCACCCCCACCCGGCCTCCCCCCTCAAGGGGGAGGAGCAAAAGGGCGAAAGCCCCATTCACAGGGCGTACCCCCCAAAGGGATCGTCCCGCACCAGTTTTCCCCGCCGCAGGGTCACGGTGCGGTGGCGGAAGGTCTCGACGAGGTCGCGGGCGTGGGTGGCGACGACCACGGTGGTGCCGCGCAGGTTGACGTTCTGGAGGACCTTGAGAACCTCGCGGCTGTTGTCGGGATCGAGGTTGCCGGTGGGCTCGTCGGCGAGCAGGAGGGGCGGGTCCATCACGATGGCGCGGGCGATGGCGACGCGCTGCTGCTCGCCCTGCGAAAGCTGCACGGGCAGGGCGTATTTCTTGTGTTCCAGGCCCACCGTGCGGAGGGCGGCAGTCACGCGGGCGGGCCACTCGCGCCCGGGAACGCCCGTCACGCGCAGGGTAAAGGCCACGTTGTCGTAGACGTTGAGGTGGTCGAGGAGCAGGTTGTCCTGAAAGACGGTGCCGATGCGGCGCCGCAGCAGGGCGGTGCGGCCCCCCCGGTAGCGGCTCAGGCTCTCCCCGGCGATCCGCACCTCGCCCCGGGTCGGCAGCGCCCGCTTGAGGACCAGGTTCATGAAGCTGCTCTTGCCCGCGCCCGAGTGCCCCACGAGGTACACGAACTCGCCCTTGCCCACCCCCAGGGTGAGGTCGTCGAGGGCCAGGGTGCGGGTCACGGGGTATTCCAGCGTCACGTTCCTGAACTGGATCATGCCCGGCGCCTCCTGCGAGGGGTGGTGGCGCCCGGGGAGAAGGTGGGTTCGCGTCATGCTCGCGCCCCAGCATAGCCCAGCCTTCCCCCGCAACGTGAAGGAAACTTCATGGGGAAGGGGCGGGCGGATCAGATGGAAAAGGGTGGAAACCCTCCGTCACTTCCGCCTCAAACGGCCTTCACCCCTTCGCCCTATTCTGCCCACGTGAACCGGAAACGCATGACGCTCGTGGCGGGCGCCCTCGCCGCCACCGCCGCCGTCGGGTACGCGCAGCTCAGCGGCTACACGCAGGCCGACCTCACCAAGTCCGCCACGGGCCGCACCTTCCTGGAAGTGCTGAGCGACCTCCAGCGGTACTACCTCTACCCGGTGGACCAGACCAAGCTCCTGCGCGGGGCGATCAACGGGGCCATCGGCAGCCTGAACGACGAGTTCACCTACTACTCCGAGCCCGCCGACAGCGCCATCGACGCGGAGAACCTCGCCGGACAGTTCTACGGCATCGGCGTGACGCTGGTGGCGGCCAACGCCGACGGCAGCGGCGGCAAGGTGGACAACGTCTACAAGGGCGGCGCCGCCGCGAACGCGGGCGTGCAGATCGGCGACGTGTTCGTGAAGATCGGCGACAAGGACGTGCTCACCGCCAAACTCAACGAGATCGTGCAGCTCGTGCGCGGCAAGCAGGGCACGGCGGTGAGCGTGACCTTCTCGCGCGACGGCAAGCCCTACACGGTGAAGATGGAGCGTCAGCCCGTCACCATCGTGAGCGTCGAGCAGACCATGCTGCCCGGCAATGTTGGCTACATCGCGCTGAACACCTTCTACAACGAGAAGGCCAGCGAGCAGTTCCGCGCGGCGGTTACCAGCATGGAGAAGCGCGGCGTGGGGAAGCTTATCGTCGACCTGCGCGACAACGGCGGTGGCCTGCTGAACGCGGGCGTGGACGTGGCCGACCAGTTCCTCCAGAGTGGCAACATCGTCAGCCTGCGGGACCGCAGCGGCAAAACTCAGGTGTACGGCCGGGCCACCCGCGGCGCCTCGGACTACACCGGCAAGCTGATCGTTCTCGTGAACAAGAACAGCGCCAGCGCCAGCGAGGTCGTGTCGGGCGCGCTTCAGGACACCGGGCGGGCCACCATCGTGGGTGAGCAGACCTTCGGCAAGGGCGTGGCGCAGATTCCGCTCGACACCCCGGACGGCGGCAAGGTCGCCATCGTCGCCAACGAGTGGCTGACCCCCAAGGGCCGCCAGATCCACAAGAAGGGCATCACGCCCGACGTGGTCGTGAAGGACACCCGCTACACCGTGCCCCTGAACTTCACGGGCGGCGGCCTGGCCCCGGGTGCCAAGCTCACCCTCACCGTGGGCGGCAAGCCCGTTACCGTCACCGCCGACAAGGACGGCAAGTTCACCTACACCGGTGAGGTGAAGCGCCCCACCCGCTCGGCCACCCAGGGCGAGGCGGTCGTGGACGTGCAGGGCGACGCGATCCTGAAAAAGGCCGTGGACCTGCTGAAGTAAGGCGCCCGCATCCGGCCGTGACCTTCCTGTTTCCAGGGGAGGTCACGTTTCTTTATGCTTGCCGCAACAGTGCATGGGGGTCGCCTGGGGATGAAGTCCCAGCCTGCCCCCTGGAACAAGGGAACCCGCGCATCTTGTGCCCAGCCCCAGTCGCCCCGAACTCAGGTCACCCGGAAGGAGACAGGGAAATGCTTTCAAGACTGACTGTTCTGCTGGTTCGAACGGCGGGGTGGGGCTGGCCGATTCCGGTCGCCGGGGGGCTGGCCCTCCTGAGCTTCCGGGTGCTGCGGCGGACCGGGCGAGCTTTTCAGGCGCATACGGATGGGCACGAGCCGTTCGACTTCCAGAATCGCCTCACGGCCGCGGGGGTGACGGCGCAGCTCGGGGCCTACACCCCCGGCTCGCGGCGGTGGTACCGGGCATTCTTCGTGGCGGACCTGGTGTTCCCGCTCGTGGCGGCCCTGTTCCTGGGGTTGGTGTGGGCACGGCTGCTGAGCCGGGCAGGCGTGTGGCCTGCGCGACTTCTGCGCTGGCATGCCCCGCTGTGGCCACTTCTTGCCACCGGGTTTGACTACGGGGAAAACGTCTGCTTCCTGCTGCTGAGTGAGGGCCGGGCACGCCCGGACGGTCCGGCTGCGCACCTCGGGGTGGCCTGCAAAAGGTTGAAGCTCACGTCGCTCGGCCTGACGGCGCTCGCGACTCCCGCCCTGCTCATGGCGTTCCTGTGGGCGGCGTACGCCCCACGGGCCTCTCGCTGAACCTTGGCCCAAAGGGAAGGCGCCGACTTCGGCGGTTCCGCTCAATCCCAGTCCCATTCGCGCCAGTCGCTGGGCCGGGCCTCCCCAACGGTGGGTCGGGGCGTGACCGGTGCACCGGGCGCCGGATACCAGGGGTAGGCGGCGGCGAGGGCGGTGTGTAGGCGCTCCAGCAGCAGGGCGCGCAGCGTGGCCTCCTCGCGCGGGGTCACCTTCCCGATCTCCCGCTTGAGGTTGTCCAGGGTCGCCTCCAGCCCCGGGAGGTACGGCTCGCGGGCCTTGCGAACGGCCCCCTTGCGGAGCGGCCCGGGGTGGATGCTGGGCGTGTAACTCTCGGCGGCGGCCCCGAGGAGCGCCCGGCGTCTGGCCTCCCGCGTCTCGCGCACCCGTTCCGCCCGCTCTCGGGCATCGGCGGCGCGGGCCTGGCCGAGGAGGAAAGCCTCGTCGCGTTCGGCCTCCAGCACTCTCTCCTCGCGGTAGAGCTTGACGGGGGGGAGTCGGCGGCGGCCCATCTTGAGGCCGTTCTCGCGCGTGTCGTCGTGGTGGCCCAGGAAGCGGGCGATCAGGCCCGCCGTCCAGCCGCGTTCCTTGAGGTCCTGGGTCGCCAGGAAGCCGGGCGGGGTGACGGGGGCCGGGCCGCGGGGGCGGGGCGTCTTGCGCCGCTTCACCTCGCCCGCCTCCCGGTCATGCCTGCACCCCCTCCCACTCCGAGCGCAGCAGGTCGAGGCGCACGCTGTCGAACCGCACGCCGCCGACCACCCGCGCCTCGCGCACCCGGCAGCACTCGCGGAAGCCCAACCGCCGCGCGGCCCGGATCATCCGCTCGTTGCCGCTCCAGGTCGTCACGGTGAGCACGTGCGCGTCGGTCCAGTCCAGGGTGTCCTGCACCCACAGGCCCAGGGCGCGGGTGCCCACGCCGCTCCCCCAGTGCGCCGGGTCGTAGATCAGGATGCCCAGGTCCCACCAGCCGCCGCCCTCCGGGGGCTCCTCCGAGCGGTTCACCATGCCCACGCACTCGCCGTCCACGTCGATCACCTGCTCGTCGGGGTCGGGGGGCGTCTGGGCGAGGTGCGCCACGTAGGTCTGCATGGTCTGGGTGGTGGTCCGCGCGTGAAAGTAGGGTGCATCCCAGCGCCGCCACTCGGCCCCCGGATCGGTGAGCCAGCGGGACAGGATGGGCAGGTCATCGGGCCGCCGGTCGCGCAACGTGACCGGAAGGGGAGAGGTGGAACGGGTCACGCCGCGCACTATGGCAGATGCTCTGGAGGCTTGGACGAACCGTGGACAGCCGAACGTTGTGCCCCTTGCCGACGTGAAGAAGCCCTCAATCGCACCCCCGTCCCCGCCCGTTTACGGTAAGCCCATGCCCCAGAAACCGGACCTGCCCCTTCCCGAGGCCGAGCGGCGCCGCGTCGGGTACGCCATCGTCGGCATCGGCGAGCTGAGCGCGGGGGAGCTGATTCCCGCCGCGCGCACGAGCGAGCACGCCTACGTCGCCGCCCTCGTCACGAGTGAGCCCGAGAAGGGCCGCGCCTTCGCCCGCGCCTACGACCTGACCGACGACGATGTGTACACCTACGACCGCTTCGAGGACCTGAAGGACCGGGAGGACGTGGAGGCCGTCTACATCGTCCTGCCCAACAGCCTTCACCGCGAGTACGTCGAGCGGGCCGCGCGGATGGGCAAGCACGTCCTGTGCGAGAAGCCGCTGAGCGTGAATGCGGCAGAGGCGCAGGCGATGGTGGACGCCTGCCGGGAGGCGGGTGTCCTGCTCATGACCGCCTACCGCTGCCAGTACACGCCCCACCACTGGGCCGCCCGGGACGCCGTGCAGGGCGGCAAACTTGGCCGGGTCAAGCTCCTCGACTCCATCCACGGGCAGGTCGAGGATGACCCCGAGGCGTGGCGGCTGAAGCGCGACCTCGCGGGGGGCGGGCCCCTCCCCGACGTGGGCATCTACTGCCTGAACACCATCCGCTTCGTGCTGGGCCAGGAACCGGAGTGGGTCTTCGCCACCCTGCATCAGCCTGGAGGTGACGAACGCTTCCGCGAGGTCGAGGAGTCGGTCAGCTTCATGCTGGGCTTCCCGGGCGGCGTGGTCGCCAACTGCCTGACGAGCTACGGCACCCAGAAAACGGCCACCCTGCGCGTGCTGGGCGAGGGGGGCACCGTGCTGATGGACCCCGCCTTCACCTACCAGGGCCTGAGCCTGACGATCTCGGACGGGCAGGGCGACTTCCAACCCAAATTGCCCGACGAGGACCAATTCGGGCTGGAGATGGACCACTTCGCCCGGTGCATCCGGGGAGGCAAGACCCCGTGGACCCCCGGCGAGGAGGGCGTGCAGGACCACCGCATCATGGACGCGATCTACGAGAGCGCCCGCAGCGGACAGGTCGTGCGGCTGGAGCGGGTCGAGGGGAAGGACGCTTTCCGGGGCGAGCAGCCGCAGGTGCCGGGGCGCGAGTAGGGAGGGCGCGGGCGTGGACGCGGTGTGGCGCAGCCTGGACCCGGAGGAACCCAGCCTGGAACACCTGTGCCTGACGGGCTGGACCCGGGCGGAGGGAACGGTGGTGGGCGTGGCCGGGGGGCGGCCCTACACCCTGAATTACCTCGTGGAGATCGCGCCGGACGGCCATCCCACCTTCGTCGGCGCCGATGTCGCGGGTGGGGCGGCCCTCACGCTTCGCCGTTCGGCGACGGGGGAGTGGGCCAGCGGCACGCGGCGCCCCCGCCCGGACCTGCGCGGCTGCGCCGACGTGGATATTCGCGCCACCCCCTTCACGAACACGCTGCCCATCCGCCGCCTCGGCCTGTCCGTGGGGGAGAGCCGCGAACTGCGCGCCGTGTGGGTGGACGTTCCCACGCTCGAACTCCGGGTGGCGCGCCAACGCTACAAGCGGACGGGTGAAGCCACTTATCGTTACGAGAACCTGGACAGCGGCTACACCAATGAAATCACAGTGGACCGCTTCGGGCTCGTCACCCTCTACCCCGGGGCCTTTGAGCGCCTGATCTGACCTACCCGCAGCGGAAGGGAATGGGAATCGGCCCGCAGCAGCACACACCCCTGACCCTCGGCCCGCTCGTGCCGAAGGCGAGGGGAGAACCGGCGTGCAGGACGTTGTAGGCCGCGCGGCACTCCCGGAAACGGGCGAGGATGCGGGCGCGTCCACCCCTTAACCCATCCTCCTGAACGATGCGCGCCACCGCTGCTGAACAGGATTCACCGCCGTGAAGAGCCGCGTGCGCGCAGCGAAACCCCTTGTGCGGCGAGAGAGACCGTTGATAGAGGCGGATGCCGGAGAGGGCGAGGACATCGAGAGGGGGCATGGCTCACCTTACGTGCGCGGGGGTTGCCGGGGAAGCGGTCTCCCCCGGGATTGGGTTTAGAGTTGGCTGCTTCCGCATGGGAAGCCGAGGTCACCCGCCCGGCAGTACCCTGGCCCCGGGGGACAACATGACCGGGAATCAGGCCGTCACCGTCTATAACCTTGTCAAGGCGGTGCAGGAGGCCGTGGCGTACACGTTTCGCAGCGGCACCTTCCAGATCCGGGTGGAGCAGGTTGACATTCAGATTCAACTCGTCCTGGATCAGGGGGCGGGGGTGGACGACCTGCAATGGAGGGTGCTGACGCTGGGCGCCAGCCATGCCGACCAGAAGACACAGCTTCTGCACCTGTGCTGGGAGACGACCGAACAGCACCAGGTCACGGAGCGGCTGGACGACGTGCGGGAGCAGATCATCCTCGGCCTGAGCGCGGCGGACATCGGCATGGGCGCCTGGTCGGACCCCAGCCTGCCCCTCGCGTTCCGGGAGGGCCAGTTCAGCTTCGAACTCGCCGTGGACGAACAGGGCAAGCTGAGTGTCAGCGCGCTGCGGCTGAATGCCGGGCGCAAGGAGACGCACACCGTCACCCTCAAGTTCAGGGGGCCGGAGCAGGGCTAGAGGGAGTGGGGGTTCGTGCGGCGTCCCACACTGGACGACTGCCCGAAAGAACGGGCCTTTCAAGCAAGCTTTGATCTCGACCAGGGCCAACTCGCTCGTGCCCCGTCCTCTGTGGCTGTTCTGACCCTCTCCCCTCGTGGGAGAGGGCCTGGCGCAGCCAGGGGTGAGGGGGCGCCCACCCGGCAACGAGATCAAAGCCTGCCTTTCGCAGCCTCCCCCGGACCTTCCGGCGAAAGCGGGCTGGAAAGGGAGGAAGTCCCGCCCCGGCCAGAGCAAGGGTTTCGGGTTCTCTCAGGCCGCAGCATTCCCTACAGCCGGGCCTGCCCGGGCCTGTCCAGAATGCCCCCCATGGAATTCGGCCCGCAGAACGTGTGCATCGTGGGGGGAGGTCCGGCGGGGCTGGTGCTGGCGCTGCTTCTCGCCCGGCAGGGCATCCCGGTCAGCGTGCTGGAGGCCGCGCGCGACTTCGAGCGCAGTTTCCGGGGCGACACCCTGCACCCGGCGATCATGGAACTCCTCGCGGGGCTGGGACTCGCGGCGCCCCTGCTGCGGCTCTCGCACACCCGCGCGCACCGGGCCCGGCTGGTCCGCGCGCAGGGAAGCCAGGTCATCGCCGACTTCTCCCGGCTGCGCACCCCCTACCCCTACCTGACCGTCATGGCCCAGTCGCGCTTCCTGACCTTCCTGGCCGCCGAACTGGGCCGCTATCCCCATGCGCGGGTGGTCTTCGGCGCCCGGGTCGAGGGCCTGCTGGAGGAGGGGGGGTGGGTCCGGGGCGTCCGCTACCGACAGGCGGGGGAGCTGCATGACCTGCCCGCCGCGCTGACCGTGGGGGCCGACGGGCGCTTTTCCAAGGTGCGGGAGCTGGCGGGCTTGAAGTTGCGCCGCCTCTCGCCCGGCCAGGACGTGCTGTGGTTCGCCCTGCCCCGGCGCCCGAGCGACCCGGGAGGCAGCATCGACCTCCACTTGCGGGGACCGCACTGCATCGTGACCACCGACCACGGCGAGCGCTGGCAGGTGGGCTACTCCATCCGCAAGGGGAGCTACGCGCAGGCCCGCGCCGCCGGGGTGGACCCCATCCGGCAGGCGGTGGCGGGCACCATTCCCTGGCTGGCCGAGCGGGTGCAGGCGTTGACCGAGTGGCGGCAACTGCACCTCCTCGCCGTCGAGGTGGCCCGCGTGCGGCGCTGGTGGCGGCCCGGATTGCTCCTCATCGGCGACGCCGCGCACCCCATCTCACCCATCGGGGGGCTGGGGATCAACATGGCCGTGCAGGACGCGGTGGCGGCGGCCAACCTGCTCTCGGGGCCGTTGCGGGCGGGGCGGCTGCGGCCCCGGCACCTGGCCCGCGTTCAGCGCACCCGCGCGTGGCAGATCGCCGTCCTCCAGGCCCAGCAGGTCATCGAGGAGCGCGAGGTCGAGGGCCTGGACAGACGGGAAACCGTCCACGTGCCCACCCTGCTGCTGCGGGTGCTGCACGGCGTTCCTGGCCTGCAACGCCTGCCCGGGTACATCACCGCCTACGGGCTGAGGCCGGTGCGGCTGCATTCACGCTGGCGGGAGGCCCGGGTGGAGGCGGGGTAGCCTGCCCCATGGCCCGCCGCGCCCGCCTCGCCCAGGCAAGTTTCGCCCTCTGGCCCGACGAGGGGCTGCTGGAGGCCGTCCGGTCCTTCCCCGGCGAGCGGATCAGTGTCCTGCGCACCGAGTTGCACCACCGCAGTTCCAAGGTTCTCACTGTGGACCTCGCTGACGAGTTCTACCGCAGATCGGAGGAGGACGGCTGGCTCGTCGGACCGGACGGAGACCCCGACCCCCGCCACCATTCCCGGCTTCTCCGGCTGACGTGGGAGGACCGCTGGGAGGGCGGCGTCCATCACGGTAACCGGATTTTCGCGCTGGAGAGCTACGACGAGTTCTACGCGGGGCCGTATCTCACCTTCCACCCGACCCGGCAGGGCCTGCTCCCTTCTCTTCTCTACGAGGTCATCAGCGACCCGGACCCCTGGATCAGCGAGATTCTGGAGGAGAACGACAACACCGACGTGTTCCCGCCTTACGGCGTGCCGGTGGCCGTCAGCAGGGCGGTGCGGGCGGGGGACCCGGACATCCGAACGACCGGGCGCTTCTTCCCCGAGGATGCCCGGCTCAGTGACACGGGAAGAGGCTTCCTCTTCAGCTTGCCCAGTCCAGAGCCGACCACACCGGAACAGCGGGCCGAGGCGCAGGCGGAGATGGCACGCAGACGCGAGGCCCAGTGGCAGTCGCAGCGGAGCCGCCCGCGCTACCGCCACCTGCTGGTCGCGTCCGGGACGCACCTTCTGGAGATTCTGTGCGAGGACCTGCCCACCTGGGCATGGGTCACCGGAAGCTGAAGCCCTCGCCCTCCGCGTCCACCGTCACGGCCCCGCCGTCCTTCAGCCGCCCGAACAGCAGCTCGTCGGCCAGCGGGCGCTTGACCCGCTCCTCGATCACGCGGGCGAGGGGCCGGGCGCCCATCTGCGGGTCGTACCCGAGCTTGGCGAGGAGGGCCTGGGCGGCGGGCGTGACGGTCAGCGTCACCTGCCGCTCGGCGAGCTGCATTTCCAACTGCCGCAGGAACTTGTCTACCACGCTCGACATGACCGCGGGCGAGAGGGGCCGGAAGTGAATCACCGCGTCCAGCCGGTTGCGAAACTCGGGGGTGAAGGTGCGCTTGACCGCCTCGGCCTCCTCGCCCGCGCGGCCCTCGCGGGAGAAGCCGAGGGCGGGGCGCGAGGCGTCGGCGGCCCCGGCGTTCGTGGTGAAGGTCAGGATCAGGCCGCGCCCGTCCACCTTCTTGCCGGTGTGGTCGGTCAGCGTGCCGTGGTCCATGAGTTGCAGGAAGAGGTTGTACACGTCCGGGTGCGCCTTCTCGATCTCGTCGAGGAGGAGGACCGCGTGGGGATTCTTCGCCACCGCGTCCGTCAGGAGGCCGCCCTGGTCGAAGCCCACATAGCCGGGAGGGGCGCCGATCAAGCGGGCGACCGTGTGCGCCTCCTGGTACTCGCTCATGTCGAAGCGCAGGAGTTCCACACCCAGGCGGTCGGCCAGCGCGCGGGCAAGTTCGGTCTTGCCCACCCCGGTCGGCCCGGCGAAGAGGAAAGCCCCCTGCGGCCTGTTGGGGTCCCGCAGCCCCGCCCGCGCGAGCTTCACGGCACTCGCCACAGCCTGAACCGCCGCGTCCTGCCCGAACACCCGCGCCTTCAGGTCCGCCTCCAGCGTGGCGAGCGACTGCACCTCCTCCGCCTTCACGGCGCCGACCGGCACGCGGGCCATGCGGGCGACGGTCGCCTCGATGTCCGCCTCGGCGATCTCACCACCCTTGCTCACCGAGGAACGCGCGGCCCCCGCCTCGTCGATCACGTCGATGGCCTTGTCGGGCAGGAAACGGTCGCGCAGGTGCCGGGCCGAGAGGCGCACGGCGGCCTCCAGCGCCGGGTCCGAGTACGTGACCCCGTGGTGCGCGGCGTACCCTGGCGCGAGACCCCGCAGGATGGCGAGGGCGTCCTCCTCGGAGGGCTCGGGGACCTCGACGGTCTGGAAGCGGCGCCACAGCGCCCGGTCGCGTTCCAGGTGGCGCAGTTCAGCGGGAGTTGTGGCGCCCAGCACCCGCAGCCTGCCACGTGCCAGCGCCGGTTTGAGGAGGTTCGCCGCGTCCACGCTGCCCCCCTCGGTCGCCCCGGCCCCGACGAGCGTGTGGAGTTCGTCGATGAACAGCACGGCATTCTGCCCGTCCAGCGCGGCGAGAACGGCCTTGAGTCGCTGCTCGAAGTCGCCCCGGTAGCGCGTTCCGGCAAGCAGGGCGCCCAGGTCGAGGGCGTACACGGAGGCCCCGCGCAGGAATCCCGGCGCCTGGCCGTCCGCCACCCGCTGCGCCAGGCCCTCCGCCAGCGCGGTCTTGCCCACGCCCGGCTCGCCGACGAGTACCGGGTTGTTCTTCGCCCGCCGCGCGAGGATGTGCACCACCCGCGTCAGCTCCGCCTCGCGCCCGATCACGGGGTCGAACTCCCCGGCCCTTGCCTGCGCGGTGAGGTCGGTCGCGTAGGCCTCCAGCGGGTTCTGCTCGGCGGAGGCGCCCCCTTCCGGCTCACCGTCCACGCCCGCCACCCGGCGTTCCCGCTCGCGCCCGGCCACCTTCGCCGCGCCGTGCGAGACGTAGGCCAGCACGTCCAGCCGCGTCACGCCCTGGGCCTCCAGCGCCGCGCGGGCGGGCGAGTCCTCCTCCTCCAGCAGCTCGGCGAGGACGCGGGCGCCGTCGGCCTGCTCGTTGCCCTTGCCGCTGGCGTGCAGTTGCAGCACCGCGCCCTGCACGACCCGGTGAACCCCCAGGGTGAAGTCGGGCTGGGCGTCCTCCACCACCTCGAAGTCGGCCAGCAGGTCGTGGAGGTCGTCGCGCAGCTTCTCCACGTCCGCGCCCACCGCCAGCAGCGCCTCGCGCGCCTCCGGGTCGTGGGTCAGGGCCAGGAGGAGGTGTTCGAGGGTCACGTATTCATGCCCGGCCTCACGGGCGTAATCCGCCGCCCGCCCGATGGTCACCTGAAGATGGTCGCCGATCACTGTGTCCCCCTCACTCGTTCGCCTCCGGTTCCGCCACCAGCCGCAGCGGATGGCCCTCCCGCCGCGCGTGGGCGGTGACCTGCGCGACCTTCGTTTCCGCCACGTCGCGCGTGTACACGCCTGCCACGCCCTGCCCCTTATGGTGGACGGCCAGCATGATCAGCCGGGCCTCCTGCTCCGCCTTGCGGAAGTAGCGTGTCAGCACCTCGACCACGAATTCCATGGGAGTGTAATCGTCGTTGAGCAGCAGCACCCGGTACAGGCGCGGGCGCTGGGTCGTCGTCTGTTCCAGGGTCCCCGTCCGTTCGAGGGTTCCCGCGCGGCCTTCGCCGTCTCGGCGCGTCATGCCCGAAGTCTACCCGCAGGTGGGGATTTGGGGCGGGGGAGCGGTCACGGTCGGGAGCCATGAAAAAACCTCCCAGGCGGGAGGTTCTTCCGAGAGGACGCGCCCTTACATCCGGCGTTCGGCGTCCTTGACCGCGCTCTTCACGTCGTTCGCGGCGCGCTGTGTGTCGGTCTTGACATCGCTCGCGGCACGCTGGGCGTCATTTTTGACGGCGCTGGCGCCCTGCCCCACGTCGCTCTTCACATCTTGCACGCCCGCACGCGCGTCAGCCGCCACGTTCTGGGCCGTGGTCTGGGCGTCAGTCGAGGCCTGCTGGGCAGAGGCGCGGGCATCGGCGGCGGTCGCCTGCGCCTGGCTCTTGACCTGGCTGGCGGCCTGCTGCACGTCCTGCTTGGCGCCCTGGGCCTGGTCCTGAACCCGGTTGGCCGCCTGGGCCGCCTTCTGGAGCGCTTCCTGCGCCTGATCCCTGGCCTGATTGACCGCCTGCTGGGCGTTCTGCCCCGCGTCCCGGGCCGCGTCCCTGACCGGGCCCTGCACGTCCTTCGCCTCGCTCTTCGCGGTGCCCGCGACCTCCCGCGCGGCGTCCTTCGCCTCGGCGGCGGCTCCCTGGACGGCGACCTTCGCCTCGCCCGCGACCTCCTTCGCCTTGTCCAGCCCGGCCTGGGCGCCGCCCTGCTGCACGGCCTCCTTCACCTCGCCCGCCTTGTCGGCAAGAACCTGCCCGGCGCTCGTGGCGGCGTCCTTCGTCTTCTCCCAGCCCTTGGTCACGCTGTCGCCCACGTTCTCGGCAGCGTCCTTGAGCCCCAGTTCCGAGAGCTTCTGGTCCAGGGCGCGGCGGTTCTGCTCGCGGCTGAGGTAGTAGGCCGCCCCGCCGATCAGGGCGCCCAGCAGGAGCAGCCGCCCCAGCGGAAAGTGACGTTCTTCGCGGTTAGACATAGTCGCAGCGTAGGCCCCCCCTCTCACGCACGGATGAGCCGGGGTTCAGGGGGGGTTCACCGCCGCTCAGGACACGGGCAACCCCAGCCGCCGCGCCAGCTCGGCTTCCAGCAGCCACTCCTCGGGCTCGTCCGCGTCCGTCACCCGCACGAGGACGCAACCCCGGTCGAGGTAAAAGGCGACGATCTTCGCCCAGGCCTCCTCCTCGTTCCCGGCCTCCTCCTCGATGTCGGCCAGCGTGCCCCACACGTCGCCGTCCACCTCGGCACTCCGCAGGGCCTCGGCGTGGGCGCTCAGGACGTAGGGGTCCACATCTTCCTCGGGGGGGTAATCCACACCCGGCTCGCGCCGCTCCAGCCGGTCGTCCCGCTCGTAGAGGCCCGCCAGGAAAGCCTCCCACTGGTCGGTGGTGAGATCGATGGTGTTCTCGGTGCTCATGGGGCGAGTCTAAGGCGGCGCGGCCCGGGCGCCTTCGCCAAGCCTTCACCCGCCGGGAACTGGGAGGCGCCCCACCCCATACACTGGGGCGTCATGCCGATCTTTTCGCACAGGTCCGTTCGGAGTGTTCTGGCGCTCCTCGTCACGCTGGCGCTTATCCTCGCCGTGCTGACCCTGCTCGGCCACGCCGCCGCGCAGTCGGGGGGGGGCTTCGGCGGCAGCACGGGGGGCGGGGGCTCGTCCGGCGGGGGTGGCGGGAGCTTCGGCGGCGGGTACTCCGGTGGCGGCTACAGCGGCGGTGGCTACTCGGGTGGCGGGTACAGCGGCCCGATCATCATCGGGGGGGGCGGGTACGGCGGGGGCTACTACGGCGGCGGGGGAGGCGGCTTCGGCATCCTGGGGCTCATCATCTTCGGGCTGGTGATCTTCGCGGTGGTCGGCTTCATGCGGCGCAGCCTGGGCGCGGGTGGGGGCGGCGCCCGGGGGCTGGGGGGCCTGGGTACCCTCAACGGCACCGCGCAGGCCGTCAGCGTGCAACTCCTGCTCGCCGAGGGGGACGAGGTCAAGCGCGACCTTCAGCGGGTGGCCCGCTCCGGCGACCCCGACACGAACGAGGGGCTGGCCCGGATGCTCCAGGAGGCCGCGCTGGTGGTGCTGCGCCACCCCGAACGCTGGGCGTACGGCAACGTCGAGCGGGCGCAGGGGGCGGCGAACAGCGCTGACGCCCAAGTGGGCGCCTGGGCCACCGAAGCCCGCGCCGCCTTCACCGAGCAGACCACCAGCAACTACCAGAACCGCGACGTGAACACCGGCTTCGAGCACCGCACCGACTACACCTTCCAGAAGGACGTGGGCGACCTGTACCTCGCCGTGACCATCGCGGTCGCCGCCCACACCCTCGCCACCCTGCCCCCGGCGGGCGTGACCACCGCCGACGAGGCCCGCGCCGCCCTGATGGCGATCAGCTCGGTGAACCCCGGCGACCTGATCCGCGCCGAGGTCATCTGGAGCCCTGATGCCGAGGGCGAATTCCTCAGCGAGGACGAGGCGATCACGAAGTACCCGAAGCTGACGAAGCTGTAAGTGGGGTGTGGGGAGTGGTCAGTGCGGGCAAGGGCGAACGCTTTTGCTCCCGCTTTCCTTTTCCACTCACCACTTCCCACTGACCACTCACTCTCCCGTAACACCCCACCCGGTCTCCCCGCGCTCCACACGCCATCATGGCCCCCGATGGCCCGCCGCCGCCCCGAATCCAACTGGCCGTCCCCTCCCCGCGAGCCCGAGGTCTGCGCCCTGTGCGAGCGCGAGACGCCCGTGCTCACCGAGCATCACCTCGTGCCGAAGTCGCAGGGACGGCGGCAGGGGGTCAAGGTTTACGAGTTGCCCACGGTGATGCTCTGCCCGGCCTGCCACAAGTTCCTGCACCGCACCTTCACCAACGCGGAGCTGGCGGGCGAGTTCCATAGCCTCGACGCCCTGCTCGCCGACGACCGGGTGCGGCGCTTCGTGGCGTGGTTGAGAACCCAGCCTGCCAGCAAGGCCGTCCGGGTGCGCTGAGGAGTTCTACCCCCGCCGCGCCCGGTAGCGCCGGATCAGCGCGTTCGTGCTGGAGTCGTGTGCCAACTTCGGCTCCCCCTCCGCCTGAAGCTCGGGCACGATCTTCCCGGCCAGGACCTTGCCGAGTTCCACCCCCCACTGGTCGAAGGAATTGATGTTCCAGATCGCCCCCTGAACGAAGACCTTGTGCTCGTACAGGGCGATCAGGGCGCCGAGCGTGCGCGGCGTCAGGCGGTCGGCCAGGATCGTGTTCGTCGGCCGATTCCCCTCGAACTCGCGGTGAGGGGCGAGGTCGGCGGCTACGCCTTCCGCGAGCACCTGCTCCTCCGTTTTGCCGAACGCGAGCGCCTCGGTCTGCGCGAACACGTTTGCCATCAACAGGTCGTGGTGGGGCGGCAGCGGGTTGAGCGTCTGGCAGAAGCCCAGGAAATCGCAGGGAATCAGCGTGGTCCCCTGGTGGATGAGCTGGTAGAAGGCGTGCTGCCCGTTCGTGCCCGGCTGGCCCCAGACGACCGGGCCGGTGTCGTAATCCACCGCCTGGCCGTCCAGAGTGACATGCTTGCCGTTGCTCTCCATGTCGAGTTGCTGGAGGTAGGCGGGGAAGTAGGCGAGGTACTGGTCGTAGGGCAAGACGGCGTGCGTCTGCGCCCCGAAGAAGTTGCGATACCACACGCCCAGCACGCCCAGCAGGACGGGAAGGTTCTGCTCAAGAGGGGTGCTGCGGAAATGCTCGTCCATCTCGTGGAAGCCCGCCAGGAAGTCCCGGAAGCCCTCCGGCCCGATGGCGACCATCAGCGAGAGGCCGATGGCGCTGTCTACCGAGTAGCGGCCCCCCACCCAGTCGCGGAAACCGAACATATTGGCGGTGTCGATGCCGAACTTTTCTACCTCGGCGGCGTTCGTGCTCACGGCGACGAAGTGGCGGGCGATGGCTGTCCCCTCGTCGGCATTTCCCAGCCCGGCAAGCAGCCACGCGCGGGCACTGCGGGCGTTCGCCATCGTCTCCTGGGTGGTGAAGGTCTTGCTGGAGACGATGAAGAGGGTTTCCTGTGGATCGAGATCGCGCGTCTTCTCCACCAGGTCGGTGCCGTCCACGTTGGACACGAAGCGCACGGTGAGGCCCCGGTCCGCGTAGTGCTTGAGTGCCTCGTACGCCATGACGGGGCCGAGGTCCGAGCCGCCGATGCCGATGTTGACGACGTTGCGGATCGGCTTCCCGGTCGCGCCAAGCCAGGTCCTGTTCCTGACCTGCTCGGCGAAGGCGCTCATGCGGTCCAGGACCTCCTGCACTCCCGGCACGACATTCTCGCCGTCCACGTTCACTGTCGCCCCACGGGGAGCGCGCAGGGCCGTGTGCAGCACCGCGCGGTTCTCGGTCACGTTGATGCGCTCGCCCGCGAACATCGCGTCCCGCCGCTCTTCCACCCCCGCCTCGCGCGCCAACGCCAGGAGCAGCCGCAGCGTCTCGTCCGTCACCCGGTTCTTGGAGTAGTCGAGGTACAGGCCCGCCCCCTCGGCGGTCAGGCGCTCCCCCCGGTTCGGGTCCGAGGCGAACAGGTCGCGCAGGTGGGTATCCCGCACTTCACCGAAATGCGCCTCCAGCGCCTGCCAGGCGGGAAGCTGCGTCAGCGGGGGCCGTGCCGAACGGGAGGAGGCGCTCATGCGGCGAGGATACCAGTGGCTCAGAACCTCCCCGAACGGCCCGTGCAGGCATGAAGGGACCACCAAGAGGCTGTTCACCTCGCAAGCGTCAGGTGGGTGCGTTCCAAATAGCGGACCGCACGTCTGGAAAGAGGAGACCTGCGCGCGCTTGAATGTGGGGCACGTTCTATCCGTCTTTGCCCCGAAAGGAACCCTTTGCCATGACCCCTTCCCATCCCCTGCAAGACCGCGACGTGGTGATCGTGTCGGCGGTGCGTTCGCCCGTCGGTGCCATTCGCGGCTCGCTCTCGTCCGTCCGCCCCGATGATCTGGCGGCCACGGTGATTCGTGAGGCGGTGGCCCGTGCGGGCGTCTCTCCCGACGAAATCGAGGAGGTAATTCTCGGCTGTGCCAATCAGGCGGGCGAGGACAACCGCAACGTGGCCCGCATGGCCGCCCTCCTCGCTGGACTCCCGCACCACGTCGGCGGCCTGACGGTCAACCGCCTGTGCGCCTCGGGCCTTTCCGCCATCAACACGGCGGCCCGGGCCATTCGGAATGGGGACGGCGACGTGTACGTGGCCGGGGGGGTCGAGAGCATGACCCGCGCGCCCCTCGTCATGCCCAAGGGTGCCCAACCTTTTGCCAACGGCAACGTCACCGTCTACGACACGACGCTGGGCTGGCGCTTCCCCAACCCGGCGATGGAGGCCCTCTTCCCCCTGGAGGCGATGGGCGAGACCGCCGAGAACATCGTCGAGTGCAGCCGGGAGGGACGGATCGCGGGAGGGGAGATCACCCGTGAGGAGCAGGACGCCTTCGCCCTGGAGTCGCAGCGCCGCGTGGTGGAGGCGCTGAATAGCGGCACCTTCAAGGATGAGATCGTGCCCATCGAGGTCAAGGGGAAAAAGGGCGTCACGGTCTTCGACACCGACGAGCACCCCCGGTACAAGCGCGAGGGGGACACCTTCACCCTGGCGACCGATGAGGCGACGCTGGCTGGCCTGAAGCCCGCTTTTCGGAAGGGAGGCAGCGTGACGGCGGGCAATGCCAGCGGGCTGAACGACGGGGCGGCGGCACTGGTCCTGATGAGCGCCGGAAAGGCCCGTGAACTGGGGCTTCAGCCGCTCGCCCGCTGGGTGGGCGCGGCTACTTCCGGGGTCGATCCCCGGCTGATGGGCCTAGGTCCCGTCCCCGCTGTCCGCAAATTGATGAACCGCCTGGAGATGGACCTGGCCGACGTGGACCTCGTCGAGATCAACGAGGCCTTTGCCGCGCAGGTCATCGCCTGCATGCGCGAGCTGAACGTCGAGCACGAGCGGCTGAACATCCACGGCGGCTCCATCGCCCTGGGTCATCCCCTGGGCATGAGCGGCGCCCGCCTCGTCACCACCCTGGCCCATGAACTTCAGCGGCGGGAGGGGCGATATGGCGTCGTCAGCCTGTGTGTCGGCGTCGGGCAGGGCGAGGCGGCCCTGATCGAGCGGGTGGAGGCATGAAGCAGGTTCCGGTCATCTCGCTGGAGGAGGCTGCCCGGCTGGTGAAGTCGGGGGACACGCTGCTCGTCGGGGGCTTCGGCATGACCGGCAACCCCGTTCACCTCGTCCACGCCCTGGCCGAGACGGACACTCGGGACCTCACCTTCGTGGGCAACAACGTCGGCGAGGCGGGGCTCAGCGGGGGCCGTCTGCTGCGGAATGGGCAGATTAAGAAGGCCATCGGGTCGTTTTTCACCAGCAACCGCGAGGCGGTGGCGGCGGCGCAGAACGGCACGCTGGAGGTGCAACTGCTGCCCCAAGGAACGCTCGCCGAAGCCTTGCGGGCCGGGGGAGCCGGGATCGGGGGCTTTTACACACCCACGGCGGCTGGGACGGTGATCGCTGAGGGAGCCGACGTTCGGACCCTGAACGGGCGGGAGATGGTCTTTGTCCCCGCCCTGCGCGGCAACGTCGCCTTCGTCCGCGCCTGGCGGGCCGACCGTGCCGGAAACCTCCAGTACCGCCTCACCGAGCAGAACTTCAACCGGGCGATGGCGACCGCCGCCGATGTGGTCGTGGCGGAGGTCGAGGAAATCGTGGAGGTGGGGGAGATCGACCCCGAGCATGTCCACACGCCCGGCCTGTATGTGGACTACCTCGTCCAGGCTCACCTGACCCCCGAGGATTTGGGCAGCTCTGCCGACGTGAAGGCCGGGGCCAAGAAGGTGGACGAATCCCGGATGCACATGGCACGCCGCGCCTTGCGGGAACTTCGTCCCGGCGACGTGGTGAACCTCGGCATCGGCATTCCCACGCTGGTGGCCGACCTGATCACGCCCGAGCATGGGGTTAACCTCCACACCGAGAACGGAATGCTGGGCGTCGGCCCCGCCCCCGAGGATGGAGGGGCGATGGACTACCCGGTGAACGCGGGCAAGATTCCCGTTACCGCTCTGCCCGGGGCGAGCTACTTCGACTCTGCCGATTCCTTCGGGATGATCCGTGGAGGGCATGTGGACGTGGCGGTGATGGGCGGCCTTCAGGTGGATGAACACGGCAACCTCGCCAATTGGGCCGTGCCGGGCAAGCCGTTGCTGGGCGTGGGGGGCGCGATGGACCTGGCGAGTGGGGCGGGGCGGCTAATCGTGACCATGACGCACACGGACCCCGACGGCACGCCCAAGATCGTCCCCGAATGCACCCTGCCGCTCACGGCCAGGGGAAACGTCAGCATGATCATCACGGACAAGGCGGTGTTCGAGTTTCTGAACGGTCAACTCACGCTGACCGAACTGATGCCCGGCGCCACCCTGGAGGATGTTCGGGCCTCGACCACCGCCCGCTTTCAGGAGCGGTTGCCGGAGGTCACCCCGGGCTGAGCCAGTTTTGCGGCGAGGCTCTCAAAGGTTGTCCCCCTGAGCAACGCGAGGGGTCTCGCCTGGAGATGGTTCGCCTTCGCTCAGCAGGACAAGGGTTCTGCGCTCCGCCTTAGAAGGCACAGGAAGCGCGGGCGTCCACATTTTCCATTCCCGAGACTCAAGCTCTTGACCCAAGGATGGTGTCATGTTGAGCCCTTCGTTCCGCTCAGGGTGGCCCTTCTTCCTTCGTCAACTGCTTGGGTCCCGGTCGGCCACGATCAGCCCACTTTCCCGCACGCTCTCCTCGGTCACGCCGGGGGCCAGCGCCCCCTGGAGCAGCAGGGAAAAGCGGTCCTGCCAGTCGCGCAGCACCTCGCGCTGGTCGCGGTGGCCGCCGTGCAGCAGGGCGAGCAGGCAGGCGTCCACCAGCAGGGCGCTCAGCAGGTGGGTGTCCACCCCGCCCC
The DNA here is from genome assembly GCF_002897375.1 of Deinococcus aerius. Taxonomy (NCBI): domain Bacteria; kingdom Thermotogati; phylum Deinococcota; class Deinococci; order Deinococcales; family Deinococcaceae; genus Deinococcus; species Deinococcus aerius. The sequence continues at coordinate 231,411 of NZ_BFAG01000003.1, read as the reverse complement.
GCAGCGCCCCCCGGTCCCGCATGGCGACGAGGACGGGCTCGACCAGCGCCACAAGCGTGAGCGCCGTGCGGACGCCCTCGTCGGAGCCCGCCGGGGCCACCCGCGCGCCCAGCACGGCGTGGCCCACCGCCCCGACCAGGTGGCGGTAACGCACGCCCAGGTCGGCCATGCGGGCGGTCACGTGGCTCCACACGGCCTGAGGGGCCGCTCCCGCGTGCAGCTTTCGCACCGCCTCATCGCGGGTGTCGCGCACGGTGCGCTCGAAGTGGGCCAGGAGCATGTGCACCTTGGAGGGGTAGTAGCGGTAGAGATTGGTGCGGCTCACGAAGGCGGCGCGGGCGATGTCCTGGGCGCTCGTGCCCTCCAGGCCGGAGCGGGCGAACAGCTCGAAGGCCGCCCGGGCGATGCGCTCGCGCCGGGCGTCGTCCTGCTCGTGGCGGTCCACCTTCATAGGAATTCCCGAAGCGGGCGGACGGGCGGGGCTCCGCAGGAGAGCGAGAAGGAAAGCAGATGGGTTCCGTGGAATGCAGGACTTTCCGGCGCCTCTCCCGAACGGCACGGACCGGACAGTACGGAATGGAACGGAATCCAGCTCACGCCCCCCAGGGTAGCGCCTCTTCCCGGTCCCCGCCTCTCGGGTGGCCTGAGCGTGTCTTCAGGTTGCCGGGGGCCGTCTGGTCACGGTCCCACCCTTCCCGCCGCGCCCACGCGCTATTCTGCCCCGCGTGCATGGCCCGCCCGAACCCGGCCCCTCCGACCACGGGATGGAGGAGCTTCGCCCGCTGATCGCGGACCGCCCCCCGGCCGACCGCGAGCGGGTGGAGCGGGCCTACGCCTTTGCCCGCGACGCCCACGCCGGGGTGAAACGCAAGAGCGGCGAGCCGTACATCACCCACCCGGTTGCGGTCGCCACCATCCTCGCGCGGCTGGGGATGGACACCGACAGCCTGATGGCCGGGCTGCTGCACGACACGGTCGAGGACGTGGACGGGGTGACCTTCGACCAGATCGAGCGCGAGTTCGGCCCCGACGTGCGGCGCATCGTGGAGGGCGAAACCAAGGTCAGCAAGCTCTCCAAGCAGGGCAGCCAGCAGGCCGAGGTGGGCGACTCGGGCCGCGACATCCAGGCCGAGAACCTGCGCCAGATGCTCGTCGCCATGACGGGCGACCTGCGCGTGATCGTCGTCAAGCTCGCCGACCGCCTGCACAACATGCGGACCCTGGGCGCCATGAAGCCCGAAAAGCAGGCCAGGATCGCCCGCGAGACGATGGACATCTTCGCGCCGCTCGCGCACCGCCTGGGCATCGGGCAGATCAAGTGGGAGCTGGAGGACCTCGCCTTCAAGTACCTCCAGCCCGGCGACTACGAGTACCTCCAGAGCCGGTTGCGGACCCGCCAGGAGGAGCGCCAGGCCCTGATCGAGCAGGCGGTGGAGCAACTGCGCGAGGCCCTCCACGACGACCTCGAACTCCCCGAATGGGTCAGCGACATCGACATCGCCGGTCGCTCCAAGCACCTCTGGAGCATCCACAACAAGATGCAGAAGGAGGGCAAGGCGCTGGAGCAGATTTTCGACCTCCTCGCCATCCGGGTGATCCTGACCCCGAAAGAACTCCACGTGCCCCCCGGCACCGACGAGAAGCGCCGCGAGCGGGCCGAGGAGACGCGGGAAAAGCGCATCTGCTACCACACGGTGTCCATCGTGCATTCGATGTGGACGCCGCTGCCGGGCCGCTTCAAGGACTACATCGCGGTGCCCAAGCCCAACGGCTACCAGAGCCTGCACACGACCGTCATCAGCCAGAGCGGGCAGCCCATCGAGGTCCAGATCCGCTCGCGCCGGATGCACGAGGTCGCTGAGTACGGGGTCGCCGCCCACTGGATGTACAAGCAGGGCTCGCAGCTCGCCCAGCGCGACCGCGAGAACTGGCTCGCCCAACTCCGCGAACTCCAGAACGAGATCAACGACGCCAGTGACTACCTCGACGCCGTCAAGACCGACATCCTCTCGCAGCGGGTGCGGGTCTTCACGCCCAAGGGGCTGGCGATCTCGCTCCCGGCGGGGAGCACGCCCGTGGACTTCGCCTACCACATCCACACCCGCATCGGCGAGACGACGGTGGGGGCGCGGGTGAACGGCTCCATCGTGCCGCTCTCGCACAAACTGAACAACGGCGACATGGTCGAGATCGTGACGAGCAAGAACAGCCACCCCAGCAAAGACTGGCTGAACTTCACCGTCACCCGCTCCGCCCGCGCCAAGATTCGCCACCACTTCCGCCAGCAGGAGCGCGAGGAGGCGTTGCAGCACGGGCACGACCTGCTGGAGCGCTACCTGCGCAAGCGCCAACTCCCGGTGCGGCAACTCATGCGGACCAAGCTGCTGGAGGAGGCGACCCAGAAGCTCGTGGGCACCCGCAACCCCGACGACCTGTACCTCGCCCTGCACGCGGGCAAGCTCACGCCCAGCGTGGTGGGCCGGGTGCTGTCGCCCACCCTGGCGCAGGAGCAAGCCCCCGCCCCGGTCCGGCGTCCCCCGCCCGCCCCCGGCGAATCCGGCGGCGTGTTCGTCGAGGGCCTGAGTACGACCACCAAGCTCGCCCAGTGCTGCAACCCCATCCGGGGCGACCAGATCATGGGCTACCTCACGCGCGGGCGGGGCGTCAGCATCCACCGCATCGACTGCCCCAACATGATCCGGCTGCTGAAGGACGAGCCCGAGCGCTGCGTCGCCGCCTCCTGGGACTCGGGGACGCCGGGCAGCACGCTCGTCGACTTCGACGTGGTCGCGCCGGACCGTTCGGGGCTGCTCGCCGACGTGCTGGGGGTCCTCGCCGCTCAGAAGCGCAGCCCGCTGAAGGTCGAGGCGGGGGTGGGCGCCGACGACACCGCGCACATCTACCTGCGGCTGGCGGTGACGGGAAACGGGGACGTGGAGGCGCTGCGGTCGGCCATCTTGCAGGTTCCTGGGGTCGCCGACATCGTGCGGGTGGGAAAAAATGGGGGCTGGGGCCGGGTCACGGCCTGAGGTCCATGTGCGGAGACGGCGTCCGCCTCACGGCGTGTCCGCCGCCAGCATCGCCGACTACACTGGGAGACTGTGCCCCTTCTCGACCTGCTCGTGCTGTGCCTCATTTTCTTCTGCACCAGCGTGATCAGCGTCGTCACCGGCGCCACCTCCCTGATCACCGTCCCCACCCTGCTGGCCTTCGGTCTCCCCACCACCACGGCCCTCGGCACCAACATGCTGGCCCTCACCGTCATGAGTGTGGGCGCCTCCGTGCCCTTCTGGCAGGGGGACGCCCTCGACCGTCCGCGCCTGCCCCTCCTGATCGCCCTCACCGTGATCGGCTCGCTGCTGGGGGCGCTGCTGGTCTTCGCCGTACCCTCCGGCTGGTTACCGCTGATCATCGCGGCGGCCATGCTGGTCGTCGCCGGGGTGGTGCTGAGGCCCCGCCACACGGTCACGACGGCGGCCGCCTCACCGCCCAGTCCGCCGCGCCTGGCCCTGGGGTACGGCTTGACCCTGCTGCTCGCGGTGTACGGGGGCTTTTTCAGCGGCGGTTACGTCACCCTGCTGACCGCCGCGTTTCTCGCGGCCTTCCGCCTGCCCTTTCTGAAGGCCGTCGCCACCACCAAGGTCATCAATGTGGCGTCCTCCCTGGTCGCCACGGTGATCTTCGCCAGTCGCGGGGCCGTGGACTGGCCGCTGGGCGGCCTGCTCAGCGCCGTCATGTACGTCGGGGCCACGCTGGGAGCCCGCTGGACGCTCCGACTCGATGAGCGGTGGATTCGGCGGCTGTTCGTGACAACCGTGCTGGTGCTGGCGGTCAAGACGTTGATGCTGGATGTGCCGTGGGCCCGCCTGATGACGGGTTGGGGCCCTGGCCCGGGCTGAGATAGGGTGAGCCGGATTCCTTCCTGAGGGCTCGGAACTGTGACCCGCCTTCTTCCCCCCGCTTTCCCCCGAGTGCCTACACTGCGCTATGACCACGACCGTCCCCACCTCCGTGCCCGCCCCGGGCGCGATCCGCCGGGCCACCCCCGGGCAGAACCTCATCACCCTGGCGCTGGGGTGGTGGCTCACGACGGGCATCTTCGTGGACGGCTGGGCGCACAACCGCTACGGGGAGAGCCTGGAGACGTTCTTCACGCCCTGGCACGCGCTGTTCTACTCAGGATTTCTGGCGGTGGCGGCGTGGGTTCTGTGGCTGGGGATACAGGGCTGGCGGACCGGGCGGCGGGGCTTCGCGGCCTTCCCCGAGGGCTACCACCTCGCCGCGCTGGGCGTGCCGATCTTCGGCATCGGCGGGATCGGCGACCTGACCTGGCACACGGTCTTCGGCATCGAGGTGGGCATCGAGGCGCTGCTCTCGCCCACGCACCTGCTGCTGTTCGCGGGTGCGGCGAGCATCCTGGCGGCGCCGCTCGTGAGTGCCTGGCGCACGCCCACGCCCCGCGCGGCCCCGGCCGGAGTCGCCTGGCCCGCCGTGCTCTCGGCCACCGCGCTCCTGAGCTTCGTGTCCTTCATGCACATGTACCTGTGGGGCCTGCTGGATGCCCCGCAGGGCCTGGGCTACGTGCAGACGCGCGGCGAGCTGGGGGGCATCCTCGTCACCGCCCTGATCCTGGCCGCGCCCGTGCTGCTCCTGCTGCGGCGCTTCCGCCTGCCCTTCGGGGCCGTCACCCTGATGTACGGCCTGAACACGGTCCTGATGACGTTGATGCTGGTGCCGGGTGAGTGGCGCGTGCCCCTCCTGATGCTGGCGGCGGGCCTGGTCGTGGACGCCCTGCTCCTGCTCCTCAATCCTTCCCCGGCCCGTCCCTGGGCACTGCGGGCCTTCGCCTTCCTGCTCCCGCTGGCCGTGTGGGTCCCGTACCTGGGCCTGCTGGTGGCCCTGCGCCTGAGCAACCTCAGCCTGGAGCTGTGGCTGGGCGTGGCGGTGATGGCGGGGCTGGGCGGCGTGGGCCTGAGCGCACTGGTCGTGCCGCCCCCGGTTCCGGGCGAAGGCCACCCTTCCTGAACCTTCGCCTCTCTCAGCGCCTCACGAGCTTGGCCACGCCCTCCAGCCGCTTGAGATCGGTCAGCGGCCCGCTGGACGCCTCCTGGGGATCGAGCGGGTACGTGAACACCGGCTTGCCCAGCCGCCTCAGCACGTCGTCGGTGGCGTTGCGCTCCACCAGTTGCCCGCCCTTTTTCACGCGCAGCACGACCACCCGGTCCGTGTCGAGCGTCAGCAGGGTCTCCGGCGACAGCGTCTGGAAAGCCACGTTGGGGTCAATGCCCTTCGGGGTGGTGAGGGTCAGGCCGAGTTGGGCCAGGGTTCTGGAGAAGCTGAAGCCCCGGCCCAGCACCATCACGCTGCCGGGCTCGTACATGTACAGGAGCGTGGTGCGGGGCGCGCGGGCGGCGACTGGCGCCATCTGCGCCCGCAACGCCCGCACGCGCGCATCGAAGGTGTTCAGGTAGGCGTTCGCCTGCGCCGACTTGCCGAACAGCCGCCCCAGGTCCCCCAGCGCCTTTCGCCAGGGCGTCTTGTCGTAGTCGTAGACCACGGTGGGCGCGAACTTCCGCATCGTCGGGTAGAGCTTCTCGCTGCCGTCGCCACCGTGCATGAGGATCAGGTCGGGTTTCAGGGCCGCGACGAGTTCCAGCGAGGGCTGGTCGTACCTGCCGATGTAGACCGCGCGCTTCAGGGTGGGCGCCGCCAGGGTGGAGAGGTTCCTCATCGGTTGCCCGAGCTGGCCCTCCACCCGGCCCGACGCATACCCGACGGTGGGCACCCCCAGCACGGTGAGGAGTTCGGCCACCTCCTCGCTGTTGGCGATCACGCGCCCGGGCGCGGCGGTGAAGGTGGCCTTGCCCAACTCGTGCTTCAGGGTGATGGGCGAGGCCAGGGCCGCCTGCCCCAGACCGAGCAGAAGGGCCGCGCGGAGGAGAGAAGAAAGTGAACGCACACCCAATCCTGGTTAATCCGAGTAGAAAAGTCAAGATTCGGGAGGTGGCCCGGTGAGCGCTGGCGTATCCTGCCCCGCATGACCACCGACTCGCCCACCCGCCCCACCCGCACGCCGGGGGAGGTGCGGGCCTTTTACGACGCCCACCGCACCGTCCGCCACTACGTCACCCGGGAGGACGGGACGCCGCTGCCACTGCCCGCCGATCACCTCGACACCATCCTCTACGCCGCCCAGCGCGCCCCGACGGACGCGACCGCGCAACTCTACTCGCTCATCCGCCTCGTGAGTCCCGAGGTTAGGACTCGCGTGGCCGAACTCACCACGAACGCGCACATCGCCACGGCCTCCGAGGCATTCGTGGTCTGCCTCGACGTGCGGCGGGTGGGCCGGGTGTTGGAGGTCGCGGGGCAGGAGGTCGGCCACTGGCCCGCTATCGCCGTCCACTTCGGCATCGGCGACGCGGTGATGGCCGGGCAGAACCTGCTGACTGCCGCCGAGATGCTGGGGTACCAGGGCTGCTGGATCGGCGGCGTGCTCAACGGGCTGGAGGGCATTCTCGACCTGCTGGAACTCCCCGCCGGGGTGCTGCCCTTCGCGGCCCTGACAGTTGGCACTCCCGCTGAGCAGCCGCCCCTGCGCCCGCGCGTCCCCCGCCCCCTCGTCGTCCACGAGGACCGTTACCGGGACGGGACGGAGGAGGAGTTGCGGGAGGCCATCGAAGTGATGAATCCCATCGCCGCGCGTCGGGGCCAGCCGGGGGACTGGGTGCGGCTGCTGCGGGCCTACTTCTCGCCGGGGGGCAGCATGGAAAAGCGCGAGCCGCACCTCGTCGCCGCGCTGAAGAGGCAGGGGTTGTGGGCGGGGGGGGAATAGAGCATTTGACGAAAGAGCCCTGTCCTGCTGGGCGCGGCGAAGCCTCCTCGGGGGCCGTGTACAGACCCAACGCTCGCGCTCAGGGTGACAACTTTTCTTTTATCAGAAGCTTTGGGCGGTCGGGCCGAACGGAGTGGGGCGGTAGCCCCCAGGGGAGCACAGGCGATTCGCGTTCACGGGCGGGCCGGGGCGTTAGCCTAGGCGGGTGAGCACCCCCGACTACGACCTGACCACCCTCGCTGCCCGCGCGGGCGAGGAGGCGCGGCCTGGCGCCTCCGTGCCCCTCGTCGAGCCGATCTACCAGTCTACCGTGTACGCCTTTCCCGACCTTGACGCGCTGGAACGGGCCATGAGCGGGGAGGAGCCGTCGAGCTTCTACTACCGCAACGGCACGCCGAACGCGGCGACGCTGGAACGCGCCCTCGCCTCGCTGGAGGGCACCGAGGCCGCCCTGGTCGCCGGGAGTGGGATGGCGGCGATCAGCGCCGCCTTGCTGGGCGTGCTTCGGGCGGGGGACCACGTCGTCGCCGACGCCCGCGTCTACGGCGTGACCTACGCCCTGCTCGCCGAGGAGTTCCCGCGCCTGGGCATTACGGTCACCTTCGTGGACGCCTGCGACCTGCCCGAGGTCGAGGCCGCCTTCCGCCCCGAGACGCGGATGCTGCACGTCGAGAGCCTGACCAACCCGCTGCTGACGGTGCCGGACGTGCCCCGGCTGGCCGAACTGGCCCACGCGCGCGAGGCCGTGCTGAGCGTGGACAACACCTTTGCCAGCCCCGCCGTGTTCCGCCCCGCCCGGCACGGCGCCGACCTCGTGACCCACTCGGTGAGCAAGTACCTCAGCGGGCACTCCACGGCGTTCGGGGGCGTGGTCTGCGGGCGGGCGGACCTGATCGCCGCCGCGCGCACCCGGCTGTTGCGGCTGGGGGGCACCATGAGCGCCTTCGATGCGTGGATGACCCTTCAGGGCCTCAAGACGCTGGGGCTGCGGATGCGCGCCCACTCCGGCAACGCGCAGGCCGTCGCGGACGTGCTCGCCAACCATCCCCGGGTGCGGGCGGTGTACCACCCCGGCCTCACGGGCCACCCCCAGTTCGACCTCGCACAGGACCTCTTCCCGAACGGCTTCGGCGGGATGCTCAGCGCCGACATCGGGGACGCCCCCGCCTTCGTCCGCGCGCTCGCCGGGAAGATTCCCCTCGCCCCCAGCCTCGCCGACGTGGTGAGCACCCTCTCCTGGCCCTGGGGCACCTCGCACCGCGCCCTGCCGGAGGCCGAGCGCCGCCGCCTGGGAATCACCCCCAACCTGCTGCGCCTGAGTATCGGCATCGAGGACATCGGCGACCTGCTCTCGGACATCGAGGGGGCACTGGAGGCGGGATGAGGCGGCGGCTTGTCCGGGGGCTGCTCCTCCCCGCCCTGACTCCTTCTGCCACCGCCAGAACGGAACTGGACGGGTGGACACCGGGGCGGCGCGGGAACATTGCCGTTCCCTGGCTTTCCTGGCCGTTCGCCGGGCGGAGGTAAAGCAACTCGTGTACACCCAGCCCGCGAGATACCGGGAGGGCGCATGGACCCTGGGGGGCTTTGTGAGTCTGGCCCATGCGCCGAACGGTTTGAGGCGAGCGCCCCTGGTCTGCACCTTCACGAAAGACGCGGACCTGTTCTCCACCCAGCCCAACTCGCTGACCCTGGGCCCCTGATACCCACCGGCATGTTCTCCCACGCCATCGGTTTTGACGACGCTCCCTTTGCCCGGGGACACCGGGGTGACGTGCCCGTGTTCGGCACCGTCTTCGCGCGGCACACCCTCCACGCGGTCGTGAGCGGGCGGGTGCGGCGCGACGGGCGCAACAGCACCGACGAACTTACCCGGCTGGTGGGGACGAGCGGGGCGGCAGAACACCTGCACCTGATCCTCCTCCAGGGGGTGGCGCTGGCGGGCTTCAACGTGGTGGACGCTCACGCCCTGGGCCGGGCAACCGGGCTGCCCGTCCTGATCGTGGCCCGCCGCGCCCCTGACCTGGACCGCATCCGCCGGGCGCTCCTGACCCGCGTTCCGGGTGGGGCGCGCAAGTGGCGGCTGATCGAGGCGCTCGGCCCGATGGAACCCTGCCGGGGGGTGATGGTCCAGCGGGTGGGCCTGACGTTCCCGCAGGCGGAGGTGGCCCTCGCGGGCCTGACCGTCACGGGCCGCATTCCCGAGCCGCTGCGCGCCGCCCACCTCATCGCCGGGGGGGTCACGCGGGGGAGCAGCCGGGGTGGGCGGGTATAGGACAGGGGCGGGGCGTCCTGCTGAGCGCGGCGAAGTCTCCCACCTGCCCCGCACCAGGTCCTTCGCTCCGCTCACGGCGACAGCCCCGGGGGGTTGCAGGTCACCGCCCCCGCGCCTCGATCTCGCGCAGGTGGCGGATGCGCCCGGCCGTCCCCGGGTGCGTCTGGAGCAGGTCCTCGGTGCGGCTGCTCTCGTGGACGCTATTCTCGTCAGCCTCGCGGTCATCTTCCTCCAATCGGGCGAGGATGTCGCGCAGGGGTTTGGTCGTGCCGTACGCGCGCATCAGGTACCGCCCCGCCGTCTCGTCCGCCTGCGTCTCGGCGGCGCGCGAGTAACCGTTGCGGAGCAGCGCGGCGGGCACGGCGGCGGCAAAGGTGCCCGCGCTGATCAGGTCGCCCGTCACCGCGACCGAGAGCAGCGTCAGCCCCAGGCCCTGATACACCCCGGCCAGGCCGTGCCGCCCGGTCACGTGCCCCGTCTCGTGCGCGAGTACCCCGAGGAGTTCGCGGTCACTGCGCGACAGGGCCACGAGCTGGTCGGTCATCACGACCGTCCCGTTCGGCAGGGCGAAGGCGTTCGCGCCGATCTGGAAGGGCGCGTCCCCCGGCTCGCCGTCGCGCAGCAGCAGGCGGTAGGGGTAGCTGCCGCCCGCCCAGGCCGTGACCCGGCGGAACTCCGCCTGGAGCTGCCGCTGCCGCGCCGCGCTCAGCCGACTCGGGGCGAGGTAGCCCTGCCCCTCCAGAAACTGGATCGTCTCCCGGTCGAAGGTCGCCAGCACGGGGCGCGGCGTGGCGGTGGCCGCCGTCCGGGCCAGGGCGGGAATTCCGAACACCACAAAGGCCCAGGCGAACGCCAGCGTCAGGGCGAGGGCCCCCAGCGCGGTCCACCAGCGGGCCTCCAGGCGGCGAACGCCCCCCAGCGCCCGGTTGCGGCCCGTCCGGGCCTCCAGCCGGGTCACCCCGGCGTCGTCCCCCGTCTCGAACCGCGAGCCGTCGGGGAACTTCAGCACCCGGCGCACCCCCGGCACGGGCGGCTCAATGCGGACCCCCGCGAGCGGCCAGCGGCTTTCCCCGCCCTCCACGCGCAGCACGGCCACGTCCCCGCTCACGTCCAGCGTGGCGGCCCGGTCCCGGCTGCTGCGCCCGTCGAAGGCCACGCCGGACAGCGAGAGGGTGGGGGAGGGCTCGGGACTCGTCACGTCAGAACCCCAGGTTGATGTCGAGGAGTTCGGTGGCCGCCTCGCCGAGCGCGTTCTCGGGCGGGGCCTGGGAGGCGGCGAAGTCGTCCAGGGGGGTGATGGCGCGGACCTGCACGCCGCTCACCACGTAGCGGGCCCGGCGCACCGCGGCCCAGGGCGTCGCCAGGCCCAGGGTGAGCACCTGCGCCGCGGTATTCGACACCCCGATCCACACCAGCCGCCATGGGCTGAAAGTCGCCCCTGTCCGCACCACGCCGCCGATCTCCACCCCATTCAGAACGGAGCGCATGGTCGCCGCGCGCACGTACTGCCAGGCGACGGCGTACAGGGCGAGGAAGGCGAGGTAGAGCGCCCCGATCATGACCAGGGTGGCGGTCGAGATGGGGCCGTTCAGCACGTCCCCCCCCAGGGAGTCCAGCACACCGGTGAGCAGCGCCACGAGCAGGAAGCCCCCCACCCCCAGCAGCACCCCGCCCCCAATCGCCACCGCCAGCCCGGTCAACCCGATGACGTAGAAGTGGCCCACGTCCCCCCGGAAGGTGGCCCGGGCGTCGCCGTACGCCGCGTTCTCCACCTGGTAACGGCGCTGCATGAACCATGCCCAGGGCAGGGCCAGCCCCGCCGTCAGCCCCGAGGCGAGGTTCGCCAGCCCGTAGGCCGCGTACGCCCCGCCCGCCTTCCCGTAGTGCCGGAAGCGCAGGCCGCGGTGGGTGGTGCTCACGGCCAGGAAGCGCAGCGACTTCATCACCAGCCAGGGATACAGCACCACGTAGGCCAGGCCGATCACGCCCGCGACATACTCCCAGCCGCGAAACTGCACATTCAGGGCGAGCGAGTACGCCAGGAACAGGGCGCCCACGACCAGGTAGCCCCGCAGCAGGGCGAGGGGGTTCGCGGTGTACTCGAAGTTGTGCCCGTCCACCCAGGTGTGGCCGTAGAAATACTGCCGCTGCCGCACCCGCGCCCAGGGCAGGTACAGCCCCAGCGTCACGATGGTGAGCGCGCTGTTCACGATCCAGATGCGGAAATACTCGCCCGCCTGCCCGGTGAAGGTCATGGGGTAGGTGGTGACCGTCGGCGCGGGGACCAGGCCCGCCTCTCCCCCGGCCGGGACCGGGCGGGCCTGCTCGTGTCGGCCGGGGGGGACGGTGGGCGGCGCGTCAGTCATGCCCGTATCCTACGGGGACGGCGGGCGGGCCGGGGGCGCAGATGTGGGCAGGAAAGGAAAAGGAGCGAACGCTCACGGCGCCCACCCCTGGAAGTTCGGAGGTGCTTCGGCTTACCAGCGGTTGCCGCCGCCCGAATAGCCCTGACCACCCATCGGTGCGGGAGCGGCGTTCGTGACGACCACGTTCTTGGCCTGGGGGCCTTTGTTGCCCTGACCGGCCTCGACCTCGAACTCGACCTCGTCGCCCTCGTTCAGCTTGCGAAAGCCGCCGCTCTGGATGGCGCTGTAGTGCACGAACACGTCGGGGTTACCGGGGTGTTCGATAAACCCGTAGCCCTTTTCGACGTTAAACCACTTTACCCGACCTTGAGCCATAACTCTCCTTGCATCCCACGGTCGCGGACCCGGCGCTCCGGCCCTCTGAGCCAAAGACCTCTTGATGGGTGGATGTGAGACAGGTGGATTATCGCATGTTCGCCCGGGGGGGATGCGCGGAAGTCGGTGAATGTTAAAGGGGGAGGGAGGCGCGGCACGTATACTCCGCCCATGCCCGCCTCCTCCCCGCCCGGCCCCGAGGCTCCCACCCCCGGCGCGGGGGGCGTCGTGCTGGACGCTGCCGGGCGGGTCCTGCTCGTGCGCTACCGCAGCGGCGCCTGGGCCTTTCCCAAGGGCCACGTCGAGCCGGGCGAGACGCTGGAGCAGACCGCCGTGCGCGAGGTGCGCGAGGAAACCGGCGTCACCGCCACCCCCCTGGCCCCCCTGCCCGAGACCCGCTACACCAACGACCGGGGCGAGGCGCGCGTGATCCACTGGTTCGCCATGCGGGCGGCGGGGACCGCGCCCACCACCCTGGAGGAGACCTTCCCCGAGGGGGGGTTTTTCCCCGCCGGGGTGGCGGCGGCTATGTTAACGTACCCCGAAGACCAACATCTGCTGCGCGCCGCGCTGGCCGCCCTGCCCGGGGCGACCCGCGGGTGAGCGCAGTTCCCGGAGGCCCCATGCCCGTGTATGCCCTCGACGAAATCCGTCCCGAGATTCACCCCACCGCCTTCATCGCCCCCAGTGCCGACCTGACCGGGCGCGTGTCGGTGGCCGAGGAGGCCAGCGTGTGGTTCGGGGCGGCGGCGCGGGGGGACATCGAGCCAGTCACCATCGGCCCCCGCTGCAACGTGCAAGATGGGGCGGTGCTGCACACCGACGCCGGGTATCCCTGCACGTTGGAGGCGGACGTGACGGTCGGCCACCGGGCGGTCGTTCACGGGGCCCACTGCGCGCCCGGCAGCCTGGTGGGGATGGGGGCGATCATGCTCAACGGCTCCCGGCTGGGGGCCGGGGCGGTCCTCGCCGCCGGGGCTTTGCTGCGCGAGGGCCAGGAGGTTCCCGACGGGATGCTCGCCGTGGGGGTGCCCGCGCGGGTGGTGCGTGAGGTCGAGGCGCCCGGCAACGCCGCCCGCTACGTGGAGCAGGCCGCCCGGTACCGCCGCAGCCTGGAACGGGGGGACGGCTGATGTCGCAGGGGGAGGGCCAGCCCGGCGACGGCCTGCGGCGAGAGGGGGGGCGGCCCGAGCCGCACCGCCCGGAGGCCGCGGGCAATGAGCCGCCGGAGGAACTCGCCGAGTGGATTCCCGACCTCGCCCCGATGTTTCCCACCGCGTCGCCGTTCCTGGCGCGCTTCCTGCCGCAGTCGCCGCCCACCCACGCGGGCCTGAAGGTGCATTTCTGCGACCTGCACGCCTTCCTGAAGTACCTGCACGAGGCAGCGTGGTACGGCTACCTGCACGCCACCCTGGGTGACCAGAGCGCCTACGTGCTGCTGTTCGAGGGCCGCACCGTCACCGCCGCCGCCGTGAGCGCCACCGGGGAACAGGCCCTGGGTGAACTCCTCAACCTCTACGAGCAGGGCGCGGTCCTCAACGCGCATCCCCTCCCGCCCACATACGCGCACGTGCTGAGCGGCGTGGGCAGCCGCGCCTGGAAGTTCAACCTGACGGAGGACTTCACCGGCCTGCACGCCCGGCCCACCGGCGCGATCTTCTACGTGCGCGGCGAGATCATCGCCACCATGCCCGCCACGCTGCCCTACGAGGGGGCCTTTCCCGCACCTCTGCGCCCGCAGACGCTGATCCTGCCCAGCAGCCTCGCCGGCTGGGCGCACCGCCCCTACGCGATGATGCTGCGGGGCCGCGACGCCCTGAACCCCATCCTCGACGTGCACCGCGCTTTCCGCGCGCAGTATGGCCCGGTCGGTCTCGCGCTGCTGCGCGCCCTGCACGACCGGCTCTCGCCCGCCGAGTACGCCATGCGCAGCGACCTCGCCCTGCACGACCTCGAACCGCTGGTGCAGGAGTTCCTGAAGACGGGGTATATCCGCGAGGGGTAGGCGGAAAAAGGAGAGGGGTATACGGAGCCTTCCCACAGGAGAGAAAGCTGGGTGTGGCGGCCCCAAAAGCCCCTCCCCCTTGAGGGGGGAGGTTGGGAGGGGGTGAGCGGGCACGTCCTGCGGCGCGGCGGGTAGACGTAGCAAGCCAGCTTGCAGACGCCAAAGCTGGTTACACACCCCTTCACCCCGGCCCTCTCCTGCGGAGCTGTACCAGTCTGCTCCGCAGCTTTGCAAGTCTCCCGCAAGGGGAGAGAACTGATCCGCCCCTACTGCATCGTCCGCGGCAGCGCTTCACCCGCCAGAATCTTTTTCGGCTCGCGGAACTCGATGTTCTCCCACTCGCCCTCCTCGATCACTTCCAGCTTCGGGTTGAGGCGGCGGAAGTGGGCGACCACGTTCTGCACGAGGTCGTCGGGGGTGCTCGCCGCGCTGGTGATGCCGAGCGAGCGCACGCCCGTGAGGTCGAGGTGGGCCAAGTCGGCGTCCGTTTCCAGTCTCTCGGCGCGTCCGCACAGGTCACGCGCGAGTTCCAGCAGCCTCATCCCGTTGCTGGAGTGCGTGCTGGTCAGGACGAGAAAGGCGTCGACCTGGGGGGCGATGGCCTTCACCGCGTCCTGGCGGTTCTTCGTCGCGTAGCACAGGTCCTCGCTGGGGGGCACGACCAGCCGCGGGAAACGGGCTTTCAAAATGTCCACCGTGCGGCGAGTGTCGTCCACGCTCAGGGTGGTCTGGGTCAGGACGACCACCCGCCCCGGGTCGGGCACCTCGACCGTGTGCGGGTCGTGCAGCCCCTCGCCCGTCTTGCCCAGGACGCCCACGATGATGGTGTGTTCGGGCGCCTCGCCGCGCGTGCCGATGACCTCCTGGTGCCGGGCGCTGTCGCCGATCAGGAGGATGGTGTAGCCCTCCCGGGCGTACTTCTTCGCCTCGGTGTGGACCTTGGTGACCAGCGGGCAGGTCGCGTCGATGGTGGCGAGCCCCAGCGCCCGCGCCCGCTCGCGCACCGCCGGGCTGATGCCGTGGGCGCTGAAGACGACCGTTTCACTGCCGTCCGGCAGCGCCGTGATGTCGTCCAGGCTCTCCACGAAGTGCACGTCGTGTCCCCGCTCCAGCCGCTCGACGACCGTGTGGTTGTGGACGATGGAGTGGTAGACGGTTACCGGCTTATCCTCGGCCCGCGCGGCCTTTTCGACCGCCTGGATCGCCATGACCACGCCCGCGCAGAAGCCGCGCGGCTTGGCGAGATGAATGCGTTCAACCATGCGTGGCCCCCGACATGGTCCTATTTTAGGTCCAGGGAGGGGTGCGGGAAGTCCCGGGAGTCACGGTCCCCGCACGTTCCGCATCCACCACTCCGGCGGCACCTCGCGGCTGTGGTGGAGCCACACGTCCCCGAAGCTGGAGCGCTGCTCGGCCACCGCCGCCGGGTCCGTGGTCGCCAGCATCGCCTCGTTCAGCCCCAGGGGACCCCACGACGCGAAGTGGAAATTCTGGCTCCCGGCCAGGACCAGGCGGTCGTCCACCGTCATCGCCTTCGTGTGCATGGCAAAGGTGACGTATCTCGCCTCGAAGCGGTCCTCCAGCCCGCGCCGCCGCGCCTCCAGCCGCACCAGGGCTATGCCGCTGCGGTTGGGAAGGCGGTCGATGCCGTAGTCCACCAGCAGCACCCGCACCCGCACGCCCCGCTCCATCGCCCCCAGCACGGCGCGGAGGTACGGCGGCCACTCGCCCGCCGGGCAGGCGTCGGGGTTCTGGAAGGCATACCAGCAGGGAAAGCTGGGGCTGAATTCCGCCTGCATCAGGTCCAGGCTTTGCCGGGCCGCCCCCAGCAGCGCGAGGTGGGCCTGGTCCCCCTCGTCGAAGGAGGGGCGGCGGTAGAGGAGGAAGGCCCGCGCCCCCCCGGCGGGTGTCAGCGTCCGGGCGAGCGTGGGGTGGGTCGCCGCTTCCGCTGGACCGAGCGTGCAGTCCCGCATCACCGCGTCGGCCCCGGTCCCCTCCGGGCAGCTCACCTGCTGCGAGTGCCGCCACAGGTCATCGAACACGGCCACCCCGTCCTGCGCCACCGGGCCGCGCATCCGCAGGCCCAGGTCGTGGAGGTTGTGCCCGCCCGGCGCCGTGCCCGGCAGGTGAAGGTCGGTGTAGTTGTACCCCGCGACCGTCAGGTCCTGCCCGTCGATGATATGCAGTTTGACGTGGCTGTGCGGAAAGTAGCGGTAGTTCGCCACCGCGAGGTGCCAGTTCGCGGCCGCGTCGTTCAGCGGCACGCCCAGCCGGGTCAGGTCGCGCACGAGTTTCAGCGGCTGGGTGGCGCCGTCGGGGCGCCTCAGGTCCGGGAAGCCCCCCAGCTCCACGCGCACGGTCATGCCCCCCGGGTAGTTCGCCGGGTTCGCCCGCACCCGCGCGTACAGGTCGCGCACCGCCGACGCGAAGGTCCAGCCCGGGTGCCCCTCCCCCGCGCTCCACTCCATGCTGGCGATCAGCACCTCCGCCCGGGCCTCCCGGATCTGCCCGGCCGTCACGTCAAAGGCGTCGAGCTGGGTTGCGGTGCGCGGAGTCCGCAGGAAGCCCACGAAGGCGTTCGCGCACGAGTGGTCGGGCCGCCCGCCCTGGGTCGTCACCCGCCACAGCGCGAGTTCCAGCGGGTCGGTCGGCGCGGGGCAGCTTATGCCCGAGGGGTTCAGGCTGGGGACCGCCTTCACCCCGCCCAGTCCCAGCGGAAACTCGGACGCTCCTGTCGCCCCGCCCAGCGTGAGGCCTGACAGGAGCAGCAGGGAACGCAGGACGGGGAGACGGGCCACCACTCCGGCACGATACGCTCCCCCCGCTGACGGAAGAGATGAGGTGGCTGACCAGCCCTGAAGTCTTCAGGGAGAGTTAGTCCACCACCTGAAAGCCCAGCCGCTCAGCCTCCTCCACGAAGAAATTGATGTTCTCCGTCAGCGTCTGCGGCCCCAGGCTCTTGCGGTGATGCTCGCCCGTCGCCGCGATGATGAGCGTCTCGGCGAGGCAGGCGGGCACGGCGCCCTCCCCGAACTGCAGGTCGATGTTGCTCGTCATGCCGCCGGGGGGGCGCACCACCCCGCCGGGGATCACCCGCACGCCCGGCACCTCCAGCACGCTCTCGTCGACATCGGCGGGACGGCCCTCGTCGAAGATCCAGGCGCCCGGCTTGACGTGCTGCGGGAAGATCACCGGGTTGGGGTCCGAGGTCGCGCTGAAGATCAGGTCGGCCTCCCGCAGGGTGTGGTAGTCGGTCGTGGTGACGATCTCCGTCTCCCTCGCCGCCCGGCGCAGGGTGGCCGCGCTCCGTTCCAGCCGCTCCATGTCCCGCCCGATCATGATGACCTTGCCGACCTGCGGCGCGATGGTCCGCGCGATCCCGAAGGCGACCACCCCGTTCGCGCCCACGACGCCCGCCGTCGCCCCCTTCAGGTCGCGGCCCGTCTGCCGGAAGTGTTCCAGGATGCCGGGAATCGCGGCCTTGATCGTGCCGCTGGTGTACGCCCCGCCGTTCGTGATCGTGATCTCCGGGACCGCGGCCTGCACGTCCACGCCCTTATTGCCCACCACGCTCCAGAAGGCGCCCAGGCCGAACACCTCCGCCCCCAGCTCGTGCGCGAGGCGGGCGCCCTCGATGGCGCGGCGGGTGGCGAGTTCCGGCTGGTCGCGGAACACGTCGGGAAGGAGGGGGCTGCTCAGCAGGTAGCAGCGAATCTCCTGGCCCTCCGGGGTGCGGATGCCGTGGAGTTCCCCGACCTTCATGGGCCGCAGGTTCTCGGCCATCTGGCGCACGCTCTTCTCGCTCAGGACGCCGCGCTCGACGAGCGGCTTCATCCACGAGAAGCGGCGCGACTGCCAGAAGTTCTCCAGCGTCATGGGGTGGATCATGAAGGCCGTCACGACCTCGTCGGCGCGTTTCCCGGCCACCGGCACGTCCTCCCCGAATCGCGGTTCGGTGCCGTCGAGAATCCGGCCCAGATTCTCCTTGAAGCGCCACGTCGCCGCCACGAGCAGGCCCAGCGCCGCGAGCTTGGCGGGAATGTCCAGCGGCGAGAGCGCCACCAGCGCCGTGAAGGCGAGCAGGCCCAGGAGCGTCGCGCCGCTGATGTATCCCCAGAAGCCCAGAGCGGCGGCGTACAGAACCACGGGCAGCACCGTCAGCCACAGGCTCACCCCGCCCGCCACCGAGAGCCCCGCCAGCACCCCCAGCAGCACAAGGTTCCCGCGCCCACGCGGCGGCATGTCGCCGTACAGAAGGCGCGGTGGGTTGAGGTGGCCCAGGTAAGCGGCCAGGGCCGCCATCACGCACAGTTCCGGCGAGCCCAGCGAGGAGGCCATCAACACCGCCAGGAAGCCCTTGGCAAAATCGAGCGCCGCGCTGGCCGTCGCCAGGCCCGGCCCGACCCGCCGCAGCACGTTCTCGACGCCCAGGTTGTACGCGCTGTTCACGCGCGGGTTCACGCCCATGCGGGAGAGCAGCCAGTGCCCCAGCGGCAGGCTCCCCGCCAGAAACGCGAGGCCCAGGAGCAGCACGGACAGAAAAGCCATGGGCGGCATTCTAGCGGGGGCGGCGGTGGGGCCGCGCTTCTGAAGAGGGGGTCGGGGACGTGGGGCGGGGAGTCAACCCAGGCTGGGGGTGGGGCTGGCCTCGAAGTGGCTTTGGTGTGGAGGGGCGTTTGGATGAGGAGAAAGGGGCAGGGCAACTTGATTCGGTTTGGCCCCACCCCCCTCCCCCCAGAGGGGGCGACGACTCCGCCGCGCGGGGCGGCCCGCGCGTTGACGCCAGGCCTGCTCACGTGTCTCTCCTCTCGGTGGAGGGGGAGCGGCGCTGCGCTGGGCAAGGGGCTCGGCCCAGTTCGCCCGTGGCCGCTTTCCTTGACGCGCAAGGTTTGATCTTGTTGCATCCTCAGTCGCTCGCCCACCGTCTCGCTGCGCGAGCAAGGCGGGGTGAAGGCGGTGCGAGAGCAAGTTCCCTTGTGGGGATCGGTCGTCCACAGTTGACGGTTTTGGGAGGCAGAAGCTCTGGCGCACTGACTCCTCCCCCCTTGCGGGGGAGGCTGGGAGGGGGGTGGCGAGCATAGCTCGCCTTCGTGCTAGACGCTGAAAAGGCCACTTCCCCCCACCTTCTCATTTCGCATCAAGTGTTTGCGGGGGAGGCTGGGTGGATGGTGTCAAGCAACGCCCGCCTTCCTGCCAGGCCACAGAAGACCCCTGCCCTTCCTGTCAGAAGAGCGGCGGCGGGTTTCACCTGCGCACTCCTTCTGGAAACAGGGTGGCTCAGGGCTTCGTTGCCGGGCGCGGATACCCGCCCCGCTCGCTGCTGTGGCCCGGCCTCACCTTCAGTTCCGGGCGGACGTGGTGCGCGGCGTGGTTGGCAGCCAGGGCCGCCTGCGCGAAGGCCAGCGAGAGCAGCTTGAAGTCCCCACCCGAGCGGGCGAGGTCGCCGACGACGTAGACGCCCGGCAGAACCGTCTCGCCGCCCGGCCCATCCGGTACGTACTCGCCGTCCCAGTCCAGCGGCCAGCCCAGCAGGGGGGAGAGGTCGGGGAGGTAGCCGTTCAGGACGAGGACCGTGTCGGCCTGCACGTGCGTGGCCTCGCCGCTCACCGTCAACTCGGCGCCGAGGGGAGTGAGCCGGTCGAGGATGGCCGGGGCGAGAACCCGCACCTGGCCCGCCTGCCGCGCCGCCTCCAGCCGCGCCAAGGTCCCCGGGTCGCCCCGGAATCCTGCCCGGCGGTGGGTGAGGGTGACCGCCGCGCCCGCCTCCGCGAGTTCGGCGGCGGCCCGGGTGGCCTGGGGAACGCCTCCCACCACGAGGACCTGCCTGCCAGCGAGTCCGGCCGGATTCGGCAGGTCGGTTCGCACGTCCGGGTGTGTCTCGGCCCCGGCTATTCGCACCTCCCTCGGCAGGAGGGCACCCAGCCCCGCCGCCAGGATCACGGCCCCGGCTTCGTACAGGCCCCCAGCCGTACCGACGGTCCAGCCCCCCCTGCCATCCGGCTCCAGTGTCCGCGCCACCTCGCCGGTCCTGACCTGCACGTCCAGCGGTCCCAGTTGCGCCAGCAGCGCGGCGACCAGATCGGCGGCCCGCACCTGTGGCGAGCCCGGCGCGTCGTACACGGTCTTGTCGGGGTAGAGGGCCATCAGTTGCCCGCCGGGCTCGCCGCGGGCCTCCAGCACCCGCACGCTCAGGCCGCGCCAGCCCGCGTAGAAGGCGGCGTACAGCCCCGCCGGGCCGCCGCCGATCACCAGAACGTCTGTGCGGGAGGACGGCTCGCTCTGCATCGCCGGGAGTATGGCAGAGGGCCGGGGGAACGCCTGTCCCCCGGCCCCCGGTGTCCCGATGCTCAGCCCCCCGCCAGTTCCCCCTTGCGGCGGTGGGTCAGCATCTCGTGCCGGTGGACGACCTTGGCGCGGGGGCGGCCCTGCGCCTGGCCCTGGGCGAGTTCGTGGGCGTCCAGCTCCCGCCAGTCGTGGAAGGTGTACACGTCCACGCCCTTCTGCCGCAGCAACGTGTCCACGGCCTCGCGGGTGGCGTCGGGGGCGAGGGGCAAGGCCCCGGCCCTCGCGTCCGCCAGCAGGTGCGCCACCGTGTCCACCGCATCCTTCCTGTTCGTACCGATCACGCCGCTGGGGCCGCGCTTGATCCAGCCCGCCGTGTACTCGCCCGGGCGGCCCTCGACCCGGCCCTCCACGTTGGGGATCACACCCTGGCGCTCGTTGAAGGGCACGCCGGGCAGGGCCACGCCCTTGTACCCCACCGAGCGCAGCACCATCTGCACCGGCAAGGTCTCGTACTCGCCGGTCCCGACCGCGTTGCCCTGCTCGTCCAGGCGGTTGCGCTCAATCCTCAGGCCGCCCACGTGGCCCTCGCCGTCGTCCAGAATCTCGACGGGGGAGACGAGGAACCGCAGGTGGACGCGGCGCTCCTTGCCCCCCGGCGTCCGGGCGGCGAAGTCGCGCAGCACCTCCAGGTTCTTCTTGACCACGTTGTCGGTGACCGTCGCCTCCTCCGCCTCGCTCACCGCGATCTCCCCGGGTTTCACGATGGGGTCCGCGCCCTCCAGCTCCCCGAACTCGCGCAATTCCTTGGTCGTGAACTTGGCCTGGAGGGGCCCGCGCCGGCCCAGCACCCACACGTCCCGCACGTGGCTGTGTTCAAGCGCCTTCAGCGCGTGGGCGGCGATGTCGCTGGCGTGCAGTTCGCCCACCGTCTTGACGAGGATGCGGCTCACGTCCAGGGCCACGTTCCCCACCCCGACCACCGCCACGCCGGTCGCGTTCAGCACCAGCTCGCGCGCCGCCGCGTCCGGGTGGCCGTTGTACCAGGCGACGAACTCGGTCGCGCTCATGGAGCCCTTCAGGTCCTCGCCCGGAATCCCCAGGCGGCGGTCGGAGGAGGCGCCGACGGTGTAGATGATCGCGTCGTAGTGGGCTTTCACTTCCTCATAGGTGAGGTCGGTCCCGAACTCCACATTGCCCAGGAAGCGCACCCGGGGATCCGAGAGCGTCTTCTCGAAGCCCTTGGTCACGCTCTTGATCGTGAGGTGGTCGGGCGCCACCCCGTAGCGCACCAGGCCGTAGGGGGTGGGGAGGCGGTCGAACACGTCCACCTCGACCGGGAGGCCAGTCTGCTTGGTCAGGGCCTCCGCCGCATAGATGCCGCTGGGGCCGCTGCCGATCACGGCGACCCGCAGGGGCCGCCCGGGGGTAAAGGTCGGGGTCGTCATGGCTGCAAGTGTACCGGGCACGCTAACCCGAGTTGTCCCCCGCGTCTGGACGAGTGGGGACCCTAGGCAGGCCTCCCCACCACCAACAGCAAAAACCGCCCGGCGTGAACCGGACGGTCTGGGGGAGAGGCGGGATCACGCCGCGGCGATCTGCGAGAGGGCCCGCTCGTCTTTGAGGGTGATCTTGCCGTAGCCGGCGCTGATCACGCCCTCGCGGCTGAGTTCGCCGACGACCTTGGTGACCGTCTCGCGCACCGAGCCGACGGCGGCGGCCAGCTCGTCGTGGGTGGCGTAGATCATCGTCTCGCCGGAGTCGAGCTGGGTGGCGAGGGCCGTGTCCTTGAGCTCCAGCAGCTCGCCGGCGATCCGGGCGCGCAGCCGCTTGCCGACCAGGCGGTAGATGCTCTCGTAGGCGCGCTCCAGCGTCTTGACGAGGTGGGTGGTGACCACGAGGTTGTCCTCGGCGGTCATCAGCGCGGGGTTGATCACGTCCACGGTGGAGTCGGTCACGGCCTCCGCGAAGTAGGCGCGGTTCACGCCCGCCAGCGCCTCCTCGCCGAAGTACTCGCCGGGCTTCACGTAGCGCAGGGTCAGGCCGTTGCCGTCGTCGTCCATGGTGTGGACACGCACCAGGCCGGAGGCGACGCGGTAGAGCATGTCGCTCTTGCCGGGGTACAGGATCACGGCGCCGGGGCGGTAGGTGACGGTGTCAACGAAGGTCTTGGTCAGGGAGTTGGACTGTGTCATTGGGGTCGCCTCCTGGGCGTTGGTTTTGCGGGCCGCCGGGCACATCCCGGCACAGGTCACAGTGTAACCGAAGTCAGGCATTTTGTAAACACTTTTGTTTCTTTAAGCAGTATTTAGCTTACAAAGCTCGACCGTGGGGGAGGGGTGGTGGAGCCGCGCCACAACGGGAAAGAGGGGGCCACCAGCCCGGCGCCGACCTCAGGAGGCGCTCATAGAAGGCGTCCCCCCAAATGGATGTTGCAAGGTGGGGTAGGCGCCGACTCGCCCGGGGTTGGACCCCGAAAAGAAGCGCCCGGCCGTTGCGACCGGGCACTGCCGAAGGAGGCGGCGCTCTTACAGCTCGTCCTCGCGGCGGATGGGGAAGGCGCTGATGACGCGGTCCTTCTCGCCGATATTGATGACACGCACGCCCTGCGCGTTGCGGCCCGTCACGCGGACCTCCTCGACGCGGGTGCGGATCACGGTGCCCTTCTCGGTGAGGACCATCAGCTCCTCGTTCCCGGCCACGTGGGTCAGGGCGACCAGCTTGCCCGTCTTGTCGGTCACGTCGAGGGTGATCACGCCCAGGCCGCCGCGCCCCTTGCTGGGGTAGTCGCTCACCGGGGTGCGCTTGCCCAGGCCGTACTCGCTGACCGCCAGCAGCTCGCTGCCCTCGTCGCCGCCGGGCACCAGCGCCATGCTCACGACCTCGTCACCCTCGCGCAGGCGGATGCCGATGACCCCCTGGGTGGCGCGGCCGGTGTCGCGCACCTCGGTCGCCGCGAAGCGCATCGCCTGGCCCTCGCGGGTGGCGAGGACCACGTCGTCGCCGTCGCGCTGGATGTCCACGCCGATCAGCTCGTCGCCGGGCTGGAGGTTGATGGCGATCAGGCCCGCCGAGGTGATGTTGCCGTACTCGGTGATCAGGGTCTTTTTCACCATGCCGCGCTTGGTGGCGAAGACGAAGCAGCCCGGCTCGTCAAAGCCCTTCACGCTGAGGACCGAGGCGATGTTCTCGTCCTCGCGCAGCCCCGGGATCAGGTTGCGGATGTGGGTGCCCTTGGCGTCGCGGCCCGCCTCGGGCAGGTCGTAGATCTTCTCGTGGAAGACGCGGCCCTGGTCCGTGAAGAACAGCAGGTAGTCGTGCGTGGAGCCCACGAAGACGCTCGTGTTGATGTCCTCCTCGCGCAGCCTGCCGCCGCTCGACCCGCGCCCGCCGCGGCCCTGCGCCCGGTAGGCGTCGAGCTTGGTGCGCTTGAGGTACCCCGCCTTCGTCATCGTGATGACCATGTCCTCGACGGCGATCAGGTCCTCCTTGGAGATGTCGTCCTCCAGGTCGGTGATCGTGCTGCGGCGGTCGTCGCCGTAGCGGTCGCGGATGTCGCGGATCTCCTTCTTGATCTCGCGCCACAGCAGCTTCACGTCGCCCAGGATGGAGCGCAGCCGCGCGATGGTCTTCTGAAGCTCGTCGTACTCGCTCATGAGCTTCTCGCGCTCCAGACCCACGAGGCGCTGGAGGCGCATGTCGAGGATCGCCTGCGCCTGAATCTCGGTGAGGCCGAAGCGGGCCATCAGCACGTCGCGCGCCTCGGCGCCCGTGTTGCTGCCCCGGATGAGCGAGATGACCTCATCGATGTGGTCGAGCGCCTTGATCAGGCCCTCCAACACGTGGGCGCGTTCCTCGGCCTTGCGCAGGTCGTAGGCGGTGCGCCGGGTCACCACGTCGCGGCGGTGGTCCAGGAAGGCGCGCATGGTGTCGATGAGCGGCAGCACGCGCGGCTCGCCGTTCACGATGCTCAGGTTGATGACCGTGAAGGTGGACTGGAGCTGGGTGTACTTGTAGAGCTGGTTCAGGACCAGGGTGGGGATCGCGCCGCGCTTGAGCTCGATCACGATGCGCACCGGGTCCTTGCGGTCGGACTCGTCACGCAGGGCCGAGATGTCGGGGATCTTGCCCGCCTTGTACATCGCCGAGATCGTCTGGATCAGGTTCGTCTTGTTCACCTGATAGGGGATCTCGGAGATGATGATCTGGCTTCTCCCGTTCTTCTCGTCGATGCGGGCCTTGCCGCGCACCTTGAGCCCCGCGTGCCCGGTCGCGTACGCCTCGCGGATGCCCTGCCTGCTGATGCGCCCGCCGGTCGGGAAGTCCGGCCCCAGCACGTGCGTCATCATCTCGTCGAGCGTGATGCTGGGGTTGTCGATCAGCGCGAGCAGCCCGTTGCTGATCTCCGTCAGGTTGTGCGGCGGGATGTTCGTCGCCATGCCCACCGCGATGCCCGCCGCCCCGTTGATCAGGAGGTTGGGCACCGCCGACGGCAGCACCGAGGGCTCCTCGGTCGTCTCGTCGTAGTTGGGCTTGAGGTCGACGGTTTCCTTTTCGAGGTCGGCCAGGACCTCCTCGGCCACCTTCGTCATGCGCGCTTCGGTGTAGCGCATGGCGGCGGGCGGGTCGCCGTCGATGGAGCCGAAGTTGCCCTGCGGGTCCACCAGTGCGTAGCGCATGTTCCACCACTGGCCCAGGCGGACCATCGCGTCGTAGATGGAGGTGTCGCCGTGCGGGTGGTACTTCTTCATCACCTCGCCGACCACGGAAGCGCTCTTGGCGTGCTTGTGGTTGGGGGCGAGGCCCTCCAGCAGCATCGCGTACATGATCCGCCGCTGCACGGGCTTGAGACCGTCACGCACGTCGGGCAGCGCGCGGTCCACGATGACGTTCATCGCGTAGTTGATGAAGTTGGTCTTGACTTCGCTGGTGATGTCAACGGGATGGATTCCAGTCATGAGGCTCCAGTCTGTGGGCGTCAGCCGAACGGGGGCTCGCTGACGACGAGAGGAAGGGGAAACCCGGCGGGCCGGGAATGGAATCAGTCTATCACATTATGCTTGCAGCGTAATAACTGCTCCTTCCTTCGCAGGGGACAGTCTACTGCGAAGTCCGAAAAATGGGCGCTGAGTCGGCGCGCCCGCCCCGCCGCAGCGCTCATGAGAATGTACGGAATTATATTTAGGAGGTCTTCATCCAGGTGCTATGGTGGCCCCGTGAACCGCCGACTCGTGCTGACGTACCTGTGGCTGGTGCTGGGGCTGGGCGTTCTGGGATACGCGGCGCTGGTCGGACACCTGGGGCTGCTGATCGGCGCGGCGCTGCTGTTGGCCGGGGTGACGTGGCCGCTGGGCGGGGGGCTGCGCTGGACGGCGCCCGCCGCCTACCTCATGGGCTTTTTGGCCTCGCTCGTGCTGCACGGGCCGGGCGAGCTGCCCGACCTGCTCGGGGGGCTGCTGGTGGCCGGGGCGCTGGGGGGCCTGACCGTCCGCGAGAAGGTCACGGTTACGCGGCTGACCTGGACGCGCCGGACGGCCGAGGCGCTCCAGAGCGGCAGCGAACGGCTGGCGCAGGCCGGGAACGTGGAGGCGATCAGCCGGGCTGGGGTGGAAATTCTCCAGGGGCTGGACGTGGCGCCGCACATCGCCTTTGTGGCCTACCGCCAGGGCACGCCGGTCATCCTGGCGGGGCGCGGGGCCTACGCCGCCCACATGCAGCGGCCCATCTACCCCGGCGACGAGGACAGCCGCAGCGTGCAGGCCGACCACTGGGTGGCCGGGGAGGTGCTGACGCTCCTGCGCCGGGAGGAGCGCGCCAGCTACCACGTTGCGGAGGTGTACGGCGGCGCGGCGCAGCACCTGGGGATGCTCGTCCTGGCCCGCCCCGAGGGGGCCTTCGCGGCGGCGGAGATCGCGGTCGTCGCCTCCTTCGCGCGGCTGATGGGCGCGCAGCTCGGGCAGTGGCAGGCGATCCGCGACCTGCGCGAGGCCAACGACCTCACCCTGCGCTCGCTGGGGGCGGCCCTGGAACGCCGCGACGACGATACCGGCGGCCACACGACGCGGGTGGTGAGCACCAGCGTGCGGCTCGCCGAGCGGCTGGGCTGGGACGAGGAGCGCGTGGGGGCGCTGCGCTGGGGCGCGTATCTGCACGACCTGGGCAAGCTGGCGATTCCCGACCGCATCCTGCACAAGCGTGGCCCCCTCGACCCCGAGGAGCGCCGAATCATCCAGACCCACGCGGCGCTCGGGTACGACATGCTGCAGGACCTGCATTTCCTGCCCGCCGGGACCCTCGACCTGGTGCGGTACCACCACGAGCGCTGGGACGGCGGCGGCTATCCCGCCGGGCTGCGCGGCAAGGACATCCCCGAGACCGCGCGGCTGTTCGCCATCGTGGACGTGTACGACGCCCTCATCAGTGCGCGGCCCTACAAGCCCGCCTGGACCCGCCACCGCGCCCTGGCCGAGATCCGCGCGGGGGCCGGGCGGCAGTTCGACCCCCAGTACGTCGAGGCCTTCCTCCACCTGATGACCGAACAGGACGACGTGCGCCTGGTGGTGTAAGCCTGGCCGGGAGGAGCCGCCGCCCGGCCCGTATTGAACCGGGCAAAGCCAAGACCGCCCCGCCCAGAGAGCCAGCGGATTGAGCAGGAGGGGGAGGAGGTTGGACGGGGAGACATACTGCGCCCGCCGTACGCCCCCTCTCCCCCTGCGGGGCCGTACCGGTCTGCAAGCAGCTCTGCGAGTCTCCCGCAGGGGGAGCGGGAGAAAAAAGCGTCCTCAACCTGACTCTCCTGATCCACCCAGCCCGGGCCGTCCGCCCCCCAATGCCTCCAGGTCCGCGCGGGTGGGGGCGTAGGCGCCGGGGCGGGCGCAGGCGGCGGCGGCGGCGCGCAGCCCGAGCTGCAGGTGCTCGGTCCACCGGGCGTCCGGGCGCTCGGTCGCGCTCACGAGAAGCCCGGCGCAGAGCGCGTCCCCCGCGCCGACCGTGTCCGCCACCGCGACGGGCACGGTCGGCAGGTCCGCCCGGCCGGCGGGCTGGTACAGGGTCGCCCCCTGCGCGCCGCGCGTCACCACGATGGGGCAGCGGGCGTTCAGGCCGCGCACGCGCCGCAGGGCGTCCTCCTCGGACAGGCCCGGGAAGAAGAAGCTCAGGTCCTCGTCGCTGAACTTGAGGAGGTCGGCCTGGCGGATGACCCGCTCGAACACGGCGGGGTAGTCGGGGTGGCGGTGCGTGATGCGGGCGTTGGGGTCGAAGCTGACCTTGACCCCTGCCCCGCGCGCGGTCCCGATCATGCCCAGCAGGGTGTCGGCGAGCGGCCAGCGGGCGAGGCTGATGCCGCCCACGTGCAGCCAGCGGGCCGCCCCCTCCCACCCCTGCGGGAGCCGCGCCGGGTCGAAGTGCAGGTCGGCGCTGTTCTCCCCCAGGAAACGGTAGGCGGGCGGGTCGAGCTGATACACGACCGCCATGAGGGTCGGGGCGGGCACCTGCTGGAGAAAGCGGGGGTCCAGCCCGGCCTCCCCGCCCGCCCGCCGCAGGTCCTCCCCGAAGTTGTCCTGGCCGACCGCGCCCGCAAAGGCGCTGGGCACCCCCAGCCGCGCGCAGGCCCGCGCGACGTTCCAGGCCGCGCCTCCCGGGTGCGCGTGCCAGACGTTGCCTCCGGCGGTCACGAGGTCGGTCAGCGCCTCCCCGGCGCTCACGATCAGGGGCATCTGCACAGTCATGCCGCCCAGATTGCCACTCCCGGCGCCGGGATGCACCGCCCCCGGTGGTCCTGACGGTGGGCCTTTCCCGCGGAAGACGGCCGTATCTGGTGAGGGAGCCGAAAAGTAGCATATACTTCTATTGAGGACTGGGGCTGGTGGGGGTTTGTCGGCTGCCAGGCTCTCCAGGTCGGTTTCAGGCGAGTCCGCCCATGCTCACGCTTGCCGGTTCCCGTGAACCGGGCAGGAGGACCCCATGCCCAGCCCCGCCACCGCTCGCCCCGCCCCTTCGGCCGTGTTCCTGCTCGGTCTCGCCCTGCTGACCGGTTGTGGGCGCCTGATCCAGACCGTTCCGCCCGCGCACGGTGAGACGGTCGCCAGCGGCCTCTCCGCGCCGCAGGGGGTGGAGGTGGACGGCAGCGGCAACATCTGGGTGATCGACAGCGGCACGGGCGGGGATCAGGTTGTCGCCACCCTCCCGGGCGCTCCGGGCCAGCCGGATGTTCAGATCACGCTGGGCAACACCGCCAAGCTGGTCCGGGTGGATACCGGCGGGCAGCAGCAGACGGTCACCACGCTGCCGTCCGTGGGCACCCCGTTCGGCAACAGTGGCGGCGCCCGGATCACCACGTTGGGCGGCAACGTGTACGTCACGGCCGGCCAGTGGACCGCTCTCCCCGGCCCCCCGCTGACGCGGCCAGACAAGGTGGCCGCCGTCCTGAGGGTCAATGGCAACGCGACGACGGAGGTGGCCAACCTCTTCGCCTTCGAGGCCGCGAACAACCCGGACAAGGTGCCCGCGGTGCCTCCCACCCCGAACGGCCAGCCCGGCATCGACTCGCACCCCTACGGCATCACCTCGCTGAACGGCCAACTGTACGTCGCCGACGCGGCAGGCAACGACCTCCTGCGGGTGGACCCGGCCACGGGCGCCGTCTCGCTGGTGACGGTCTTCGCCCCCCTCACGGTACCCAACACGGAGACCGCCGACCCGAACGACACCATTCAGGCGCAGGCCGTCCCGACAGGCCTCACTGTGGGGGCGGACGGGGCGCTGTACGTGGCGCTGCTCCCCGGCGGCGAGGTTCCGGGCACCGCCAAAGTCGTGCGCGTCGATCCGGCCACGGGCCAGCAGACGGACTGGGCGACCGGGCTGTCGCAGCTCACCGACGTGCGCAAGGGTCCCGACGGCAACCTGTACGCCGTGCAGCTCGCGCCGACCGGCCCGGGCAGCGGCTCGGTCGTCCGCATCTCGGCCAAGAACAGCAAGGAGGTCGTCCTGGGCGGCCTGAACTTCCCGACCTCCATCGCCTTTAACAGCCGCGGCGACGCCTTTATCGCGGTGAACGGGGTCAGCCCTGGCGGCCGGGTGGTGCGGTACGACTTCCTGACGCGGTACAAGGGGCAGTAGGCGAGAAGGTGGCGGGCGGCGCTTCCCCGCTCCCCGCCAGGCGCGAGACTGCCCGGGTGACCGCCCCCGCTGCCTTCCCCCACCCCTTCCGGGCCTACACGCCCGCCGCGTACACCTTTCCGCTGCCCGAGGGGCACCGCTTCCCGGCCTACAAGTACGCGGGGGTCGCGGAGCATCTGCGCCCGTCCCTGCCCGTGCTCGACACGCCGCTCCTGAGCTGGGCGGACGCGGCGCGGGTGCATGACCCCGCCTGGCTGCGGCGCTGGCGCCGGGGCGAGGTGACCCGGCACGAGGAACGCGCCTTCGGGCTGCCCTGGAGCCCCGGCGTGGTCGAGCGGGCCCGGCGGGCGGCGGGCGGCAGTCTGGCGGCGCTGCACGACGCGCTCGCGCACGGCTGGGGCGCCAACCTCGCGGGCGGCACCCACCACGCCTTCCGCGACCGCGCCGAGGGGTTTTGCCTGCTCAACGACGCGGCGATCCTCACCCGGCTCGCGCTGGACGGCGGGCTGGCGCGGCGGGTAGCGATCCTCGACCTCGACGTGCATCAGGGCAACGGGACGGCGGCACTCCTGGGAGCCGAGCCGTCCGCCTTTACCCTCTCCATCCACGGCGAGCGCAACTACCCCTTTCGCAAGGAGACGAGCAGCCTCGACCTGGGGCTCCCCGACGGGGTGACCGATGGCGAGTACCTGGACGTGCTGCGCGGGAAGGCCCTGCCCGCCCTGGAGGCCTTCCGCCCCGATCTGCTCCTTTACCTCGCCGGGGTGGACGTGCTGGCCGGGGACCGTTTCGGCCGCTTCGCCCTGACCCTGGACGGCGTGCGCGAGCGCAACCGGACCGTGCTGACCTGGGCGCGGGACGCGGGCATCCCGGTGGTGACGATGATGGCGGGCGGCTACAACCGCGACCACGCCCTCACGGTGCGGGCGCACGCCAGCGTGGTGGAGGACGGACTGGAGGTCTTTCCCTGAGGAGCAGTTGACAGATTCTTCACAGAGTATGGGTGGAACGCTTCGACCTTGAACCAATTGGGTACAGTCGGACCCGAACGGTTGACCGCCGCCCCTTCCCCCCCCGCCCGGAGCGCGACATGAGCCTATACACCTCCCCGCCTCTCCCGAACGAGCCCCTCCGCCGCCCCCTGCGCCGCGGCGACACCCTGTACTACGCGGGCGACCCGGCCCCCAGCCTCTACCGGCTGGACAGCGGCCTGCTGCGCGCGGTGCGCCTGACGCCGCAGGGCCGCACCCTGACCGTGCGCCACGTGCGGCCCGGCGACATCTTCGGGGAGGAGACCCTGCAGGGCCAGGCGCGCGCCCATCAGGTCGTCGCCCTGACCGACGCCAGCGTCACGCCGCTGCACCCACAGCATCTCGGCCCGGCCGAGCTGTGGGAGGTGACCCGCAGCCTGGGCGCCCAGCTCCAGCGCATGATGACCGACGGGGTTCACATCCAGGACGGCGAACTGCGCGAGCGGATCGCCCGTTACCTGCTGAACCTGGCGGACAGCAGCCTGGGCGGGGCCCACCGCGACGGCACCCGGTACGTGCGCGCCACCCACGAACTCATTGCCGAGGGCACCGGCGCCACCCGCGAGAGCGTCTCCAAGCTGATCGGCGAGATGCGCGACGACGGCCTGCTCACCCCCGCCTAC
The DNA here is from genome assembly GCF_002897375.1 of Deinococcus aerius. NCBI lineage: Bacteria > Thermotogati > Deinococcota > Deinococci > Deinococcales > Deinococcaceae > Deinococcus > Deinococcus aerius. The sequence continues at coordinate 200,502 of NZ_BFAG01000003.1, read as the reverse complement.
CGCTGCCTGACGCTGACGGACGAGGCGGGGCTGCGGGCGCTGAGCGGGTATCACGGCGAGTAGGAAGGGGAGCATTCCTGACCCGGGCGAGTCCCGGGTTTTTTGCTGACGCGCATGGGAACTGTTGGCCGGGTGCGGGACGTTCGCGCTGGCCGGGACGCCAAATTCTCGCCGGAGCCTCGGCACCCCGCGTAGAATGCCCCCCATGCGGATTCGTCTGGACCCCTGGCCGGTCGACACCTTCGACGGCCAACTCACCCTCCAGCCCTTCGCCGGGCTGGTGTATAGCGCCGAAACGGAACGCTGGGTCGCCCTCCCGACGCGCGGCATTCCAGAGCGGGTGCGGCGCATTCTGGTGGTGGACGGCAAGCCGCGCATGGAGGCCCGCCTCCTGCTGGACGACGAGGCGGGAACCCTCAGCGTGGCGGGGTTCGGGGCCTACGTGGTGGGGGCGGTGGACCTCTGCCCGCACGGCAGCCGCCGCGCCGAACTGCAGGGCGTCCGCGCCCGGCGGGTGCTGGCCTACAGCGGCGACCACCGGCTGGAGCCCGCCCGCCTCAGCCCCCGGAATCCGCACTCGGGCCGCCTGGAATATCAGCCGCATCCCTTCAGCGGCGCGCAGGTCGAGGGCGCCCGCGCCAAGGTCCAGCGCCTCATGCTGGACGACGAGCAGGCCCTGAGCGCGGACCTCGCCTCGCCCCTGCCGCTCGACGAGACGGACCCGGACGCGCTGCCCGAGACGCTGGTGCTGCAAGACGGCCCGGTGCGCGTGGGCGAGGCGGGCCGGGCCGTCGTGGGCTACGTCAAGACGCTGCACACGGATTACCTGGGCGCCGACCGCATCGGCCTGCTCTCGGAGCTGAAACCGGGGGAGCGCACGCCCATCCTGCGCTTCACGGTGGGCGACCGGGGCGAGGGCCACGCGGGCGGGGGCCGCGAGCAGCGCTTCACCTGGTACGTCCGGCTGTGCGACCCGCCCTTCTACCAGCACCCGCTGGCGGGCGTGATGCGGCTGGAGATGCACGCGCCCGAGGACGTGGACTTCGTGCCGCGCGGGGTGCAGGACATCGCCGACCTCTCGGGGGCGCTGCTGTGCCGCCTCGCCAGCAAGGCCCACAAGGACCCCCGCGCCCCCCAGAACCTGATCCCGACCGCCGCGCTCGAGCAGGCCATGACCCGTGCGATGGGCAGTTCCGAGCTGGTGACCCGGCGCATCCGGGCGCACCTGGCGGGGCAGTACGGGACGGCGGTGGTCGCGTGACCCAGACTCCTGTGCAGGGCGAGCGCATCGGCATGGTGCTGGGCACCGAGGACGCCACGCCCGTCACCTTCTGGTTCGCGGTGGCCCCCGGCGCGAGCGTGAGCATGGATGATCTGGTGGTCGTGGCCACCCGCAAGCCTGGCGGCCAGCCCGTCCACTTCTACGGCATCGTGGATCACGTCCGCACCCGGCACGAGGGCGTGACCTTCGACTCCGACGTGCAGGACGTGGTGGCCGGGCTGCTCCCCGCCTCCGTGAGCTACGCGGCCCGCGTCCTCGTCACGCGGGTGGCCCCCGAGAACTTCATTCCCCCCCAGCCCGGGGACGAGGTGCGCCATGCCCGGGGCGACGACCTGCGGCTGGCCCTCAGCGCGGACAAGATGAAGCGGTCCTTTCCGGGCGGCCTCCTCGCGGACGGCCAGGTGCTGCCGATCAACTACCAGTTCGTGAACGGCGAGCAGGGCGGCCACATCAACATCAGCGGCATCTCGGGGGTGGCGACGAAGACGAGCTACGCCCTCTTCCTGCTGCACGCGATCTTCCGGGGCGGGGTGCTGGAGGACCGCAACGAGGGGCACCGCACCCGCGCCCTGATCTTCAACGTGAAGGGCGAGGATCTGCTCTTCCTCGACCAGCCCAACCGCGAGGTCGAGGGCGTGGAGCGCGGGGTGCAGGCGGCCAAGAACCTGCCCGCCGGACGCTACGAGCTGCTGGGCCTCCCCGCCACGCCCTTCCGCGACGTGCAGTTCCTCGCGCCGCCCAAGGGGGGACAGGGCGACGTGATCGTGCCCGACGTGGAGCAGCGGTCCCAGGGCGTCACCCCCTTCGTGTTCAGCCTGCGCGAGTTCTGCGGGCGGCGGATGCTCCCCTACGTGTTCCCGGACGGCAGCGGCAGCCTCAACCTCGGCTTCGTGATCGGCAACATGGAGGAGAAACTCGCGCGGCTGGCCGCCGGGGACGACGCGCCGTACCTCACCGTCGAGGACTGGCAGCCCGACACGGAGGTGCTCCTCTCCGAGAACCTGCGCTTCGACGAGATGGGCAAGACGCGCATCGAGACCTTCGGGGCGCTCGTCTCCTACCTCGAATACAAGCTGCTGGAGCAGAACGAGGGCGAGGGCGACCCCAGGTGGGTCCTCAAGCAGAACCAGGGCACCCTGCGCGCCTTCGTCCGCCGCCTGCGGGGGGTGCAGAAGCACCTCTCGCCCCTGGTGCGCGGCGACCTCACCCCCGCCCAGGCCGCGCGGTACCGCCCCGAGGTGCTGAAACAGGGCGTGCAGACGACCGTGGTGGACATCCACAAGCTGGGGGCGCACGCGCAGAGCTTCGTCGTGGGCGTGCTCCTGCGCGACCTCTTCGAGCACAAGGAGCGGTACGGGCGGCAGGACACGGTGTTCGTCGTGCTCGACGAGCTGAACAAGTATGCCCCGCGCGAGGGGGACAGCCCGATCAAGGACGTGCTGCTCGACATCGCCGAGCGCGGGCGCTCCCTGGGCATCATCCTGATCGGGGCGCAGCAGACCGCCAGCGAGGTCGAGCGGCGCATCGTCTCCAACGCGGCGATCCGGGTGGTGGGGCGCCTGGACCTCGCGGAGGCCGAGCGGCCCGAGTACCGCTTCCTGCCGCAGAGTTTCCGGGCGCGGGCGGGCATCCTCCAGCCGGGAACCATGCTCGTGTCGCAGCCCGACGTGCCCAACCCGGTCCTCGTGGGCTACCCCTTCCCCGCCTGGGCCACCCGCCGCGACGAGGTGGCCGAGAGTGTGACGGTGCAGGAGACCGAGGACGCCGGGAAGGACTGGCTGGGGCTGTAGTGGGGCGTGGCCGCGTAAAGCCGGTGCTAGGCTGGGGCTCCGCCCTCCAGTGCCCGCCCCCGGAAAGGAGTCCCATGCCGCGCGCCTCCCGCCTGCTGCTGCCCCTGCTGCTCGCCTCCACGCTCGCCTCGGCCCAGGTGTACGAGGGCCTGCGCCCGGGTGATCCCCCCCTGATCCCGCAGGTCGTGACCCTCAACAGCCTGGGGGTCAGCGACACCGACGTGTACGTGACGCTGTTCGGCTTCACGGTGCCCGACCTGACCTTTATCGACCAGAACTTCCCGGGGGTGGTGGCGCGGGGCAACACGGCCATCCGGGCGGGAAAGGCCAGCACGACCTTCGCCCCGGGCCGGTCGAACGCGCCCGGTGAGATCGCCGCCCGGGTCGGGGGCAGCCTCCAGGTCCAGGGGGAGCTGCGGGGGCGCCTGGAGCAGGCCCTCGCGGGGTATCCGGCCATCGCCGAGAAGCTGGGGCTCAGCACCACCGACTTCGCTGACACGCTGACCTTCGCGGTCGCCGCCTTCACCCTGGTGGCGAGCGACGGCCGCAAGGACCTCTCCGATGCCGAGGTCGCGGGGCTGCGTGCGGACATGCGCGCCCGGCTGCTGCGGAACAAGGGCTTCCAGGGCCTCACCTTTCCCCAGCGCCAGCACGCGCACGACTACCTCGTGCTGCTCGGCCTGATCGTCCTCGACGCCTACCAGACGGGCCAGGCGTCGGGGGACGCCGCGACCGCCGAGCAGGCCGTCCAGAATGCCCGGGCCCACATCCGCCGCCTGCTGGGCGCCGAGTTCGAGCGGGTGCAGTTCACCCCGAAGGGCGTGGTGATTCGGTGAGGCGGGTCCTGGCTCTTGCCGCGCTGGGGACGCTCTCGCTCGCGTCCGCCCAGTACGACTTCCTGACCGACAACCTCAACATGATGAACATGATGATGGGCAACTTCTTGCTCATGAACTCCGTCATGATGAACGCGGTCGCCGAGCAGGAGGCCCGGCGGCAGGAGGTGCAGAAGGCGGTCGAGGCCGAGCGCGCCCGCTTGGAACCCCGGGGCCGGGCGGTGATCGCGGCGGGCCGGGCGACCACGACCTTCCGGCCATCGGCGGGCTCGGCGGTCCTCGACGCCTTCGCGGGGGCGCTGGCGAGTGACCCCCGGCAGCGGCCCCGGGCGCGCGAGGCCCTGGGCACCCTGATGAACGAGTACCGCAGGCTGAGCGCGGGGTACGGCCTCTCGACCTCGGACCTGGCCGACGGGCTGGCGTTCTCGGCGGCGGCCAGCTACGAGACGCTCGTGGCCGGGGCGCACGAGATGGGCAAGAACGACCTCGCCGCGCTGCGCGCCCACATCCGCCCCCGCCTGCTCGCCGACCCGGTGACCCAGGGCATGAACGACGCCGAGCGCCAGGAGATGCAGGAGGGCCTGGTCCTCCTCACGCTCGTGGGGGTCGCCCGCTACGAGGTGGCCGGTCAGCAGCGGTCGGAGGCGGCCTTCAGGGAGGCGCGCGACCTGCTGGGCACCCTCTTCGAGGCCGTGGTCGGGGCGCCCTACCAGAAGGTGCGCTTCACCCCGCAGGGGCTCGTGATCCGCCGGGACTGAGGACCGCCCCCCGCACCACCCGCACGATCTCCCGCGCGCCCCGCTCGACCTCGGCCACCGTCAGGCCGCCGTAGCCGAGGATCAGGGCGTTCGGGGGCTCGCCCCCGAAGGTGTACACCTCCGCCGCGCTCACGAACACCCCGCGCCGGGCGAGTTCCGCCGCCACCTCCCCGGCGGGAAGCTGCGGCGGCAGGTGCAGGCAGGCGTGCAGCCCCGCCTCGATGCCGCCCAGCCTCGACCCCGGGGCCAGGGGCGCGAGGGTCCGGGCCAGGGCCGCCTGCTGCTCGCCGTGCCAGCGCCGGGCGCGGCGGACGTGGCGGTCGAGGTGGCCCCCGGTAAGGAGGAACGTCAGGGCCGCCTGCGTCATCCGGTCGTGCCCGCCGTCCCCGAGCGCGCGGGCGCGGGTGAGGGCGGGCACCAGCGCGGGTGGCGCGACCACGAACCCCGTCCGCACGGCGGGCGTGAGCAGCTTGGAGAGGGTGCCCAGGTACAACACCCGCTCCCCGGCCCCCTCCAGGCTGGCGAGGGGTGGCAGCGGCGGGGCGCCGTAGCGGAACTCGCCGTCGTAGTCGTCCTCCACGATCAGGGCGTCGTGGGTCTGGGCCCAGCGCAGCAGCGCCAGGCGCCGGGGCAGGCTCATCCGCACGCCGAGCGGGTACTGGTGGCTGGGCGTGACCACGGCGAGACGGGCGGGGGGGAGGCCGCCCGTGACCAGACCGTCCCCATCCACGCGCACGGGGACAGGCTCGTGCCCCGCGTCGAGGAGCACCTGACGGGCCGCGCGGTAGCCGGGATTCTCGACCAGCACCGGGCTTCCCGGCGGGAGCAGCCGGGCGATCAGCCCCAGCGCCCCCAGGCTGCCCGGGGTGACGACGACCCGGCCTGCGTCCGTCCGCAGGCCCCGCGCCCGCCCCACAAAGGCCGCCAGAGCCGCCCGAAACTCGGGCTCACCCGCCGGGTCGCCGTAGTCGCCGCCCGTTGCCTCCTGACCGGGCACGGTTCGGGCCGCCCGCGCCCACGCCGCCCGCCACGCCTTCCCGTCCAGCACCCGTGTCCCCGCCACCCCGGGCCGGAAGTGAATGCCGGGGACACTTGTGGGGCCGTCTATCGGGGCCGGGCCGGGGAGGGTGAGCCAGGCGGGCAGGTGGACGGTCTCCTCCCGGGTCGCCACCGCCGCCCCCCGCGCGACCCAGGTGCCCCGCCCCACCCGCGTCTCCAGCGTGCCGTCCGCCACAAGTTCCTCCAGCGCCAGCGTGACCACGCCCCGGGTGACGCCGAGGGCCGCCGCGAGCGTGCGCGAACCCGGGAGCGGCGCGTTCGGCGCAAGGGCACCCGAGAGCGCCGCCGCCCGCACCTGTTCCGCAAGTTGCCGGTGCAGCGGGGTGGGGGCCGAGCGGTCGAGCCGCAAGGGGATGGGAAGCAGGTCGAGTGGACCTGTCCCTCGCGCGCTTTCCGGCCCTGTCGTGGGGTCCAGCATGGCCCTAGCTTAAGGGGTATGACCCGGGCCACGTCGACCGACTTCTACGACCCCCGCCACCGCGACCCTTCTTTAGGGCGCCGACCCCAGAACCGGCGGGACGACGACTGGATTCGCGCCCTATTGCTGCGGGTGCCCCTGGGCCGCGTGGCGACCGTCTGGGAGGACAAGGACGGCGCGTTCCCCTTCGTCACGCCGCTCGCCTTCGCGTACCGCCCGGAGCGGCACGACCTCGTGTACCACACGAACATCGCCGGGCGGCTGCGGGCCAATACGGAACGGGGCCAGCCCGCCCGCGCCACCTTCGAGGCGTCCGAGATCGGGGCGCTGCTCCCCAGCAATGACCCCCTCGAACTGTCGGTGCAGTACCGCAGCGTGATCGTTTTCGGCACCGCGCGGCTCCTCACCGACCCGGACGAGGCGCGGGAGGCCCTGACCGTGCTGAGCGAGCGGGTGTTCCCGGACCTGCGGATCGGCGAGCAGACCCGGCCCATCTCGGATTCGGACCTTGCCCGCACCTCGGTCTATTCGCTGGCCATCGAACGCTGGAGCGGCAAGGAGAACTGGGAGAGCGCCGCCGCGCAGACGGGGGAGTGGCCCGCCCTGACGCCCGATCAGGCCCGGCTCCGGCCGACCCGCCCGTGACCCGCCCGGCTGGACACGCGCCCCTTTCGCCCGCCCCCACCCCCTACACTGAGCCCGACAGGAGGTCAACGTGACCGTACAGAGTGAACCCCAGCAGACGAATGCCAGCAAGTGGCTCGATGCCGAGCTGCGTTACGACTCCGGCGTGTACAACAAGCATCAGGTCGTCATGGTGCGCGGCCAGGGCGCGACCGTCTGGGACGAGACGGGCCGGGCGTACATCGACTGCGTGGCCGGGTACGGGGTGGCGAACATCGGCCACTGCCACCCGGACGTGGTGCGGGCGATCAGGGAGCAGGCCGAGAAACTCCTCGTGATGCCCCAGACGCTGCCCAACGACAAGCGGGCCGAGTTTCTGAGTGAACTCGTGAGCGTGCTCCCGCACGGCCTCGACCGCGTCTTCCTGTGCAACTCCGGCACCGAGGCGATGGAGGCGGCCAAGAAGTTCGCCATCACCGGGACGGGCCGCCAGCGTTTTGTGAGCATGAAGCGCGGCTTCTCGGGCCGCAGCCTCGGGGCGCTGGCCTTCACCTGGGAGCCCAAGTACCGCGAGCCCTTCGGCGACGCGGTGGACAACCGCAACGTGGACTTCATCTCCTACGGGAACATCGAGGAGCTGCGCGCCGCCGTCACCGACCAGACCGCCGCCGTCATCGTCGAACCCGTGCAGGGCGAGGGCGGGGTGCGGCCCGCGAGCCCCGAATTCATCCAGGAGGCCCGCCGGATCACCCGGGAGCGGGGCGCCCTCCTGATCCTCGACGAGATCCAGACCGGGTTCTGCCGCACGGGCAAGATGTTCGCCTCGGAGCATTTCGGGGTCGTTCCCGACGGCATGACGCTGGCGAAGGCGATGGCGGGCGGGGTGCCCATAGGGGCCTTCGCCATGACGGGCGAGGTCGCCGACCGGATGCCCGCGGGCGGCCACGGCACGACCTTCGGGGGCAACCCGCTGGCGATGGCCGCCGGGGTCGCCGCGATCCGCGCCATGCGGAACGAGGGCATGGCCGAGCAGGCGCGCGAGAAGGGCGCGTACTTCATGGAGCGGCTCCGGGCCATCCGCTCCCCCAAGATCCGCGAGGTGCGCGGCCTGGGCCTGATGATCGGCGTGGAACTCAAGGAGAAGAGCGCCCCCTACATCGCCGCCCTGGAACACGAGGAGGGCGTGCTGACCCTCCAGGCCACGCCCCTGGTCGTGCGCTTCCTGCCGCCCGTGACGATCAGCCGCGAGCAGATTGATGGGGTCGTTGCGGCCTTCGAGCGGGTGCTGGAGAGGGTGAATCCCCGCCAGGTCCCCGCCCAGGAGGTGCGCGAGGAGAAGCAGACCGAGTAGGGGACACCCTCGGGGGGAGGCGGGGCACGAAGTCCAGACCGTGCCCCGCCTGCCCGTGTCTAGCTCTCCGCCATTCGGCTGAGGGTCCCCCGGCGGCCCGGGTGTACCTTGGCGCGGTATGTCGGCCGTTTCCTCCCCCCCATCTGAATCGATTCAAACCCGCTCGCCCGGGCGCGAGATCGCCTCCATCGCCGTTCCGGTCAGCCTGGAGATGGTGCTGCAACTCGTCCTGACCTTCGTGAACCAGGTCATCGTGGGCACGCTGGGCGCCGTGGCCGTCGCGGCGGTGGGGCTGGCGGGCAGCGTGAGCTTCCTGTTCTTCGCCACCCTGGGGGCGCTGGGCTCGGGCACCTCCATCCTGGTGGCGCGGCGGGCCGGGGCGGGGGACCGGGCGGGGGTGAACGGCACGCTGACGGTCGCGCTGGTCGTTAGCCTGCTCCTCGCCGGGCTGGCGACGGCGCCGGTCATCCTGGGCGCGGGGGGCCTGCTGCGCCTCGCGGGCGGCGCGCCCGACGTGACCGCCACGGCGATTCCCTACCTGCGGGTCGCCATGCTGTCCCTGGTGCCCGGCATGCTCGGCTGGATTCTCAGCGGGGCGCTGCGCTCGCTGGGTCATGCCCGCACGCCGATGGTCGCCACCATGCTGACGGTGGCGGTCGAGAGCCTCGCCGCCGTGGGGCTGGTGTTCGGCGTCGGCCCGCTGCCGGAACTCGGCGTCGTGGGCGCCGCCTGGGCCCTGGTGATCGCGCAGACGCTCAAGGCCGCGCTCCTGGCCTATCTGGTCTATGGCCCACGCCGTCTGGCCGCCTTCGCCCTGCCCGCCCCGGGACAGCGCCGCGCGGTGACAGGCCCCCTCCTCACCCTGTCGGCGCCCATCGGCCTGACCGAGTTCCTGTGGAGCCTGGGGGGCTTCATGTACGCCGCCGTGTTCGCCCGGGTGGGCACCCAGGCCCTGGCCGCCAGCCAGATCGTCGGCACGCTGGAGGGCATCTTCGTGGTGGGCTCCTTCGGGCTGATGAGCGCGGCGACGGTCCTGATCGGGCGGGCACTGGGCGCGGGGGACGGCCCCGGCGCGCGGGCTTGGCTGGGGCGCGTGGGCCGGGTAGGAGGGCTGACCGGCCTGGGCTTCGGCCTGCTGTTCGCCCTCAGCGGGCTGCTGCTGCCGCTGCTGTTCCCGGCAGTGGGCGCGGACGTGCGGGCCATCGCACTGGGCGGCATCCTGATCAACGCGGCCACCCAGGTCGTCAAGGTCCGCAACATGATCCTGGGCGGCGGCGCCCTGCCGAGTGTGGGGGACGGCAAGGGCGTGATCACGGGCGACGTGGTGGGTGCCTTCGTGGTGGGGCTGCCGCTCGCCATCTTCCTCGGCCTGTACACCCCGCTCGGCGTGTGGGGCGTGTTCCTGGCCCGGGTGCTGGACGAACTCGCCAAGGTCGCCATCTTCGAGTGGCGCCGCCGCCGGGTGAACTGGGTGGGGCTGGCCGAGGCGCAGCGGGGGGCGCTGGCGGGGGATTGAGGGGGCAGACGGCGGAAGGAGCCGGGGCCAACGCCCCGGCTCCTTCCCGCCTACCGGGGTCCCTTACTCCTCCAGCGTCTCCCGGAGCTGCCCCACGCTCAGCTCCCGCGCGGGGCCATCCAGCACGACCTCGCCGCCGCGCAGGGCGACGACGCGCTGCCCGAGCGCCAGGGCTTCCTCCAGGTTGTGGGTCACGAAGACGACGGTGACCTTTCTCTCCCACCAGATGCCCAGCAACTCGTCCGACAGCACCGTGCGGGTGCGGTCGTCGAGGGCGCTGAAGGGCTCGTCGAGGAGGAGGAGCTGCGGCTGCACGGCGAGCGCCCGGGCCAGGCTGACCCGCTGGCGCTGCCCGCCGGAGAGTTCGTGAACGCGGCGGGGGCCGTAGCCCTCCAGACCCACGAGGCGCAGGGTGTCCTCCACCCGGGCGGTCCGCTCGGCGCGGGGCAGGCGCTGGCGCTCCAGGCCGAAGGCCACGTTGCCCGCCACCGTGCGCCAGGGGAACAGGGCGGGCTCCTGCTGCACCAGCGTGAGGCGCGGGTCGGGGCCGCGCAGGGGCGTGTCGCCCAGCCGGATCTCGCCGGTCTGGGGCCGCAGGAAGCCCGCCAGCAGCGAGAGTAGGGTGCTCTTGCCGCTGCCCGAGGGGCCCACCACGCACAGGAACTCGCCGGGCTGCACCCGCAGATCGACCGGGCCCAGGCCCGCCGGGGTCGTCGCCGTCCGCGAGCGCCCGTAGCGGTAGGTCACCCCGTCCAGCGTCAGGCTGATCCCCTGGGGGGCCGTGCTGGCGGTTCGGGCGGGGCGGGTCATCGTGGCGGTCACTGTACACCTCTCATTGGGGCACCTCCAGGCCGTAGTCGCGGCGCACCCGGGCCTCCAGCGCGCGAAGAAGGGCGTCGAACAGCCCGCCGATGGTCCCGATGATCAATATGGTGGCGATCACCAGCGCCATGTTCGCGGTGTTGCGCCCGATCTCCAGTTGGGCGCCCAGGCTGGCGCTCGCGCTCACGAGCAGTTCGCCGCCCACCAGCGCCCGCCAGGCGAAGCTCCAGGCGGTCCGCAGCCCGGTCAGGATGCTGGGCACCGCGCTGGGCAGCAGCACCCCGGTCGTGAGCCCCAGCCCCCGCGCCCCCAGCGTCCGCCCCGCGACCCGCAGCGCCGGGGGCACGTTCATCAACGCCCCGGAGACGGCCAGCGCGATGGGAATGAAGCCCTCCAGGATGACCACGAACAGCACCGCGCGCTCGTTCAGCCCGAAAAAGAGGATGGCGAAGGGCACGAAGGCGATGGAGGGCACGCTCTGGACGCCGGTGAGGTAGGCGCCCAGCGTCTCGCGCAGGGGGCGCCACGCGCTCATCAGCAGGCCGACCACGCCGCCCAGCAGCACGGCGACGGCATACCCGACCAGCACCCGCCGCAGGCTGTTGCCGATGCCCGCGAGCAGCCTGCCGTCCTGCGGCCCGCTGCCCCACAGCCCGTAGCTGATCTCGGTCCACACCGCCCGGGGGCTAGGGAAGACGTAGGGCGGGTAGAGCCGGAGCACGTCCGTCACCAGCCACCACAGGGCGAGCAGCAGCACCAGGCCCAGGAGCTGCCACAGCAGCATTCGTCCCCGGGCGGCGCGGCGGGTGGCGGGGGGGGCTTGCAGGGGGGGGGAGATCGTCATGGATTCACTTCTTCAGGGCGCCGGGCAGGATAAAAGCCCTCAGGTCGGGCACGCTCCGGGCGTACCCGGCCTCCACGTTCAGGGCGGCGTAGTCGTTCAGGGCGTCCAGGTCCAGGCCCGTCGTGAAGCGGGTGCGGACCATCGCCCGCTGGAGCACGCGCAGGTCGACCTTCTGTCCGGTCAGCTTTTCCAGCTCGGCGTTGATCACAGTGCGCGCGGCGGCGGGATTCTTGTTGAGGTAGGCGACGGCGTCGGCGTGTGCCTTGAGGAAGGCTGTGACGAGCGCCGGATTCCCCGCCGCAAATTTGGTGTTCACAATCACGACGGTGGTGGGGTATTGCCCGCCCCGCCACACCGTCTTCTCGTTGCCGATCATCCGGTGGCCCTGCGCCTCCAGCACGGCGCCCCAGGGCTCGGGCACGAGGGTCGCGTCCACCCGCCCCGCCGCAAAGGCCGCGAGCACGTCGGCGGGCGGAACGGCCGTCACGGTGACGTTGCCGCCGTCCGCCTGCGCCTTCAGGCCCTGTTCCTTCAGGAGGTGGCGCAGGCTGATGTCCTGGGTGTTCCCCAGGCTGGGCACGGCCACCCGCTTGCCGGAGAGGTCCTTGTAGGACTTGATCCCGCTGTCCCCCCGCGCGATCAGGACCGCCCCCGCCTCGCTCGCCCCGGCGACGATCTGGAGGGGCATTCCCCGCGCCGCGCCGTTGATCGCGGGGCCGGGACCCACATAGGCGATGTCGATCTGCCCCGCCGCGAACGCCTCCATGAGCGAGGTGCCCGACACGAACTCGCGGGGGTCGAGCTTCGCGCTCCCCAGCGCCTTCTGAAAGTAGCCCTTCTCCAGCCCCACAAGCGCGGGCGCGTGGGTGAGGTTCGGGAAAAACCCCAGGCGGACCGTGGTGGCGCCCTGCCCCTGGGCCGTGGATGTGAGGAGCGCGGCGGCGGTCAGGATCGTGAGTCTTCGGGTCATTCGTCCCTCCGGGGTGGTAGGCCCAGTAAACACGGTGCGGGTGAGCCGGGCCGTGTGGGTTCGGTGCAGGGCGGGTTAACCCTGAGCGGTGTACGCCCCCCGCAGCACCTCGGCCACCTCCGGCCGGGTGAACTCGGCGGGCAGACTCTCTCCGGCACGCAATTTCTCGCGCACCCTCGTGCCGCTCAGCACGAGGTGGTGCTCGCTGCCGTGCGGGCAGGTGCGCGGGCTGACGAGCTGGCCGCACGTCTTGCAGTAGAAGGTGTGCTCGAACTTCAGGATGCGGATGCCCAGCTCCTCCGGCGTGTACGCCGAGAAGATCTCCTGGGCGTCGTAGGTGCCGTAGTAGCTCCCCACCCCGGCGTGGTCGCGCCCCACGATGAAGTGCGTCACCCCGTAGTTGCGCCGCGAGAGCGCGTGCAGGATCGCCTCCCGCGGCCCGGCGTAACGCATGGCCGCCGGGTAGACGCTGAGCAGCGTGCGGGCCTGCGGGTAGTAACGCTCGAGGAGCACCTCGTAGGCCCGCACGCGGGTCCCGGCGGGCACGTCGTCCCCCTTCGTCTGCCCGACGAGCGGGTGCAGCAGGAGGCCGTCCACGAGTTCCAGCGTCACCTTGTGCAGGTACTCGTGTGCCCGGTGGATCGGGTTGCGGGTCTGGAAGGCCACGGTGGTCCGCCAGCCCCGCGCCTCAATCACCTCCCGGACCTCCGCCGGGGTGCGGTGGTGGCGGGGAAAGGCGCCGCGCGGCACCTCGAAGAGGGTCACGGGTCCGGCGAGGTACACCTCCCCCCCCGCGTACAGGGCCGCCACGCCGGGGTGCGCCGCGTCCTCGGTGCGGTAGACCTCGCGGGCCTCGAAGCCCTTGCGCCCCTCGTACCGCTCCTGCACCTCGATCCATCCGACCGGCTCGCCGCCGTGCGTCAGCACCACGCGGCCCGTGGACTGGGCGGCCTCCTCCCGGCTCACGGGCAGCGTGATCGGGATGCTCCAGGGCGTCCCGTCGGCCAGCCGCAGGTGCTCAATCACGCTCAGGTAGTCCGCCTCGCCCAGAAAGCCCGTCAGCGGCGAGTAGGCGCCCGTCGCCAGCATCTCCAGGTCGGCGTACGAGCGGTCGCTCAGTTCCAGCCGGGGCAGGCCCGCGAGTTCGGCGGGGTCGAAGTCCGGGCCGGGACGGCGCACGCGGTTCACCAGGGTGCCGCCGAGTGGAGGAGGAAGGAGGATGGGGGAGGGGTTGGACAGGGTCGTCATGGCAGCCTCGCAAAAAAGGTAGTGGATGAAGTTGGTCAACTTTTGGGACGGGGAAAAGGTGGGCCTACAGCCGGTTCTCCCCCGCCCACAGCCCGCACTCGGTCTTGCCCTTCCCGGCCCACCGGCCCGCGCGGGCGTCCTCGCCGGGACGGACGGCGCGGGTACAGGTCCAGCAGCCCACGGACAGGAAGCCGTCGAAATACAGCGGGTTGACGGGGAGGCCGTGGTCCCGCGCGTACGCCTCCAGCCGCTCGCGCGTCCAGTGGGCGAGGGGATTGATCTTCACCCGCGCCCCGCCCGTCTCGACAAAGGGGATGTCGGCGCGGGTGCTCGCCTGATCCCGGCTGCGGGCATTGAGCAGGGCGGAGGGCGCCTTCTCCCGCAGGTACGCCTGAAGGGGTGCGACCTTCCGCACCGCGCAGCAGGCGTCGGGGTCGGAGGCGTAGAGGTCGGGCGGCGTCTGACCGTCTTCCGGGTGCGCCCCCGCGTTCAGCGTCACGAAGGTCATCTCCGGGTAACGCGCGGCGAGGCGGTCCCGGGTCTGCAAGGTTTCGGGGAAGTGGAAGCCGGTGTCCACGAACACGACCTCGCCCCGGTAGCCCGCCCGAGCGGCGAGGTCGAGGAGCACGACGCCGTTGAGGTTGAACGCGCTGGGCATCAGCAGGTCGGGGTGGGCTTCGAGCGCCCAGCGGATCACGTCCAGGGGGTTGGTGTCGGGGGTGAAGGCGGGCGCGGTGGTGTCGACGTGCCCGGCGGCTTCACGGGGGGCACGGGGCTCGGTCGTCAGCGGCACGCCGCCCTGCTCGGGCGTACGCACCCCGGGGCGGTTCTCCAGCGCCGTCATGCCCCGTACCCCAGGTGGTCGAGCAGTCGCCGCACGCCGTCCTCCACGCTGATGCGGTCGGTCCGCAGGTGGAGGTCGGGTGCTTCGGGGGCCTCGTAGGGGTCGGAGACGCCCGTGAAGTGCGGAATCTCGCCCGCCAGCGCCTTCAGATACAGGCCCTTCACGTCGCGCTGGGTGACGACCTCCAGCGGGGCATCCACAAAGACTTCCGTGGCGTTGGGCAGGCCACCCAGCACCTCGCGCCGGGTGTCCGCGTAGGGGCTGATCGCGCTCACGAGGACGGTCACGCCGTGCCTGGCGAGCAGCCCGGCCACGAAACCGATGCGCCGGACGTTCGTGTCGCGGTCGGCCCTCGTGAAGCCCAGCCCCTTGCTCAGGTTCTCGCGCACGGCGTCCCCGTCCAGGAGTTCCACCCGCTCGCCCCGCGCCACCAGCTCCGCGTACAGGGCCGAGGCCAGAGTGCTTTTTCCGGCACCGGACAAGCCGGTGAACCACACCACCCGGCCCGTGCCGACTTCAGGTCGACCCAGGATCGCGGTCATGCGGTCACGACCTCACGCTCGGGCTTGAGGATCGTGTCGGGGGCGAAGCGCTCGTGACCCACCCGGTCGGCGTACTCCACGAAGCTCTCGCCGGGGAGCTTGCCCGCCCGGAAGTCGGAGAGCACCGCCTCGGTGTACTCGTTGAGCCGTGTGGCGGGCACGAAGCCCTTCAGGCGGTCGCCCGTGCGCTGCGCCTGCCCGATGCTGCCCGCGAGGTGGACCTGATAGACCTCTTCCTCGCCGCGCAGCGAGCCCATGAAGCCGAGGTCGGCGACCTGATAGCGGGTGCAGGCGTTCGAGCAGCCCGTCAGGTTGATGGTGAAGGGCACGTCGAGGTCGGCGAACTTCGCCTCGATGTGGTCCACGAGATTCGCGGTGCGCGCCTTCGTCTCCGTCAGCGCGAGGCGGCAGAACTGGGTCCCCGTGCAGGCGATGGTCGTGCCGCGCAGCGTGGTCTTCGGCGCGAGGTCGATGGCCTCCAGCTCGGCGGTCAGCCCCGCCACGTCCTCCGAACGCACGTGGGGGATCATCATGTTCTGGAAGGCGGTGGTGCGGAGAACACCCTTCCCGTAGCGGTCGGCGAGGTCGGCGAGCCTGCGCGCCTTGAAGGGGTCGATGCGGCCCACCGTCGTCGCCACGACGACGTAGTTCAGGCCGTCACCCTGCGGGTTCACGCCGAGAACGTCGTTGCCGCCGAAGCGGGCGACGGGCGCGGCGGGGCCGTCCGTCAACTTACGGCCCAGGTACTCCGTCTCCACGATCTCGCGGAACTTCTCCACGCCGATGTCCTTGATCAGGAACTTCAGGCGGCTCTTCTTGCGGCTGACCCGGTAGCCGTGGTCGCGGTACGCCCCGGCGATGGCGCGGCCCACCTCCACCACTTCCTCGGGCCGGATGAACACACCCAGCCGTTTGGCAAGGTGCGCGACCGCCCCCAGGCCGCCGCCCACCCACACGTCGAAACCGATCTCCCCGTCCACCCGGTGGGCCAGGAAGCCGATGTCGTTGATCATGTGGATGCCCTCCAGCTCGGGCGTCCCCGTGATCGAAATCTTGAACTTGCGCGGCAGGTCCTGGAAGTCGGGGTTGCCGCTCAGCGTCCCCTCCATCGCGGCGGCGAGGGGCCGCACGTCGATGATCTCCCGGGCGTCGAGTCCGGCGAGGGGCGAGGCGATCACGGCGCGCACGGTGTCGCCGCATGCCCCCTTGGTATGCAGGCCGATCGGCTCCAGGCGGTCGAAAATCTGCGGCACGTCCTGAATCCGCAGCCAGTGGAACTGGAAGGCCTGGCGGTCGGTCACGTCGAGAAAGCCGCGCCCGAAGTCCTCCGAGATGCCCGCGACCACGCGCAAGGTGTCAGACGAAAACTCGGCGGTCGGCACCTTCACCCGCATCATCAGGTAGCCGTCCTCCTGGGGGCGCTGCGGGTACACGCCCGCCCACTTCAGCAGGTCGATGTGTTCGGGGTTCACAAACCCCTGCGCGGCGTACTGCGGGATCAGATCGAAAATCTGGAAGGGCGGGACTTCTTTTTTCAGGGCTTCGATATCGCTCATGTGCGGGCTCCGTGGCGTCGTGGGGGGAAAGGAAGTTGGCGGGAACCGGTCAGCGACATCGCCGGGACATTCGGGTGGGGCAGAGGGCGGGTCGGGCGATCATTGACAAAAAAGGTAATCTGTTGGCAAGGACAAAACAAGGGACTGTCTTCCGGTTGTCTTGATGACCTCCGGCGTGGGGTGCGGCGGGCGGGGAGCCCGAACTGCGGTCAGGTGTCCATCACGGACGGTGGGCGAGAATGCGGCCGTGAAGCCCTGGTTGCCTGCGCTCTTCCTGACTTCCGTTGCCCTGGCGGGTGGGGCGGAAGTGTTCGTCCTGCCCGGCCTCTCGCTCAACGCCCGCTGGATCGGGCGGACGGCGGACATCGGAACCGTTCGAGGTGTGCCGCGCGCGGACGGACCGATATTCTTCTTTCCCACCCACGTCCGCGCCGTGTTGACCAGGCCGGGGGAGCGCTGGAAGCCCGGGTACGACACGGAGTTGCCGGAAACCTACGCCGCCGTCTACCCGGTCGCCGGGCTGCTGGCCCAGTACCCCGAGCGGGGCGAGCCCTGGAACGTCCGCACGCAGATCGACACCCTGAGGGCGCTGAACAGTGGCCGCCTGAGGCTGAACGAGGTCAAGTGGCCCCTGACCCTGCCCTTTCTGCCCCTGAGGAACGCTAACCAGTCCGTCACGGGCGCGGTCCGGCCCTTCAAGACGCCCGCTGTGCAGGGCATCCGCTACCTTGCCATCTATTCGCAGGAGGACGGCGTGCGCTTCCCGCGCGAGGCCGTGGTCTACACCTTTCAGGGCCTCAGCCGTGACGGGCGTTTTTACGTGACTGTCCAGGTGCCCTATGCCCCGGCCAGCCTCCCGACCCGCGCCGAGCTGGACCGGACGCGGGACTATGCCGTCGCCCCGGTTCCCGAAGCGAGCAGCGGCCCCGCCTACGCCGCCTACCGAAGGAAGGTGGACGCCTACCGCGCCGACCTCACCGGCCAGCTGAACGCCGAGGACGGCGCCCCGGGTGTTCGCGCCCTCGACGCCCTCGTGCGGTCCATCCGCCTGCGCTAGCTTCTAAGAGGCTGCCGGGTGAAGATTGCATCATCACCCCGAGCGGAGCGAGAAGGCAAAAAGTGGCGGGTCGTGAAGGTGGAACGGCCAGCCGCCAGCCACTTACGCATTCGGCTTGAGCAGGTGGCCCAGGCAGTGGCCGTAGCTCACGCCCTGCCGCGCGTCGGCCACGAGGTCTTCCACGCTGAACTCCTGAAGGACGGCGAGCATGGCGTCGCGCATCCGGGTGTAGAGCGTGGCGCGGGCGTGGCAGCGGTCCTCCTCGGCGCAGGGCTCGTGCCAGTTCAGGCTGATGCAGGAGAGGGGCGCCACCGGGCCGTCGATGGCGCGCACCACCTCGCACAGCGAGATCAGCCGGGGCTTGCGGCTCAGGGCGTACCCGCCGCCGATGCCCTTCTTGCTCTTCACGATGCCCTTGGCCGTCAGCGCCGCCAGGATGCGGACCAGGTAGGGGCGGTGAACGCCCGTCGCCTCGCTGATCTCCTCGCTGGACACCCAGCGCGTGGGTTCCTGCGTGCCCAGGAAGCCGAGCGCCTGGAAGGCATAGACATCGGTGGCCGAGAGCCGCATGAGAGGAGGCTATCAGCTTTCAGCGATCAGCCGTGGGCAAAAGAAGCCCTTTCTGACCGCTGACGGCTTCTCTCACTCCCTGAAGCGTTCCCGCAGGTACGCCAACGCCACCGGGTCGAAGCGTCCCCCCGGCACCCAGCGTTCCTCCAGGTTCTCGGTGCCGTACAGCGCCCAGGCCGCCGCCTCCGTCTCCGGGTCCCAGGGGCCGCCGGGCAGCGAGGTCGCGTAGTCCTCGTGGATGAGCACGGCGCGCAGCCAGCCCAGCTCCTCCTCGCTGAGTTCGTGGGTCGTCGCGGGGCGCCCGAAGAGCAGGTCGTGAATCCCCAGCAGCCGTTCGAGTTCCGCGCACGGGTCGGGGTGGTCGTCGGCGCGCAGGTTCACCCAGTCGTCCGTCAGGCCCCCGTAGCCCCGCCCCGGTCCCACGCACAGCAGGGCCGCCGACTGCCGCCCCCGCCGGTCCCCTCCCGCCGCGTCCCCGGCCCGCAGCGCCCCCAGCAGCCGGTGGGGGAGAGGTTGCCCCGCCCCCGCCTCCCATGCCGCGAGCATCGCGTCCACGACCTCCGGCCCGGTCAGGATGTTGCCCTGAATCGCCACGTCCGGCCCGGTGTAGCCGCCCGCCCACGCGTGGCACCCCGCCCCGGAGTAGGTCGCGCCCCGCCCGTCCGCCCCCACGATCCCGAACTGCCGCTGGGCGATGTCCGGGTCGGTAGCCCGGAACTCGGCGGCGACCTCCTCGGGGCTCATCCCGGAGGCGAGGAGCCGCAGCCCCTCCGGCCCGAAATTAGGGTTCACGTAGCTCTGGGTGGCGACCGCGCCCACCCCCGAGCGCGCGAAGGGCACCAGGGCGCCTACCGCCAGGAACTTGCTCGCCACGGCCACGCCGAGGTCCCCGGTGGCGGGGTCCCGGCCCACGATGGAAAAGGTCATGGGGGGAGGGTAGCAGCGCCGGGATACGCTCGGGCCATGCTGTTGAAAGCCTGCCTGAATGGGGGCCGCCCGGTGGGAAGCCACCCGGCCCTGCCCGTCACCCCGGTCCAGCTTGCAGAGGCGGCGCGGGAAGCTGTCGCGGCGGGCGCCGGGGCGCTGCACCTGCACCCCCGCGACCGTTCGGGCCGCGAGTCGCTGGAGGCGGAGGTGGTCGCGGCTGCCCTGAACGCGGTCCGCGTCGCCTGCCCCGGCGTCCCCGTGGGTATCTCCAGCGGCTTCTGGATTCTGCCCGACGTGGCCGCGCAACTCGCCGCCGCCCGCGCCTGGACGGTCCTCCCTGGCTTCGTCTCGGTGAACTGGCACGAGCCGCACGCGGAGAGCCTGGCCGGGACGTTGATGGGCCGGGGAGTGGGGGTCGAGGCGGGCTTGTGGAATGTGGGCGCCGCGCACGCATTCCTGGAGTGGCCGGATCGCGACCGGGCGCTGCGGGTCCTCGTCGAACTCCCCGACCAGTCCGCGGAGGAGGTGCTGCCCGAGGCGGCGGCCATCCTGACGCTCCTGGACGAGGCCGGAGTGACGCCGCCCCGCCTCCTGCACGGCCTGGACCGCAGCGTGTGGCCCCTCGTGCGCGAGGCGGGTCGCCGGGGCCTCTCCACCCGCATCGGCCTGGAGGACACCCTCACCCGGCCGGACGGCACACTTGCCGCCGACAACGCCGACCTCGTGAGGGCCGCGCGGCGCGTGTTAGCCTCGCCCCCATGACCTTTGCCGCCGCCGTCACCGACCGCACCCGCCACCTCAGGACCCGGCTGTGCGTGGGTCTCGACCCCCGGGCGGACGCCTACCGCGACCTCGCGCACCTCCGGGAACACACGCTGGACGTGCTGGAGGCCACCGCCCCCTTCGCCGCCTGCGTCAAGCCGCAGCTCGCCTTTTTCGAGGCGCTGGGGGTGCCCGGTCTCACGCTGCTGGAGGAGGTCTGCGCCGCCGCCCGGCTCCTGGGCCTGCCCGTGATCCTCGACGGCAAGCGGGGCGACATCGGCTCGACCGCCTCGGCCTACGCGCGGGGCTGGCTGACGGGGCCGCATGCCGGGGATGCCCTGACCGTGAACCCCTTCCTGGGCTTCGGCACGCTGACCCCCTTCGTGGAGGCGGCGCGGGCCAACGGCGGCGCGATCTTCGTCCTGGTGAAGACGAGTAACCCCGACCAGGCGGACGTGCAGGGCCAGGGGGTCAGCGAGCGCGTGGCGGTGGAGGTCGCCCGGCTGGGGGCCGAGGAGGAGGGGGAATACGCGGGCGTCGGCGCGGTGGTCGGCGCAACGCACCCGCAGGACCTCGCCCTCTTCCGCTCGCTGATGCCGCGCGCCCTGCTGCTGCTCCCCGGGCTGGGGGCCCAGGGCGGGACGGCGGCGGCGCTCGCCCCGGCCTTCCACCCCGGGGGCACCGGCGCCCTGGCGAGCGCGAGCCGGGCCGTCCAGTACGCGAGTGGCCTGAGCGTGGCGGCCAGCCGGGAGGCGGCGCGGCGGCTGAGGGACGAGCTGAACGCGGCGCTGGAGTAGGGCCACTCCCCCGCGTCGCCCCCCTCAGCCTGTGCCGCGCCTCTGGGAAAACGGCCCCGTGTCAGGGAAGTGTAACGGCGCCGCCCCTACCCTGCGGTGACTGGCTGCGCCCTATGCTCAACGCCCTGTTTCTCAACTTCTGCGTGCTGTGTACGGTCACCTTCGTGATCGGCTGGACGCTGCGGACGGTGGTGCTGCCGCAGGTCTGGAGCCAGATCGCGCTGCGCGCCCTGCTGACGACCGCGAGCAGCTTCATCCTGATCGTCAACGCGGTCCCGCTGCAGGGCGGAGCGTCCCTGGACCTGCGGGCGGTGCCGGTCGCGCTGGCGACCATCGGCGGGGGCGGGCTGGCCGGGGCGACGGTCGCGCTGCCCCTGATGGTCTACGCGCTGTGGCAGGGGGGCGGGCCGGGCGCCGTTCAGGTCCTGCACCTGGCGCTGGTGGTGGGCCTCTTCGCCCTCCTGCGGCGGCGGGGCACGGGCTCGCCGGAGACGCTGGGCGTGTCCTGGTGGCAGCCCTTCGTGCTGTTCGGCGGGGCGAACCTGCCGCTGGCCCTGGGGGCGCTCCTGACCACCCACGACGCCCTGCTGGCCGTCTCCAGCGTGCTGCTGATCACTGCCGCCCAGGGCGTCGGGACCGTGGCCGCACAGGCCATCGTCCTGACGGAGCTGCGGGCCTCGGAGCGGGCGAACGTGCTGCGCGACTTCGCCTACACCGACAAGCTGACCGGCCTGGGCAACCGGCGCGCCCTCGACGAGGTGCTGGCCCGGCCAGTTCCCGGCACTCACCTACTGCTGCTCGACCTCGACCACTTCAAGGCGGTGAACGACACCTACGGCCACGCCGGGGGGGACCTCGTGCTGAGAGCCGTCGCCGCCGTGCTGCGCGAGGTCGTGGGGGAGGACGGGCAGGTCTACCGTTTCGGGGGGGAGGAATTCGCCGTCCTGTTCTGGGGGCTCACCGCCGACCAGGCGGGGGCGCTGGCCCAGGACCTGCGGAGCCAGGTCGCGGGGCAGGTGGGGCGCCGGGCGGGGCTGCCCCGGCTGCTCGTCACGCTCTCGGCCGGGCTGGTCGCCCTAGCGGACAGCGGGACGGCGGTGGAGCGCGCCGACGCCCTGCTCTACCGCGCCAAGCGCGGCGGGCGTGACCGGGTGGAGGCCGAACTCGCCGTCCCCGCCCTCCTAGAACCGGGCGGAACGCGGCGCGGCTGGACTCGGTAAAGGTTTCCCCCCGGGCGACTCACCTCCCGCCCGGGGCGGCATTGAAAAACGGAGTATGGCGTCCCCCGAGTCCACCCACGAGATGCAGCGGCTGGAAGTGCTGGACCGGTACGGGGTGCTGGACACGCTCCCGGAAGTGGAGTTCGACCGCATCACGCGCTTTGTCAAGCGCCTCCTGAACGTCCCGATTGTCGTCATCAACTTCGTGGCGGGCGGGCGCACCTGGCTCAAGTCCGGCGTGGGAACGACCCTGCGGGAGATGAGTCGGGAGAGCGCCTGTTGCGGCGAGACCATCGAGCGCGGCGGCCCCTTCACGGTGGCCGACCTGCGGGCCCACTCCCGGTTTCGCAACGACCCCATGGTGCAGTCCTGGGGGGCCCGCTCCTACGCTGGGGCGCCCCTCACCACCCCCGACGGGTTTCGCATCGGCACCCTGGCGGTGTACGACGGCCAGGTCCGCGAGTTCAGCCCCGAGGAGCAGGCCTTCTTGCTCGACCTCGCCGCCGTGGTGATCGACGAGCTGGAGCTGCGGCTGTGGGTCTTGCAGTGGAAGCGCGCCCAGGAGCGCAGCGAGTACCTCGCCCACCACGACGCCCTGACCGGGCTGCCCAACCGCCTGAGCCTGCTCGACCGCACCCGGCAGGCGCTGCACTTCGCCGAGCGGCACGGCACCCCTGTGGCGCTGATGGTGCTCGACCTCGACCGCTTCAAGCTGATCAACGACTCGCTGGGGCACGCCGTCGGCGACGAGCTGCTGCGGGCGGTGGCCGAGCGGCTGGGCCGGATGCTGCGCGCCGAGGACACGGTCGCCCGGCTGGGCGGGGACGAGTTCGTGGTGCTGCTCCCCGAACTCGGTGAGCCGCTGGGGGCCGCCTGGGTCGCCCAGCGGCTGCAATACGCCCTGGGCGAGCCGTTCCACGTGGCCGGGCACGACCTGCGGGTGGGGTGCAGCCTCGGCATCAGCCTGTACCCCACCGACGGCCAGGATGCCGAGGCCCTGCTGCGGGCCGCCGACACGGCGATGTACGCGGCCAAGGTCGCCGGGCGGGGCGGGTACCGCTTCTACGTCGAGGAGATGACGGCCGCCGCCCAGGAGAAACTGCGGTTGCGCGGGCGCCTGGCCGGGGCGCTGGAGCGGGGCGAGTTCCGGCTGCACTATCAGCCCCAGGTGGACCTGCGGACGGGGCGGGTGCTGGGGGCCGAGGCGCTCGTGCGCTGGCCCCAGCCCGGGGGGGGCTGGATTACCCCGGACCAGTTCATCCCGGTCGCCGAGGAGAGCGGCATGATCCTGCCGCTCGGCGAGTGGGTGCTGCGCGAGGCCTGCCGCCAGTTCGCGCGCTGGCGGGAGCGGGGCGACCCCGACTGGACCCTGGCGGTGAACGTGTCCGTGCGCCAGTGGGAGGCCCCGCACTTCCTCGCCCAGGTCACGGAGGTGTTGCGGGAAACGGGCCTGCCCCCCGCGCGCCTGATCCTGGAGGTGACGGAGAGTGCCCTGCTGCACGACCCCGAGGGCACGCAGGGGCTCGCCCGGGAACTCGCCGACCTGGGGGTGCGGGTGGCGCTGGACGACTTCGGGACGGGGTGCTCCAGCCTGGGGCAGCTCCAGCGCCTGACCATCGGGCAACTCAAGCTCGACCGCTCCTTCGTGGGACCCCTCTCGGGCTGGCCCCGGGACCAGGCCATCGCCCGCACGGTGGTCACCCTGGGCCACTGGCTCTCCGTCCCCACCGTCGGCGAGGGCATCGAGACGGCCGAGCAGCTCGGCGTGCTGCGGGACCTCGATTGCGAGGTCGGGCAGGGCTTCCTGCTGGGCTCCCCCCTGCCGCCCGAGGAGTTCGAGTCACGCTACCTCCACCCCGGCGGCGGGCCGCTCGCCCTGTTCTGACAGCGGTGGTCCCCACCCCAGGGGAAAGCGCCCCCTTCAACTCCACGGGGGCCGCTGTCTTTGGCCGTCACTCGCCCCACATCTCTTGAAGCGTTGCCCTGCAAGTGATGGGGTTCCCGCTGTGAGTCCCCCGTTCCCCCGCTCACGCTCGGCTCCCGGCCCCTGGGCTAGACTGGCGCGTTATGCCCAGAGCCCGCGTGAAACCCGAAGTGATGAGCCCCGTCGGCGGCTGGCCGCAACTGCGCGCGGCGGTCGAGGCTGGGGCGGACGCCGTGTTCTTCGGGGTGGAGGGCTTTCACGCCCGGGCCAAGGTGGGTTTCACGAACGAGGAGCTGCCCGACCTCATGCGGGCGCTCCACGAGCGCGGCGTGCTGGGCTTCGTCACCTTCAACATCCTGGTGTTCGACCGCGAGCTGCGGGGGGCCGAGCGGCAACTCATCCACCTCGCCGAGTCGGGCGTGGACGCGATCATCGTGCAGGATCACGGGGTCGCGCGGCTGGCGCACGAGATCTGCCCCGACCTCCCCATCCACGGCTCCACCCAGATGAGCATCACCTCCGCCGAGGGCGCCGAACTCGCCCGCCGCTTCGGGGCGAGCCGGGTGGTGCTGGGCCGGGAGTTGTCGTTGCGCGACATCGGGCGCATCGCGGCGGCGACGGACATGGAACTGGAAACCTTCGTCCACGGGGCGCTGTGCGTGAGCTACTCGGGTCAATGCTTCTCCTCGGAGGCGTGGGGCGGAAGGAGTGCCAACCGCGGCCAGTGCGCCCAGGCGTGCCGCCTGCCCTACGAGATGCTGGTGGACGGCGTTCACCGCGACCTCGGCGACGCGCGCTACCTCCTCTCGCCCGGCGACCTGTACGCCCTGCATCAGGTGCCCGACCTCGTGAATCTCGGCGTGAACTGCCTGAAGATCGAGGGCCGCTACAAGGACGCCGATTTCGTGGCCCTCACGACCGCCGCCTACCGCAAGGCCGTGGACGAGGCCTGGGCGGGCCTGCCCCTGAGCGTGACCCCGGGGGAGGAGCGCGACCTGGAGCAGGTCTACTCGCGTGGGCTGGGGCCGCACTTCATCTCCGGGACGAATCACCAGGGGGTTGTGCGCGGGCGGGCCCCCCGTCACCGGGGCGTGCGCGTCGGCACCGTGCGCGGCACCACCGAGCGCGGCGTCCTCGTGGAACTCTCGGAGGAGGTGAAGCCCGGCGACGGCCTGGTGTTCGACCCCGCCAACTGGCGCACCCCCGAGGGCCGCGAGGAGGGCGGCTTCCTGTACGGCCTGTGGCAGCGCGGGCGGCAGGTGGAGGCCGTGCGGCCCGGCGAGACGGCGGAGTTGCGCTTCGGGCGCGGCGCCGTGGACCCCTCCCGGGTGCGCGTCGGCGACCCGGTATGGCGCACCCACGACCCGACTCTGGGCACCCGGGTCAGGCCGCTGCTGGAGGCCCACGACCCCATCCACACCCGTCCCGTCACCGCCCACTTCCGCGGTCATGTCGGCGAGGTGCCCGCCCTCACCCTCACGGACGAGGGGGGCCGCAGCGTCACCGTCACCCTGGAAGGCCCCCTCCAGCCCGCCCGCAACCGGGCAGTGGACGAGGCGGGATTGCGCGAGCAGCTCGGCAAGCTGGGGGGCACGGGGTATCACCTCGCGGGCCTGAGCGCCGACCTCTCCGGCCCCGGCTTCCTGCCCGTCTCGGCCCTGAACGCGCTGCGCCGCGAGGCGGTCGAGGGGCTCACGGCCCTACGCGGCCAGGCCCCCGAGCGCCGCATTACCCCCCGGCTGGACGAGGTGCTGCGGGAGGTCGCCCCGCAACTCAGCGCCCACGCCCCACAACCCCGCCTCCACGTCCTCGTCCGCACGCCCGAGCAACTCGACGCCGCGCTCGCCGAACGGCCCGACTCGATCACGCTCGACTACCTGGAGCTGTACGGCCTCAAGCCCAGCGTGGAGCGGGTGCGCGACGCGGGCATTCCCGTGCGGGTCGCCAGCCCCCGCATCCTCAAGCCCACCGAGCAGAACCTCCAGAAGTTCCTGCTGTCGCTGAACGCGGACATCCTGGTGCGCTCGGGCGGTCTGTTGGAAGGCTTGCAGGAGGCCCCGAACCTCCCCACCCTGACGGGCGACTTCAGCCTGAACGCGGCCAACGTCCTCACGACCCGGGCGCTCCTCGACCTGGGGCTGAACCGGGTCACGCCCACCCACGACCTCAACGCGCGGCAGGTCACCGAACTCGCCGCGCTCGTGGGGCCGGGGCGGCTGGAGGTCATCGCCTACCAGCACCTCCCCGTCTTCCACACCGAGCATTGCGTGTTTTGCCGCTTCCTGTCCCAGGGCACCGACTACACCAACTGCGGCCACCCCTGCGAGTCCCACCGGGTCGCCCTGCGCGACGAGCGCGGCGTCGCCCACCCCGTCATGGCCGACGTGGGCTGCCGCAACACGGTGTTCGAGGGCCGTCCCCAGGTCGCGGGCGCACACCTGACGACGTGGCTGGACTCGGGCCTGCGCGACTTCCGCCTGGAGTTCGTCCACGAGACGCCCGAGGGGGTGCGCGAGGTCATCCGTGCCCACCGGGCCTTCCTGATGGGGGAACTGAGTGCCCCGGCCCTCGCAGCCCGCTTGCAGGCCCTCTCCGACCAGGGGACCACCGAAGGGAGCCTCTTCGTGCCGGAGGGCTTCGACCGCCTGCCCGCCCTTCCCGTCCTCTGAGCCTGGCGTGGGGTGACGGTTGCCGTTTCATGAAGCCCGGGTTGAGACAAACTTTATGCCCGGAGGGGGTCCCGATCCGTTACGGTAATTCATGCCCGGAGCGGAAGCTGTCAAAACTGAGCGGCACGACGTGGCGGCGCGGCTGCACCACACGAACACCGGCCTCCGCCCCGTTCACACCTACCGTGAGCATCCGCACGGCCTCTTCGTCGCGCGGGACTTCGTGACCCATCCCCGCATCCGGCACTGGCAGGCGAACCTGCTCCCCGCCCTGGGCGTGGTCGTCTGCCGCTACGACTTCCACGGCCCGCGCGAACACGACTACTACATCGACATAGCCACGATCACCCGGTCGGGCGACCTCTGGTCGGTGCGCGACCACTACCTCGACGTGATCGTTCACGACGGGGTCGCCGCCGAGATCATGGACACCGAGGAACTGGTCGCCGCCCATGAGGCGGGGCTCATCGGTGACGGCGAACTCCACCGGGCCGTGGCGACCGCCCACCGCGTCCTCTCCGGCCTGGCCCGTGCCCGCTACAGCGTCCCCGAGTGGCTGGGCGAGCAGGGGGTGGAAGTGAAGTGGCTGCCCACGGAGGAGTACGCGACGGCGTAGGGGTGACTCCGGGTTCACGTCATGCCCGACCCTGAGGCTCAGGCCCGTCTGGAGGCGGCCCTGCCCGCCGCGCTCGCCCGCGTCACCGCCACACCCGGCGTCTACGCCGTCCTGTGGTGCGGCAGCGCCTCCCGGGGAGAGGCCGATCCCCACAGCGATCTGGACTTTCACGCCCTCGTCATGGGGGACTTCCGCTGGAGGAGCAGCTTTGTAGCAGACGGGGTGCCGGTGGAAGCCTTTCACAATCCGCTGCGGAAAGTTCGGGCGATGTTCGCGGAGCCCGATCACGCTTCCATCGCCATGTTCGCCCGGGGGCGCGTGCTGGTGCCGCATCCCGATCTGGACGCCCTGACTGCCGAGGCGCGCGCCCTGTATGCGGCTGGCCCGGTGCCCCGCCCCCTCACCCCCGCCGACCGGCATTTCCTCGTAGACGAGGTGATGGAGGCGCGTGGACTGCTCGGAACACCCATGCATGGTTATCAGGTCGCCTCTGCCGCCGGTCGTCTGGTTCACGCCCTGTACGCGGCTCGTGGCTGGTGGGAGGTCAAGCCGCGCCACTGGTTGAGAGACCTGACGGGGCGTGAGCCTGTTGCCGCCCGTCACCTCCACCTCGCCCTAAATGCCCCCACATCGGGTGAGCGGCAGTCGGCCCTCGAAGCCCTCGCCCTGAGCTTGCTGGACAGCCTGGACTACGGCAAGAGCGCCACGGAGCCCCAGGTCGTCCCTTGACCCTCAGGGAATTGGCACCTCCGCCTGCGTCCCCGGCGCGAGGCTGAGGAGCGTCCTCAGCGGCGCCTCCCCGTGCTTGAGCAGGAAGGTCAGGAAGTTCATCTCGCGTTCCTGGGGCACGCCGTTCGGTAGCAGGTGCAGTTTCAGGCGCGTGAGCTGCCGCGTCCGGTCGTCCTCCTGGCGAGCCAGGGCGCGGGCGGAGAGGGTCTGGAGGTGCGCGACGCGGGCAGTCGTGCGGCTGCGGGTGCGTTCGGCGGCCCGTGCCAGCGTGGGGTCGAGGGCGGCGAGGTCGGCGGTCAGGGCCCGCAACTCGGCGTCCAGCGCGGATAGTCGCTCGGCGGAGAGGGCCGCCGCTCCCCGTTCCCGCGCCAGCGCCCTCCCCAGTACCCCCTCCGGGTCGGCCTGCACCTGCGCCGCCGTCGCCCCCAGCCGCGCGAGCAGCCGCGCCACGTTGGGCTCCAGCCATGTCACACTCAGGCGCGGCCACAGCAGGGGTTGACGCAGTCCGTGAAGCTCGTAGACCTCGGCAAGCTGCGCCCCGTAGGCGATTTCGCCCGGCCCGACGACAAAGGCCAGCGTGGGCAGCAGCGCATCCTGCACGACCGGACGCAACCCCGCCGCCGGGGTGAGGCGCGAGGGGTCGGCCTTCAGGATGGACTCAACCTCCTCCCGGGTATAGGACCTCGTCTCCGTGCTGAAGTTTCGCCCATCGAACCGCAGCAGTCGCCGCCCGCCGTCCTCCTCCTCCAGAAAGAGGTTCGTGGCCCCCGCCGGGCGGCGCAGTTGGGGGATGAAGCCCTCCGCCTCCAGCCGCTGTGCCGCCGCCTCGATTCGCGCCGGACCTTCCAGGGGCCGCTCCAGCTCGCGCGCCAGGGTGGGGGCCATGAGCGCGGCTAGGGCCGGATGCAGCGGGTCAAGCACGAGCAGCCCGGCGGGGGAGAGCAGGCCGTGAACCAGCCGGGCGAATATGTCGGCGTAACTGCCTCCTCCTCGCACGGCCCGTTCCACCCGCGCCCGCATGGACTCGCGGTACTCGGGGGCCGTGTCGAAACGGTCCAGCAGGGCGTAAACCTCGTCTGTCCACTCCGCCCTCCACGGCACCCGGCCCACCGGCACCCCCTGCGGCAGGTCCAGCGTCAGGCGGTGCAACACCTCGGCGTGGTCGAGCAGAGTCGTGGAGGCGACCTCCGCCGCGTCGTGGTCCTGGCTGGCGACCCAGTACACGGCGACCACCGGGGCGTCCTCCCGGTCGAGCTGACGGGCGAGGAGGGCCGCGTCCGCCCCCTTGTGGACGCTGTAGGCCGGGCCGGTGAGGAGCCCCGCCTGCTGCCCCGTCACGATCACCCGGGAGGCGGGGTGGGCCAGGCGGGTGAGGAGGGCCTCCACCCCGGCGTCCAGTGTTTCCAGGTCGCGGTGGTAGGCCCGCAGCGCGTCGGCGAGGGCGGCGCGGTCCACGTCGGGCCGGGTCTCCCCAACTGCCGCCCCCAGGTCCCCCGGCCCCAGCCGGAAAAAGCCGGGCAGGTCGCCCGCCCGGTATGCCGCCGCGATGCTCCTCGCCACCTTCAAAGCCCCCCCGTCTTCCACATCGGCCCCAGCCTAGAGCGTTTTCCCGCGCGGCGTCTGGAGCGTCCCTCCATCAACCCTACCGCAGCGGCTCGCGGGCCGCCGTCATGAGGCCCGCGCGGTCGGTCAGGATGATGCGGCGGTAGCCCAGGTCGAGCAGCCCCCGCGCCCGGAAATCGCCCAGCAGCTTGGTGATCGTCTCGCGGGTGCTGCCGACCACGTGGGCGAGGTCCTGGTGCGACACCCGCTCGCGCAGGGCCAGCGTGCCGCCGTCGGGCCACGGCCCCTCGCGCTCGGCGAGGGTGAGGAGCGCCAGCGCCAGCCGCTGCGACACCTCCATGAAGACCAGCGCCGAGAGCCGCTCCTGCACGCCCCGCGTCTGCCGGGTGACCTGCTCGGTGAGGGCCACGCCGACCGCCGGGTGGGCGTGGGTCAGGCGGGCGAGCGTCTCGCGGCCCAGCAGCAGCGCCTCGGTGTCGTCCATCGCCTCGGCGTACATCCCGTAGGAGGTGCCGGGCAGCAGCGCCCCCGTGCCCAGCAGGTCCCCGGGGCCGTGCACGTCCAGCGTGACCTCCCGCGCCCCGGCGCCCAGCCGGTAGAGCCTCACGCTCCCGCGGGTCAGGACGAACAGCGTCTCGGCCGGGTCCTCCGGGTGAAAGAGCAATCCTCCGCGCGCCCAGCGGCCCACCCGCGCTGCGGCCACCACCTGCGTCTGTGCCTCGTGCGGCAGCGCCCCAAACGGCCCGGACATCATGCGGACAGTGTGCCACATCAGCTTTGCGGGGGCGGCCCCGGATGAGGCTCGTGCGGCTATTGCCACCCCCCGTGTTACAATCCGCCCCACGCATGGCTTCACCCCAACCCAGCCCCCAGCCGCGCCTCACCCTGTTCGACCTGCCGCTGGACGTGATCACGCTGCCCGCGACGCTCGACCGCCTCGGCGAGTGGATGTTCCGCGCCCCCCGCGCTCCCCACACGGTCGTCACCCTGAACCCCGAGTTCATCGTGCAGTCGCGCACCCATCCCGAGTTCGTGCAGGCCATTCAGGAGGCCGACCTCGTCACCGCCGACGGGGTGGGCATCGTCTGGGCCGCCCGGCAACTGCATGGCCGCGAGGTGCCCCGCGCCCCCGGCTACGACATCGTGAAGGGCCTGATGGAGCGGCACGGCGCCGACCTGCGGGTGTTCTTCCTGGGGGCCAAGCCCGGGGTCGCCGAGCAGGCCGCGCAGAATGCCGTTCGTGACTACGGCATTCAGGTCGCCGGGGTCCACCACGGCTACTTCGACCTCCCCGAGGACCGGCGGGTGGCCGAACTTGTCGGGTCCTCCCAGGCGCACCTCGTCCTGACGGGCATGGGGGCCGGGCGGCAGGAGACCTTCAACCAGTACTGGCGGCAGGTGCTGGGGGCGCCCGTGATTATCGGCTGTGGGGGTGTCATCGACGTGTTCGCCGGAACGGCCGATCTCGCCCCCGCGTGGACGCGCAAGTTGGGGGTGGAGTTTATCTGGCGGGTGGGCTTGGACCGGAGGCGCTGGAACCGGGCGCCCCGGCTCGCGCAGTTTGTGCGGCTGGTGCAGGCGGAGAAGCGGCGGGCGGGGGGGCGGTAACTCCTCTGGCCGCAACTCGACGAGGACGTCTTCAACTGGGGGCTGTAGGGCAGGGCATCTTGTAGCGAGTTGCCCCCACCCCCCCAGCCCCCCTACCCCCGGAGGGGGCAGGGGGGAGCTTTCCGCTGCGCTCGGCAAGGGGCCCGGCCCATCGCACCCATTGCCGCTTCTCCCCACGCGCAAGGTTTGATCTTGCTGCGTCCTCAGCCGCTCGCCCACCGTCTCGCTGCGCGAGCCGACGTGGTGAAGGCGGTGCGAGAGCCAGCCAAGTGCGGGAATCGGCCGTCCACAGGAGACGGTTTTGAGAAGCAGGAGCTTTGGCGTTGGTACTCCCTCTCCCCTTGCGGGAGAGGGTTGGGGAGAGGGGTGGCAGGCAACGCCTGCCCTGCTGCCGCGTCTCTATAGCTCTTCTGCCCCGTCTTTCGGGCGCGCGCCCCACTCAGTCCTTCCCCGCCAACCCCAAATCCCCCGCGAAGGTTCCCTCCCAGGCGTTGAGGACGCGGCCCTCGCGCACGAGGAGGACGGCGGGGTACGTGCCGACGCGCAGCGCGCGGGCGAAGGCGGTCGCCTCGGGGCCGCGCCACACGTTCACGCCTTTCGGGGCGGGGGCAGGGATGTCTTCGGCGTTCACGGCGCGTACGGGGAGCCCGGCGGCGAGGACGGCGCCCCACAGTTCGCCCAGGTCGCCGCAGTCGTGCGAGTAGACCACGATCAGCTCGCGGTCGGCGCTCTTCCAGGGATGGGTGGGCAGGGGGTCGCCCAGCCGCACGAGGGCACCAGCGGGGGTGCCCAGGGCCAGCAGCAGCGTGAGCAGGGGCGCGCGTTTCATCCCCGGCATGATGCGCGTCCTGCTCCGCCCCAGGGGTGACAGCTGGGTGAGAAGGGAAGGGCCAGTGAAAAACCCCCGCTCGCTGCGGGGGCCTCTGCGGGGGATGGGGCTCAGGGTGTCTCGTCACCCTTGGCATTGGGCGCGGGCGCGGTGCTGGGGGCGCGGATCGCCTTGACCGCCTGCGGGTCGGGCTTCTCGTCGGGCAGGGGGGCGGGGTTCGGGTCGGGGGCGTAGGCGGGAAGGTCCTCAAGGGCGATGCGCCGGGGCACAATGTTCTCGGGCGGCGTGAATTCGGTCGCCAGGCGCCCGGTCGTGCGGTCGAGGCTGACGACGGTGGTGCGGGGGTCCGCCGGGCCGGGCGTCCAGTTCGCCTCACGGTAGACGACGGGCGGGGGGGCGTCCTCCTCGGTGGGGGTGGTCGTCGTCTTGAAGTTGGGGTCGAGCAGGGCGATCTTCACGCCGGGGAGCCAGCCCTGGTCGGGCGCGTCCGCGTACGTGATGCCGGGGGGCTCGGTGAACGGGGTGGGCGTCTTGCCCGCGTGCGCAATCTCCATCATCCGGCGCCAGATGGGCGCGTTCACCAGGCCGCTGTAGTAGTAGGTGGGCATCTCGCCGCCCTGCTGCTTGCCGACCCACACGGCGCCCGTGTAGAGCGGCGTGGTGCCCACGAACCAGAAGTCCTTGGGACCGTTGGAGGTGCCCGTCTTGCCCGCGACCGGCCAGTCGCCGAACTTGGCGGGCCACGCCAGGCCTCCCTGGCGCGCCGTCATATCGTTCACCACGCCGCGGATCATGTCCAAGCCCAGGAAGGCGATCTGCGGCGTCCAGACCCGCTTGGGCTTGGTCAGGTCTTGAGCCGTGTCATACAGCACTTCGCCCCGCGCGGTCGTCACGCGGGTGATGTAGCGGGGCGCGCGGTACAGCCCGCCGTTGACGAAGGGGGCATAGGCGGCGGCCATCTTCACGGGCGTGGTTTCGACCGCGCCGAGCGCCGCGGCCAGCCCCGTCCCGTCGTTCGGCGGCACGCCCAGTTCCCTCAGCTTGCCGAAGAAGGTCTGGAGGCCGATCCGGTCAGCCAGGCGCACAGTGACCAGGTTCAGCGAGCGGTCGAGCGCCTCGCGGATGGTCATGGAGCGGTAGGTCGTGTGGCCCTCGAAGTTCTGCGGCTTGTACACCCCGCCCTTGCAGCCCTCACAGGGGAACGTGATGGGCTTGTCGTCCTCGCGGTGGGTCTGGTCCAGCCCGGTCGAGAGCGCCGTGGTGTACAGCAGCGGCTTGATGGTCGAGCCGATCTGGCGCTGCCCCTGCGCGGCGTTGTTCCAGTCGGGCAGGGGCCTCCCCGGCACGATCTTCTGCCCGATCATGCCCAGCACCTCCGCGCTGTACGGGTCGATGATGACGGCCCCCAGCGTCGTGCCCGGCGGCATCCCGGTCGCCTCGCGGCTGGCTGTCTCCACCGCGTTCTGAATCTTGGGGTCCAGGGTGGTGTACACCCGCAGGCCGCCCGAGCCGTACACCTTCTCCCGTCCGAAACGGCGGACGAGTTCGCTCTCCACCTGCCCCATGAAGTGCGGGTAGCGGGTGGTGGTCACGGCCTTGAGTTCCTTGGCGCTGCGGTCCACGAGCTTGGCGCTCGTCACGTTGCCCTGCGCGTCGTAGGAGACCCGCCAGCCGCGCGGCTGGAGCTTTTCCTTCCAGGCCGCGTCCGCCTGGGCCTGGGTGATCCACTTGTCCTCGACCATGCGGGTGAACAGCACCTTCATCAGGGGCCGCATCGCCCCATAGTCGAAGTAGCGGTTGGGGCTGGGCACCAGGACGGTGAGGTAGGCGCTCTCGGCCAGGTTGAGCTGCTTGGGTGTCTTGCGGAAGTACGCCTGCGCCGCCGAGTAGATGCCGTACAGCTCGACCGGCCCGCCGTCGCCCCAGTAGATCGCGTTGAGGTAGTCGCGCAGGATCTCGTCCTTGGTAAAGGCGCGCTCGACCTGCACCGAGAGCAGCCACTCCTTGATCTTGCGGTCCGGGGTGCGGGCCTGCTTGTACTCGTCGAGCAGCAGCGTGTTCTTGATGAGCTGGTTGGTCAGGGTGGATCCGCCCTGCACGTCCTCGCCCTGCGCCACCCGGCGAAGCTGCCGCCCGATGCCGTAGGGGTCCAGGCCGTAATGCTCGAAGAAGCGCCGGTCCTCGTTGGCGATCAGCGCCGCCGTCATGAAGGGGCTCACCTCGTCGAGCCGGACGAGGGTGCGGCTGATCGCCTGCTCGCCGATCTTGGGGATCAAGGTGCCCATCGGCGTGCCGTCGCGGGCGTAAACCCGGGTCTCGGCCCCCAGGCTCAGGTTGTCGAGCTGGCGGTAGTCGGGCAGTTCCCGGGTCCACTTGGTGACGTAGGTGGCGCCGACCCCGGCGGCGGCCACGCCACCCGCCAGCAGCAGCGAGGAGGTGAATTTCAAAAACCTCAAAAACACGTCGGTTCTCCCTTGGGGCTCAGCGGCGCCGCGCCTGGATAAGCTGATTTACGCGCTGGCGCAGGTTCTTCCCGCTCAGCGGCTTGTACACCAGGTCGTCGGCGCCCACCAGCCGGGCATGGTCGCGGGTCTGGTCGTCGTCCAGCGCGGTGAGAAGCAGCACGGGGGCCTTGCCCAGCCGCTTGACCCGCTTGACCCGCGAGCAGATCTCGAAGCCGTCCATCTGGGGCATCTGCACGTCGAGCAGCATCGCGTCGGGGGTGTTCTCCCGCAGGTAGTCGAGCGCCGCCTTGCCGTCCGGCACCGCCACGATTTCGTGCCCGTCCGCCGACAGAATGACCTCCAGCATCGACCGGATGGCCGGTTCGTCGTCCGCGACGAGGATGGTATACGCCATAAGACACATGATAGGGCACCCGTCGCCCCGGCGGCATTCCCCCCACTGGGAGGAGCGTGAGAAGTCCCTGGCGTGGGGCGGCGGGGCAGGCCGGGTGATGGACAGGAACTCCTCACCCGGAGAAAAAGCCGTGTGAGCGGCAAAAAAAGCCCCTCCCCCTTGAGGGGGGAGGCCGGGTGGGGGTGAACGGGCCTGGCATCCCGAGGCCAGTCAGGGTGTCCAGGCCCTCTCGCCATGAGGGCCAGTGGCGCTGGCCACACGCCCCCTCACCCGGCCCTCTGCAAGCCGCTCTACGAGTCTCCCACGAGGGGAGAGGGAGAAAACCCGTCCTCCACCGAGGGGAGCAGCCCCTCAGCCCGCCGCCTGGACCTGCCGCGCGGCCCGGGCCTCCTCGGCGAGCTGACGCCGGAGGATCTTGCCGACCGCTGTTTTGGGCAGCTCGGCGCGGAACTCCACGCTGCGCGGCACCTTGTAGGGGCTGAGGTGCAGGCGGCAGTGGGCGATGATCTCCGCCTCCGTCGCCTTCATTCCGGGCTTGAGGGCGAGGGCCGCGTGGACGCTCTCGCCGCGGTAGGGGTCGGGCACGCCCACGGCGGCGGCCTCCAGCACGGCGGGGTGGGCGTACAGCACCTCCTCCACCTCACGCGGGTAGATGTTGTACCCCCCGGCGATGATGAGGTCCTTCTTGCGGTCCACGATGCGGAAGTAGCCCGCCTCGTCCATCACGGCCATGTCACCCGTCAACAGCCAGGTCTGGCCGTGCGCCTCGCGCAGCACCTTCGCGGTCTCGTCGGGGCGGTTCCAGTACCCCTTCATCACGTTTGGGCCGGAGACCCACAGCTCGCCGACCTCACCCTCCGGCACGGGCTGGCCGTCCTCGCCCACCACCAGGGCGTCCACGCCGGGCAGGGGCAGGCCGATGCTGCCCTCGCGCTGCTCGCCGTAGATCGGGTTGACGTGGGTGATGGGGCTGGCTTCCGTCAGGCCGTACCCCTCGACCAGGTTCGCGCCGCCCGTGGTCTGCCGGAACTGGCGGGCCGTCTCCAGCGGCAGGGGCGCGCTCCCACTGATGCAGGCCCGGATGGTCGTGAGGTCGAAGTCCCTGGTGTCGGGGTGGTTGTTGATCGCGTTGTACAGGGTGGGCACCCCGGGAAAGAGGGTCGCCCCGCTCGCCACGATCTGCGAGAGCACCATCTTGATGTCGCGGGCATTGGGCACGAGCGCGATGGTCGCGCCGATCAGCACGCTGAGGTTCATGGCAACGGTCATGCCGTACACGTGGAAGAAGGGGATGGCGGCGAGCGTCACCTCCTGCCCGGGCCGCAGGTCGGTCATCCAGGCCCGCGCCTGCTCGGCGTTCGCCACGAGGTTGCCGTGCGTGAGCATCGCGCCCTTGGGCACGCCGGTCGTGCCGCCCGTGTATTGCAGCAGCGCCACGTCGTCCGGGCGCAGGGTCACGGGCCGGGGCGTGGTGGACGGCGAGCGCAGCAGGTTCCGAAAGGCGTAGACCGAGCCCCCCGCCCGCACGTTCACCCAGTGGCCCTCCCGCCGCGCCTTGAGCGGGTACAGCACGCTCTTGGGAAAGGGCAGCGCGTCCTGGATGCCCGTTACGATCACGCGCTGGACCGGCACCCGGCCCGCGACGGCGCTGTAGCGCGGGTAGAAGGCGTCGAGCAGGATCAGCGTCTCGCTGCCGCTGTCCCGGAGCTGGTGTTCCAGCTCACTCGCCACGTACAGCGGGCTGGTGTTCACCACCGTCGCCCCGGCGAGCAGCGCCCCGTAGAAGGCGACCACGAACTGCGGGCAGTTGGGCAGCATGATGCTGACCCGCTCGCCGGGGCGCACGCCGATCCGCTGGAGGGCGGCGGCGAAGTGCCCCACGTCCTGCCACAGCTCGCGGTAGGTCGTCGTCGCGCCCAGGAAGCCCAGGGCGGCGCGGCCAGGAAAGGCCTCGGCGGTGCGGCGCAGCAGGTCCGGCAGCACGTCGTTGCTGGGGGTCCAGCCGCGCGGAACGCCTTCTTCGTAATGGTCCAGCCAGGGCCTCGTCATGCCGCTCCTCACACTCCTTGGCCCCCGCCTGCTCGGCGAGCGGTGAAAGGGGGCCGGTTTGAAATTGAACTCAGTATAAGGGCAATGGATGATTGCTTACCATGAAGAGCCTCGCAATGTCTCCCGGTGGGGGGCTGGGGGCCATCTCATCCGGGGATGCGCGGGTGACGTGCCACACTGCCCCATGCCTGTTTTGCCCCCCGAGCCGGCGGCCCACCGTCCCCACCTTCAAGAGGCCCTGCGCCTGGCCCGCGAGGCGCGGGAGGCGGGCAGTGCCCCCGTCGGCGCCGTCCTCGTGAACGCGCGGGGCGAGGTGATCGCGCGGGGCCGCAACCGGGTGGGGGAGGCGCAGACCCCCGAACACGTGGGGGCCGCCAGCGTCGCCCACGCCGAGATGGACGTGTTTTTCGCGGTCGGCAAGGTGAAGGACGCGGGGACCCTGACCCTCTACACCAGCCTGGAGCCCTGCCTGATGTGCGGCGGGGCGAGTGCCCTGCTCGGGGTCGGGCGCATCGTCTGGGCCACCGACGACCCCTGGGGGGGCTCGGGCCGCCTCATCAAGTGGAGTGACCACCCCGCCATGCAGGAGACCGACGTGGTGCCCTGCCCCGACCCGGAGCTGGAGCGGGAGGGCGCCCGCCTCTTCGCCCCCGAGGCGAAACGGGCCTTCCCGGAGGAGGGCTGGGCGCTGTGGCGCCAGCGGTATCCCGCCGAGACGGAGGGCGTCGAGGAGGAAACGAACGCATGACCGTCCTCGTGGTCGGCAGCGTGAACGCCGACGTGACCGTGCGCGCCTCCCGTATTCCCGCCCCGGGCGAGACGGTGCTGGGCGAGGATGCCCGCGTGTCCCCGGGGGGCAAGGGGGCCAATCAGGCCGTCGCCGCCGCCCTCGCCGGGGTGGGGGTGACCTTCTGCGGGGCTGTGGGGCAGGATTCCTTTCGGGAGGTGGCGCTGTCCGGTCTGACCCGCGCCGGGGTGAAGCTCCCCCTCTTACGTGACCTCGACGCCCCCACCGGCCTCGCGCTCATCACCGTCTCCCCGGACGGCGAGAACGCGATCACGGTCGCCAGCGGGGCGAACGCCCGCGTGATGCCCGAGCATCTGCCCGCCGACCTGAGCGCCTTCACGCACCTGCTCCTCCAGAACGAACTCCCGCCCGAGGTCACCCGCGAGGCGGCCCGCCGTGCCCACGACGCGGGGCTCACCGTGCTGCACAACGCGGCGCCCGCCCGTGAGCCCGATCCCGAACTGCTCGCCCGGACGCACCACCTCATCGTGAACGAGCATGAACTCGCCGTGTTCGTCGGCTCGACGGGTGGGCAGGAGGTGGAGGCACAGGCCCGTACCCTCCTCACCCGTGGGCCCCAGACGGTCACCGTCACCCTCGGCTCGCGGGGCAGCCTGACCGTGACGGGGAAGGACACCCACCGCCTGCCCGCCTATCCCGTCACTCCGGTGGACACCACGGGCGCGGGCGACACCTTCTGCGGCGTCCTGGCCGCCTGGCTCGCCTCCGGTCAGGCCCTTCCCGAGGCCCTGCACGCCGCCGGGGTCGCCGCCGCCCTCGCCTGCACCCGCCCGGGCGCCCAGGACGCCATGCCGAACCGGGCGGAGATCGAACGTCACCTCCACCCCGGGCGCTAGGCTGCCCCCATGCGCTACCGCACCTTCGCCGAACCCGACTACGAGGCCCTGGCGGCCCTCGACCTCGCCGCGCAGCGCCACGCGGACCCCGCCTTCGACAGCCTGCCGGACCGCGAGCGCGAGGGGCGGCTGAGCACCAGCCTCCCCGCCCTGAAGTTCTACGAGCGCAGCGAGCATTCCTTCGCGGCTCAGGACGACTCGGGAACCTTGCAGGGGATGATCCTCGCCCAGCACGTGTGGCAGGGGGACCGGCCCATCGTCCTCGTCCGGGCGGTGATCCTTTCGCCGGGGGCCCCGGAGGGCACGGCGGCGGGCCTGCTCCACGCGGCGGTCAAGAGCGCCTACGACAGCGCCGTGTACGAGGTGCATTTTCCCCTCACTCCGGCCCTGGAAACGGCGGCCCGGGCGGAGGAGGCCCGCGTCACCGGCCGGTACGCCGTGTGTCACCTCGGAACCCGTGCGAGGACAGCGCCCGGCGACACCCTGGCGGAAAGTTCACGCGCCGGGACCCAAGGACGCGCATAATGGCCGCCATGACGAGTAGACCCACCCGCGTGCTGCTCGGCGTGCGCGGCATGACCCGTGACGCCGGGGAGCGCGTCGCCGCCCACCTGCGGACCCTGCCCGGCGTCTCGCAGGCCACCCCCGACGAGGGCCAGATCGAAGTTCACTACGACCCCAGCCAGCACACCGTCATGGACCTCGTGCGGGCCGTGCGCTCGCAGGGATTCCTGGCGGGCATGCTCTAGTGGCCCTGGGGTACGTCGGCGTCCTGACCGTCCGGGTCGAGATGCCGTGGGTGACCAACCTCAAGGAGAAACGCGCCCTGGTGCGCCCCGTCGTCGAGCGCCTCAAGGCCCGCTATCCCCTGACGGTGGCGCGGCTCGACGGCCTCGATGCCCACGACTGGGAGATCATCGGCGTCGCCACCCTCAGCAACGACTACGGCTGGGTGGAGGAGACCCTGCGGATGGCCGCCGACTTCATCGCCCGCGAGGGGGAGTACCGCATCGTCTGGGAGGAGACGGACATCTCGGTCCTGGGCGGTGAGGAAGAGGACCGGGAGGAGGCCTGAGCCCCTGGGGGAGGGGCACAACGGAGGATGGGTGACCCTGAGCGCGAGCGGAGGGTCCCGCGAGGAGAGATGCTTCGTTTCCCTCAGCGTGACGGCGCTCTTCTTGCCCGGGCTCCACTACACGAGCGGAGGGGCATCGGCATGAGTTCACGCTGCCGATGCCCCTTCTGCCCTGCGCTTACTTCTGCGGGTTCAGCACGCCTTCTTTTGCCAGGGCCGTCTTGAGTTCGGCGAAGGCCTCGGGCCGCTCCAGCACGCGCCAGTTCAGCACGTTGGGGCCGCTGAAGTCCGCCACCCGACCCGAGGAGCAGTCGTAGCGGGCGTTCGCCTTCCGCATGATGGGCCAGACGACTGCCGCCGCCCGCCCCGCGATATCCCGCAGCGGCACCGGCCCGAAGAGCCGCGAGTCCTCGGAGCCGCCCGCCGTGCGGTTGTCGCCCATGACGAAGTAGTGCCCGGCGGGCACGCTGATCTCGGGCTGGTCGGGCAGGACGCCTATCCCGGAGGAGGAGGCGTTGTTGGCGAGGTCACTCTGGGTGTCCCAGCAGCCCTGCTCGCGCCAGTAGTCGGTCGTCCAACTCTCGTCGAGTTTCACGCCGTTCACGAAGACCTCGCCGCCCTCGACCTTGACGCGGTCCCCGGGCAGCCCGATCAGGCGCTTGATCAGGAAGGGGCGGTAGTTCCACAGCCCGAAGGCACTCTTGGTGAGGTTGGCGGCCTGCGCCGCCGCCTCGCGGGGGGGTTTGAAGATCAGGATGTCGCCCCGCTGAAAGTTCCCCACGCCCGCCTTGTGCAGCCACGTCTCGTACTTCGGCACGAAGACCCGCTCGTGGTCGCGCAGGTTGGGCATCATGCTCACGCCGTCCACGCCGACGAGCGTGGCCACGAACTGGGTGATCACCACCGCGAACACGATGGGCTCCAGCACTTCCTTCCACAGCTTCCCGAGCGGTCCCGGGGCAGGCCTTTTCAGTCTTGTCATGCAGCTCCTTGTCCCGGGGCAGGATAGCGGACGGCGGGTCCCTCCCGCGTCCCCTGCCCCCGGTCAGGACACCAGCGCGTGCAGCCGGGTCAGTTCTGCCCGCGCCACCGCCTCGCCCGCCGCCATGGCCTGCGCGCCGCGCCGGAAGCTCTGGAGGTCAATCCCCTCCAACTCCGGGCGCAGCAGCACATCTGGCCGGTACAGGCTCAGCCGCGCGTCGGTCAGTTGCGCCTGCATGATGTCCACCGCCCGCCGCAACGACTGCACGGCGCCGAGCGGGGGAGACTGCCGCCAGCGCCTGCGCCGCTCGGGCAGCTCGAGGGGCCGGGGCGAGGTCACGTCCACCGCCGCGACCTTCCGCACGCCGAGAAAGAGCGCGGCGTCCACCGGCACCTGGTTCAGGATGCCGCCGTCGGCGAGCAGCATGTCGTCCAGGGGCACCGGGTCGATGGCGCCCGGGTAGGCGGTCGTGGCGCGGAGCGCCGTGTACAGGTCCCCGGAGCGCAGGTACACCTGGCGCCCGGTGAGCACGTCCGTCGCGGTCACCGCGAGCGGCAGCCGCAGCTCCTCGAAGGTGGGGGGCAGGTGCGCCGCCAGCCACGCCTCAAAGGAACTCGCCCGCAGCAGGCCCGTGCCCAGCCTCCAGTCGATCAGGCGCCGCCACGACACGGTTTCCGAGACCCGGCGCAACTCCGCCGCGCTCGCCCCCGCCGCGATAAAGGCCGCGACGAGGCCGCCCATACTCGTGCCCGCCAGCACCTGCGGGCTCAGCCCCGCCTCCTCCAGCACCGCCCACACGCCCAGGTGGGCCAGCCCCCGCGCGCCGCCCCCGCCCAGCACCAGCCCGAAGCCCGACATGGGGAGGAGTCTACCCGGGGGAGGGGGACCACCCGCCGGGGCTACCACCCGGCCCCGCCCCTGCGGTAGCGTGGGGGGGATGCCGCTGGCCGGTCAGGTGGTGGGGGAGGGGGTGCGGCTCGTGCGGCCCCTCGGGCGGGGGTCACACAGCGTGGTGTATTTCGCCGTGGGTCCCGCCGGGCAGCCGTGCGCCGTAAAGATCTTCGACCCCCGCTTCGCCTCGCACGCCCTGCGCGAGTACGGCAACGGCGCCCTGCTCGACCACCCACGTTTGGCGCGGGTGCTCGCCCCGGTGCGGATTGACGGCCACCCGGCCCTGATCGTGACCCTGGCGCGCGGCGCGGTGCTGTTCGACCGCTACGCCCGCCGCCCGGCCCTGACGCACGACCGCCGGGCCTTCCTGCTCACGCTCGTCCACCTGCTCGACGGGCTGGGCTACCTGCATGGGCGCGGGATCGTCCACCGCGACGTGAAGCCCGAGAACATCCTCGTCGAGCCGGACGGCAGCGCCAAACTCGTGGACCTCGACCTCTCCGGCCCCACCCGCGAGGCCTTCGCCACCCCCACCCGCATGGGCACCGCCGCCTTCCAGAGCCCCGAGGCGGCGCGCGGCGAGCACCTGGGTCCCGAGAGCGACCTCTACAGCGTGGGCGTGCTGCTGGGCTGGGGGCTGCACGGCGCCCTCTCCGGGCCGGACCTGCCGCCGCCCCCCACCTCCGACCCCCTCGACGCCCTCCTCACCGCCCTGACCGAGCCCGACCGCACCCGCCGCCTGGGCAGCGCCGCCGAGGCCCGCGAGACCCTGCTGCGGCTGGCCGCGTTGCCGTACTGAGAGGATTCCCCCATCGGGGGCAGTGTTTCCCTCACCGGGCGCTGCTAGCCTGGCCCGGATGCCCGAGCACCCCAACCTGGATCAACTCAACGCGCTCGGCGAGGGCCTGCTCCCCGGATTGATCGGGATTCGCTTCACCCACGCGGAAAGGGGCCTGCTGCGGAGCGAGTTCACCGTGCGACCCGAACTCCTCGCCCCGAACGGCTTCCTGCACGCGGCCAGCGTCGTCGCCCTGGCCGACACGACCTGCGGCTACGGCACCCGGATGCTGCTCCCGCCAGAAGCGAGCGGCTTTACCACCATCGAACTCAAGAGCAACCACCTCTCCACCGCCCGCGAGGGGGTCGTGACCTGCGAGGCCCGCGCCGTCCACGCCGGGCGCACCACCCAGGTCTGGGACGCCGAGGTGCGCGGCCCCGGCGGAAAGGTGATGGCGCTCTTCCGCTGCACGCAGGCGGTGCTGTATCCGAAGGGGTGAGGGGGTGAAGGGTCCCGCTCACCGCGTTCCCGGCGAGGCTTCCCCTTCTGTTCCACTTCCCACATACCACTGCCCACTTCCCCCATGCCCCCAGCCTCACACTTCCTGAACCACCCCGACCCCCTCACCCGCGAGGTGGCGCGGGGCTATGCGGGCGGCGCCTTCCTGATGGACAACGGGGACGGCGTGCAGTGGTACGCGGTGGACCGCCGGGCGCTCGTGCCGCTCACCGAGGCACAGGGGCTGCACGTGGCGCGGCGGCTGCGGCGCGAGCTGGGCCGGTTCGAGGTGCGGATCGACACCGCCTTCGCCGAGGTGGTGGAGGGGTGCCGGGGACGGTTGCCGGGCTCACCGCCCCGCGACGGCG
Organism: Deinococcus aerius; assembly: GCF_002897375.1. Taxonomy (NCBI): domain Bacteria; kingdom Thermotogati; phylum Deinococcota; class Deinococci; order Deinococcales; family Deinococcaceae; genus Deinococcus; species Deinococcus aerius. Next base: position 157,627 of record NZ_BFAG01000003.1, on the reverse strand, counting down.
AGTGGATCAGCCCGCCGCTGGCCGCGACGTACGCGCACCTGCACGCCACCGGCCTCGCCCATTCCTTCGAGGTCTGGCGGGACGGGGAACTGGCGGGGGGCATCCTGGGCCTCGCGCTGGGGGGCGCCTTTATCGCCGAGAGCAAGTTCCACCGGGTCACGAACGCGAGCAAGGTCGCGCTCGTCGGCCTCGCCGCGCACCTGCACGCGCGGGGGTTTACCCTGTTCGACGCCCAGATTCAGAACCCCCACCTCGCCCGGCTGGGCGTGTACGAGGTGAGCGGGGAGGAGTACCGCAGGCGGCTGTGGGACGCGCTGGGGCGGGACGTGTCGCTGTCAGTGGGGAGTGGTGAGTAGGAAGTGGGAGCCGTGGCTTCAGCCTTCTGCTCTTGCCGCTTTTTCCACTGACCACTCCCCACTTCCCACTCACGGGCGTCAGCCCCCAAACGCCCCCCACAGCAGATACCCGTTCAGCCCGATAATCACCGCCGCGAAGAGCCAGCCGAGCGTGGTCACGAGCGGGCGGCTCTGCAACACGCCCATCACGTCGCGCCGGGCGGTGAAGAGGAGCAGGGGCACGAGCGCGAAGGGCACGCCGAAGCTCAGGATCACCTGTGACAGCACCAGGGTTGAGGTGGGGTCCAGCCCGGCGAGGATCACGGCGAAGGCGGGGAGCATGGTGATGGTGCGCCGCAGCCAGATCGGGATGTGGAAGCGCACGAAGCCCTGCATGATGACCTGCCCGGCCATCGTGCCCACGGCGCTGCTGCTCAGGCCGGAGGCGAGCAGGGCGATGGCGAAGGCGACGGCGGCGGCGGGGCCGAGCAGCGGGGTGAGCGTCCGGTAGGCCGTCTCCAGGTTCCCCGCGTCCTCGATCCCCTTGCCGTGGAAGGTGGCCGCGCTCACCGCGAGCATGCTCATGTTGATCAGGCCCGCGAAGCCCATGGCGAGCAGCACGTCGAGGCGGTTGAGCCGCGAGAGGCGCACCTTCTCCTCGTCCGTGCGGGTGGGGACGCGGCCCTGGGTCAGCGCCGAGTGCAGGTAGATCACGTGCGGCATGACGGTCGCGCCGATGATCCCCACCGCGAGGTACACGCTGTCCGGCCCCTGAAAGCTGGGCACGAAGCCGCGCAGCGCCCCGATGCCGGGATGCGCGATCAGGAACTGCACGAGGTACGCCACCCCGATGGCGAGGACGAAGCCCAGGATCGCCAGCTCCAGCGGGCGGAAGCCGCGCCGTTGCAGCCCCAGCAGCGCGAAGGTCAGCACGCCCGTGATCGCCGCCCCCCACACCATCGGGAGCCCGGTCAGGAGGTGGATGGCGAGCGCGGCCCCCAGGAACTCGGCGAGGTCGGTCGCCATCGCCACGATCTCGGCCTGAATCCAGTACAGCCACACCAGGGGGCGGGGCCAGCGTTCGCGGATGACCTCGGGCAGGTTCTTTCCCGTGGCGATCCCCAGCTTCGCGCTGAGGTTCTGAATCAGCATCGCCATCAGGTTCGCGGCCAGGATCACCCACAGCAGCGTGTACCCGAACTGCGCGCCGCCCTGAATGTTGGTGGCGAAGTTGCCCGGGTCCATGTACGCGATGGAGGCGATGACGGCGGGGCCGAGAAAGGGCGCGACGCGGGCGAGGCCCCGGCGCTGGCTCGTGCGCCTCAGCACTTCCGTCGCCCGGGCGGTCATCCGGGCGTCCAGGTCGGAGAGGTGGGCCGGGGCGGCAGGAGGGTCGGGGGGGAAGGGAGCCAGGGACATGCCCGATTTTAGGACAGCCTAAAAATAAAGTCTATCTTCACGAAGAGTTGACCGTAGGGGCTGGACGCTTCCCCTAGCCAACTCCCTCCCGCCTCCCGCCGGGGCGCTTACCCTGACCGCATGACGGCCCCCGTGCTGACCTCCCCGGATCAAGCCCGCACCGCTCCCCTGCGCGTGCTGATCTGCGACGAGATGAACCCCGGCGACCTCTCGCACGAGGGGTTCGAGATCGACTATGAGGGCAACCTCCCGCGCGAGGAGACGCTGAGACGGTTGCCGGGGTACGACGCCCTGATCACCCGCAGCCGGACGAAGGTGGACCGGGAACTGCTGGAGGCCGCCGGGCCCCGGTTGAAGGTGATCGGGCGCGGCGGCGTGGGCGTGGACAACATCGACCTGGAAGCCTGCTCGCGGCGGGGCATCCTGGTCCTGAACGCGCCCGAGAGCAACAACGTCTCCGCCGCCGAGCTGGCGATCATGCACCTGCTCGCCGCCGCCCGGGGGCTCACCCGCTCCGACCGCAAGACCCGCGCGGGCGAGTGGGACCGCAAGTTCCTGGGCGTGGAACTCAAGGACAAGACGCTCGGCATCGTCGGGCTGGGCCGTATCGGCTCCATCGTGGCCGACCGGGCGCAGGGCCTGCGGCTCAGGGTCGTCGCCTTCGACCCCTACGTGCCCGAGAACAAGTTCGAGCGGTTGGGAATCGAGCGGGCGGCGAGCCTGGACGAGCTGTTGGGGCGGGTGGACTTTCTGACTGTCCACACGCCGCTGACCGAGGAGACGCAGGGAATGATCGGGGCGCGGGAACTCGCCTTGCTGCGCCCCGGCGCCATCGTCGTGAACGCGGCGCGCGGCGGCATCGTGGAGGAGACGGCCCTCGTGGACGCCCTGGGGTCCGGCCACCTCTTCGGCGCGGGCGTGGACGTGTTCGTGGAGGAGCCGCCCACGCCGGACCATCCCTTCCTGGGTGCCCCCAACCTCGGCATCACCGCGCATCTCGGCGCCAACACCTTTGAGGCGCAGGAGCGGGTCGGGGCCGAGATCGTGGGGCGCGTCCTCGCCGCCCTGCACGGCGACGTGAGCAAGGGGGCGGTGAATGCCCCGGCGCTCGACGCCAAGACGATGGAGCTGCTCGGCGGCTACCTCGACCTCGGCGAGAAGCTGGGGCGCATCCTGGCGCAGCTCCTTCCCGGGGCGCACGACCTGGAGATCACCTTCCGGGGCGAGTTCCCCGCCGACCCCGCCCCGGTCGTCACCGCCGCCCTGGTGGGCTACCTCAGCGGCAGCACCGACGAGCGCCCGAACATGATCAACGCCCGCGCGCTGGCGAAGGAGCGCGGCCTGAACCTCGCCGTGCGCGAGGAGCAGGAGAGCCCCGACTACCAGACCGAGGTGATTGTGAGGGTCATCAGCGGCGCCCACGGCGAGAAGCAGCGCAGCCGCACGGTGGGGGGCACCGTCTTCGGCCGCAGCCCCCGCCTGACCCGGCTGCGCGACTTCCGGGTGGAACTCGCCCCCGAGGGCTTTATCCTGATCGCCTCCAACCAGGACCGGCCGGGCGCGGTCGCCAAGCTCTCCAACCTGCTGGGCACCTGGGGCATCAACATCGCCGGGATGGCGCTGGGCCGCGCACAAAAGGGGGGTCAGGCCCTCTTCACCCTCACGCTGGACGACGGCCTCACGCCCGAGCAGCTCCAGGCGATCCGCGACCTGGACGTGATCGAGTCGGCCTTCCTGGTGCGGGTGTAGGCGGGGAAGGGCCGCCCTACTTCTGGCAGGTGAGGTTCACCCGGAAGCTGGGTGTGGGGGTGGTGTAGCGGGCCCTGAACTGCCAGGCGTTCGCCCTGGAGAAATCCACGTTCATCAGGAGCTTGGTCGCCTTCTGGGCCACCTTCGTGCCCTCGGGGGCGTAGAACTCCAGGGTCGCCCGCAGCACGCCCGCCTGGGGCACCTTCCTGAACTTCAGCGCCACGGCGTTCGGCGTGATCTCCTCGTAGGTGGTCCCGTCGGCAACGATGAGGTCGTCCGCCCCGTAGGCGAAGTCGAAGCCGGTCTGGGCCGGGCTCAGGGTCTCCCGCGTGCCGTTGCGAAGTTCGACGCTCACGGCGTAGCCGGGCCGCGCCGGGTTGTACCGGTCCGGGGCCTTGTGGAAGGGCCGGACGCCCAGCACCTTGAGCCGCCAAATGCCGTTGAACAGGTACTCGCCGACGCAGCCCTCCAGCGAGACGCGCTGGTTCGCGCCGCCGGGACTCGTCCGCGCGGGGGTCTGCGCCCACGCGGTCCCCGAAACCAGGGCCAGGCTCGCGGCCAGGGCCGCACCGATGTTGGTCCGTTTGCCCACCATGTTCTGCTCCTTTCGCCCGGGGGTCACTGCGGCACGGTGAAGGTGTACGTCGCCGTCCTCGGGGCCGTGCCGCTGCTCAGGAGTTGCCACAGGGTCTTGAAGTTGTTGACCCGGTCCGCGTAGGCGACGCTCAGGCTCCCGAACGGTCTCTGCGAGCCGTACTTCTTGTCCCAGACGATCTTCAGGGTGTTCTCGCCGGGCCTCACGTACCCGCTGATGTCGCGGTCCACGATCCCCGGGAAGTCGCCCAGGGGCGAGCCGTTCACCCACACCTGCACGAAGCCCCCCGGGATGTTGGTCTTGAGCAGGGTCTGCCGGTCGGCGCTCCCCGTGCTGACCCGCCCGGCCCCGCGCGGCCCGTCGGCCACGACGGTGTAGGTGTAGTCGCCCCGCCCGGGGTTGTAGGTCCCCACCTTGAAATCGAACACGGTGCGGTAGCGCCCCTTCTCGGTCGCGTAGGCGATCTGCACGCCGCAGCTGATGTTGCAATGACTTCCCCAGCGGATGCGAACGGGATTGGGGCCGGGCTTCAGATACCCCGTGACCTCGGTTTTCAGGGAGCCGTCCGCCCCCGCCTTGAAGGTCTTCCCCCCGATGGTGACGGTGAGGTCTCCCGCCGTCGTGAAGGTGTTGTCGAGGCTGCTGACGCTCAGGACGTAGGAACCCTGGACGGGGGCCGCCCACGCGGGGGGGAGGACGAGAAGAGCGGACAGGCCGAAGAAGGGTGCGAGGTGACGCATCTGAATCTCCTTCCGGGAAAGACGAAGAGCCTGAGCCGAGTCTAGGGAGGAGCCGGGCAGCCCCGGAAAACTCAGATGAAGGCTTGGCAAAGGTTTTGTGTCAGCCTCAATCCTGTTCTGCACGGCAAAAAGAGAGGAGTGCCGTAACATGCCCCATGGCGTTGACGCTGGGCATGGCCGGGCAGCAGGTGGCTGCGGAGGAAGGGCGGGCGGAGGCGGCCCACGCCGCGAGGAACCACGCGGAGGTCGTCCGGCTGCTGCGGGACCTGCCTGGGCGCTCGCCCCGCGGGGAGGAGCTCCTGGCCTTCGCGCTGGGCGAGTGCGGGGAGCCGGTGCGGGCGCAGGCGATGCTGCTGCCCCGCCGGGCCTCCGGCGAGATCGGGCACCTGGGCCTGCTGACGCTGGCCGGGCTCGCCCTGCGGCAGGGGCGGCACGCGGAGGCCCGCGCCTACCTCGCCGAGTCGCGCCCGCTGGCCCGCACGCCCGCGGAGGCGGCGCTCACGGCCCACGCCCTCGCCCTGAGCGCGTACCTGGGGGGGCCGCGCCGCGAGTTTCCCGCCCTGGTCGCCGCGGCGGTGAGGGCGGCCGAGGCGTCGGGGGACGTGGTGCGGATCGCCGGGGCCCTGTGGCTGCGGCATTACGCCCACGTGTCGGCGGGGCGGGTGGCGGCGGCGGTGGCGGACCTGACCCGCGCCCGGGACCTGTTCGCGGGCCTGGGGCACGCCGCGCAGACCCTGCTCACCCGCGTCGACCTCTCCGACCGCCTGATGGTGCTGGGCCGCCTGGGGGACGCCGAGCAGGAACTGGAGGCCGCCGGACGGCTGGCCCGGCAGGCCAACCCCGCCTTCCTGCCCACCCTCCTGGCGATGCGCGGTGACCTGGCCCTGTGGCGCGGCTCGCCCCGCACCGCCCTCACCTTCTACCGCGCGGCGGAGCAGGCCGCCCTCGACGCCGCGACGCCCGCGCAGGCCCTCACCTTCGCGCTGCGCGGGGTGGACGCGCTGCGACTGGCCGGGGAGACGGCCGCCGCCCGGGCGGCCCTGGTGGCCCTCGGCAACCGCCTGCCCCGGGCCTCCGCGCACGTTCAGGACGCCTGCCGCTTCCTGGGGGCGCTCCTCTCACCCGTCCCCGACCCCCGGGAGGTGCGGCGGGGCCAGCGGGCGGAACTGTTCTGGGCCTCGCGCGTCCCGCTGCATCTCGCGGCGTTGGAACTGGCTCAGGGCTCCCTCTCCGAGCGCACGGCCAAGGCCGTCCTCGCCCACCTGCGGCGCGTGGGCAGCCCCGCCGTCCTCGACGTGGACCCCGCGTTCCAACCCCTGTTCGGTGTGCTGGCCGCCCGCCCCGACTGGCCCCGGACCTGGCCGCGCCCCGGCGTGACCGTCCGCACCCTGGGGAGGCTGGACGTGCAGCCATCCCTCCCCCTGCAACGGGCGGCGGAACTCCTGGTGTACCTGGCCCTGAATGGCCCCACCCGGCGGGACACACTGCTGCACGACCTCTACTCGGGGACGGGGGAGCGCGCCGCCGGGCAGCTCAAGGCGAACCTGGGCGCCCTGCGCGCGGCCCTGGGGACCCATTCGGACGGCCCGGCCGTGACCTTTCGTGACGGGCTCTACGCACTCAGCCCCTCCCTGCGTCTGCGGCTGGACGCTCATGCCTTGCTCGCCGCATTGGAGGGTGGTGCCTCTCCCCAGGAGGCGCTGGACGCCTACGCGGGTCCCTTCCTGCCCGAGATTCCGCGCGAGTGGGCGCAGGTCTGGCGCACCCGCCTGCACGACGCGGCCCTGAACCTGTGTGAACGCCTCGCCGCAGGGGCCCCGACCCCGCACGAGGCCGCCACCTGGCTCAGGCGGGCCATCGCGCTGGAACCCTACGCGGCGCATCTGCACGAGCAATTGATTGTCATCCTCGACGGGCAGGGCCTGGCCGCCAGCGCCGACGCCGCCCGCCGTGCCTGGGAGGCCGCCGAGCGGGAGCTGTGCGGCGGGGAGGTGGGACGGCAGGCGGACTCCAGGCTTTGAGCTCAGCAGAAGCGTTGTCACCCTGAGCGCGAGCGGAAGGTCCAAAACGGCGGAAGACCCTCCGCCCCCGGCTCAGCGTGACCACTTCCCAAGTCCAGAGCCAAAGAAAACTGTTGTTTGGTCAGGGAGAAGCTGTACCGCGGCAGGATAAAAGTCTGGCTGATTCTCACCCCCCTGACGACGCTATCCCCCAGCCACCTCCCGCCCCAACCGGTCTGCCGCCACCAGCAGCACGTCCCACACACTGGAAAAGGGCGGGGCGTAGGCGAGGTCCAGCTCGAACAGGTCCCCCACGCTGCCCCGCTGATGCAGCAGGGCGGCCACCACGTCCACCCTCTTGACGCTCGCGGGCTGGCCGACGAGTTGCACGCCCAGCAGGCGCCCGCTGCCCCGCTCGCCCGTCAGCCGGACGAAGATGGGCGCGGCGGTCGGGTAGTACCCCGCGTGGTCGGTGCTCTCCACATCCACGCTGACGGCGTCCAGTCCCAGCCCCTCGGCCTCCGTCTGCGTCAGGCCGGTGCGCGCCGCGCCCAGGTCGAAGGTCTTGAAGATCGCCGTTCCGACGATGCCGGGAAAACGGGCCTCGCCCCCCGCCATGTTCACGCCCGCCACCCGGCCCATGCGGTTGGCGGTGAGGCCGAGCGGGATGTGAACCTTTTGCCCGGTGACGCAGTGAAGGCTCTCGCTGTTGTCGCCCGCCGCGTACACGCCGTCCACGGAGGTCTCCTGCCGTGTGTTGACGGCGATGGCGCCGGTCTCCCCCAGACGTGCCCCCGCGGCTTCGGCGAGAGCCGTGTTGGGCTTCACGCCCACCGCCACGATGACCAGATCGGCGGGCACCGGGCCGTGGTCCGTCTGCACCGCCCTCACATGCCCGTTCTCGCCGACCAATTCCTCCACGCTCGTGCCGCAACGTACCTCCACCCCGTGCCGTTCCAGTTCGGCGCGCACCCGCTGCTGGTAGGCGCGGTCGAGCATCCGGCCCGCGACCTCCGGCGCCTTTTCCAGCACGGTGACCCGCAGGCCGCGCGAGTGCAGCGCCTCCGCCATCTCCAGCCCGATGTACCCGGCGCCGACGATGCAGGCGCAGGTCGCTCCCTTCAGGCTCGCCAGGATGGCCCGCCCGTCGGCCAGGTCACGCAGCACGTGAACGCCGCGCAAATCGGTTCTGGCCCACTCGGGCCGCACGGCGTTGACCCCCGTGGCGATCAGCAGGCGGTCGTAGGGCTCGGTGCGGGTGCCTCCCGCCTCCCGGTCAAGGACCGTGACCGTCCGGGCGCCCGCGTCCACCCCCGTCACCTCGTGGCGCACGCGCACGTCGATGCCCTGCCCGCGCATCCTCTCCGGCGTCCGGGCGATGAGGTCCCCCAGGTCGGGCACGTCGCCGCCGATCACGTAGGGGAGACCGCAGGCGCCGTAGCTGATCTCGCCGCCGCGCTCGAAGACGGCGACCTCGGCCTCCGGGTTGTGCCGCCGCGCCCGGCTCGCCGCGCTCATGCCCGCCGCCACCCCGCCCACCACCACGATCCGCATGGTTCAGGCTAGAGCATGGCGGGGGGCTCAGCGGCCCACGTCCCGGTTCCCGAAGAGTGGCGTCGCCACGAGCAGCCACACCAGCCCCACGAGCAGGCAGGCGAGCAGCGGCGCGGCGCCCACGGCATTCCTGAGCGGCGACTCGGCCAGCGCGGCGTGCCAGGGGTTGAGCCACCCGGTGTCCTTGAGGGCCGTCACCTGCCCGGAGAGGGTGTGCACCACGACCAGCCCAATTCCCAGCCCCGCGCCCAGGGCAGAGGCGAGCCCCGGCTTTCCGGTCGCGGCCCCCACCGCCAGGGCGAGCGCCCCGAAGACCCAGGCGCCCAGCGTGTGCAGCGCCGCCGTCTCCAGCACCCGGGCGGCGGGCAGCGGGGCCTGGAAAAGCTGCCCGAAGACCCAGGTGCTCAGGAACAGCACGAACCCCAGGCCGAGCAGCAGCACGAGGAGCGCGAGCGCCCGCCCGGCCAGGAGCGCCCCGCGCGAGAGGGGCTGCGAGAGCGGCAGCTCCAGGTGCCCCCGCGCCTCCGCCCCCGCGATCAGCGCCGCGCCATTCAATCCCGCGAACACGCTGAGCAGGACCGGCATCAGGCTGAAGAGCCGCCCGCCCACGTACCCGGCAGGGCTGCTGAAGTCTTCCCCGAACAGGGAACGCAGCGCCTCGGGCAGGTTCTGGATCACCTGGCTGATCGCCGGATCGCCCTTGATGGAGGGGTAGAAGGCCAGGATCAGCAGCACGTACAGGGTGAGCCCGACGGCCCACCAGCCCAGCCCGCGCCGCGTGTCCCGCAGGGCCTGCCGAAACACCTCAAGCCACATGCGCTTCCTCCTGTCCCCGGACCCCGTTCCGGTGGTACTCGCCGAGGAAGGCTTCTTCCAGCGTCGCGTCCTGCACGCTCAGGGCCGCCAGCGACTCCGCCGCCAGCGCCCGCACCAGCCCGTCTGGAGTCCCCCGCCACGTCCCCCGGAAGTCCAGCCCGTCCGTCACAGCCTCCGACATGCCGGGCAAGGCTGTCAGGTTCACGCGCGGGGGCCTTGCAAACCTCACGTGGACCCGCTGCGGCAGGCTGGCCTTGAGGTCCGCGAGGCGTTCACTCCGCACCAATCGCCCCTGCCGGATCAGGCCCACCCGGTCGGCCACCCGCTCGACCTCGCTGAGCACGTGGCTGGAGAGGAAGACGGTGCGACCCTCGGCCCGGGCCTCGCGCAGCAGGTCGAGCACGGTCTCCTGGGCCAGCGGGTCCAGCCCGTCCGTCGGCTCGTCGAGGAGCAGCAGGTCGGGGCGGTGCATCAGGGCGAGGAGCAGCCCCACCTTCTGCCGGTTGCCCTTGCTGAGCGTGCCCAGGCGCCGGTGGGGCTCCAGGTCGAGGCGCCCGGCGACCTCCCGGGCGTACGCCAGGTCTATCCCGCCGCGCAGCCGGGCGCTGCGGTCCATCAGCTCCCCGGCGGTGAGGTCGCGCCCCAGGTGAACCTCGCCCGGCAGGTAGCCCACCCGGCGGTGGACCTCCACGCGGTCACGCCACACGTCCCGCCCGAAGATGCGCGCCTCGCCCGAGGTCGGCCTCAGGAAGCCCAGCAGCGTACGCAGGGTGGTCGTCTTGCCCGCCCCGTTCGGCCCCAGGAAGCCGTAGATCTCGCCCGGGGGCACCTCCAACTCCAGGGGGTGCAGGCCCCGGTCCCGGCCATACAGCTTGCTCAGCCCGCGAATGTCGAGTGCGTTCATGACTCGCCTCCCGTGCTGGCCCGCTCGGCGGCGTGCCAGCGCCTCAGAATGTCGGGGTAAAGCCGCAGCCACAGCGCGAAGAACTCCTCCATCTCGCGTAGCGGCCCGGGGTCGGCGCCGGGTGGGAGGATGCGCTGCCCCTCCACGGCGAGGTCGTGCAGAGTTCCGAGTCTGCGGTTGCCCTGCTCCATCAGGGTGGCCCAGGCGTGTGGCCGCATGCGGAAGCGGTCGGCCCGCTCGCCCGGACGCGGCGCCCGCTCGATCAGGCCCACCCGCGTGAGGTACGTGGTCCCCGTGCTGATGCCCGCCCGGCTCGCGTGGAGAAGCCCGGCCAGCTCGCTCGCCGTGTGCCCCTCGGGCGGCGCGATGAGCAGGGCGCCCAGCACCCGCCCCGCCACCCGCGGGATGCCGATGAATTCCAGCATCACCCCGGTCCGTTCGATAAAGAGCCCCCGCTCCTCCATATTCAGAGTGTACGCTCTTTTCAGAAATTTCTGAAAGAAGCAGCATGAGTGAGGCTTTATCCGCCCCGTCAGGAAGGGGAGGCGGCGGACCCGCTAGCCTGGGGGCGTGACACGCAAACCCACCGCCACCCGGCTGGCGTTGTCCCTGCTGGCGCTGAGCGCCCTTGCCCCCGCCCTCGCCCTCGCGGCGCAGAGTACGGCCAGCGAGACGCGGGTGCCGCCCGACCCCCTGGTGCTCGTGGGGGTCGCCCCGCAGGCCCTGCCGGGACAGCCCGGCGGCGCCGTGACCGGGGTGGTCGCCGTGCGGGGCCGCTTCAGCTCGCATGTCCGGCTGCTCGACCCGACGACGGGGGAGGCCCGCCGCGAGGTCTTCCTGCCGCCCGAGGTGCGGCTCGACGTGTCCCCGGCCCTCAGCGCGGACGGGAAATGGCTCGCGGTGGCCCTGACGCCCGACCCCTTCACCAAGGTGGGGCGGGTGGGCATTCTGAGCACCTACCCGACCACGGGGGGCGGCTTCCAGAAGGTGATCAGTGCGGGCGGCCTGACGGGCACCCTCTCGCTGGAGTTCAGCCCGGACGGGACGCGGCTGGCGGCGGGCAACCGCAGCGGCTACGCGCAACTGTGGGAGTGGGCCACCGGGCGCCGGGTCACGACCGTGCCGAGCGAGACCGGCTATGAGCCCGCCCGCCTGGAGTTCAGCCCCGACAGTCGCCTCTTCGCCCCGATCTTCCGCGCCCAGACGCGCACCCGCATCTTCGACGCCCGCAGCGGCGAGTTGCGCGCCACCCTGCGCGGGGTGGGCTACGGCCTCTTTACCCCCGACAGCCGGGGCCTGCTCGCCTCGCGCGGGCGGCTCGTCCTGCTGCCGGACGGCCAGGAGGCCCCCCCGCCCCCCTACCTCGCCGGGACGAACGGCGTGATCGGCTTCAGCGCGGACGGCACCCGTGTCCTCGTCCGGCGCACCGGCGTGGACGTGCAGGGCCGCGAGTGGCTGGAACTGCGCGAGGTGGCGACGGGCCGAACCCTCGGCGCCCTCACCCGCGTCTGGGACGGCTGGCCCGAGGCCCTGAGTCCCGACGGCACGACCCTCATCGGCGGCGACGGGGAGGGGGGGATTCGGCTGCTGCCGCTGGCGCCGAGGTGATGCGGCTTAGTGCTCTTGAGAAAGAAAAAGCGTGTGGGACGGCGTCTAAAGCTCCTCCCCCTTGAGGGGGGAGGTTGGGAGGGGGTGAACGGGCGCACCGTCCCAGAGCCAGTCCGAAGGTCTATGCCCACTTGTGGGAAGGGCAAGTGGCGTTGGTCACATGCCCCCTCACCCCGACCCTCTCCCACGCGGGGAGAGGGAGAATTGCACCTGGCCCCAACCCTCTAGCCCGCCCCCCGCCTGCCCCACCCCCGCGCCCTACGATGGCCCCATGACCGACCCCCGCGACGCCCACCTGCCCCTGAACCGCCAACGCCTGATCGCGCCCGGCCCGGTCGAGGTCGAGCCGCGCGTGCTGCTGGAACTCGCCCGCCCCCAGATGCACCACCGCGCGCCCGAGGGGGTCGAGGTGCTCATGGAGGCGCGGGCCAAGCTCACCCGGCTCCTGGGCGACCCCTACGACGCGGTCATCACCACGAGCAGCGGCACCGGGGCCTTCGAGGGGGCGCTGACCAGCCTCACGCCCGAGGGGGCGCGGGTCGTGAACGCGCAGGCCGGGAAGTTCAGCGAACGCTGGGGCGAGATGAGCCGCCGCCTGGGCTACGACACGACCATCGTGGCCCGGCCCTGGGGCGAATTGCTCGACCCGGAGGAGGTGGCGGACGCGGCGAAGGACGCCCACACCCTGCTCGTCACCCACTCCGAGACGAGTACCGGCGCCCTGCACGACCTCGCGGCCATCGTCGCGGCGGCGCGGGCGCAGAACCCCGACCTCATCGTGATCGCCGACTGCATCACCTCCTACGGGGTGGCGGAACTCCGGCCCGCCGCCTGGGGTGTGGACGCCGTCGTGAGCGGCAGCCAGAAGGGCACGGCCACGCCCCCCGGCCTGGGCTTCGTGCTGTTCAGCCCGGAGGTGCAGGAGCGGATGGTGCCCGCGACCGGGCGCGGCTTCTACCTCGACCTGACGCGCGAGCTGAGGGGGCAGAAGGCCGGAAACACGCCGCAGACCCCTGCCATCAACCTGATCTCCGCGCTGTCGCTCGCCCTCGACCGCCTCCTCGCCGTGCCGCTGGAAGTGCTGTGGGCCGAGAAGTGGCGGCAGGCGGACGCGCTGATGGCGGCCGGAAGGGCCCTCGGCGCCCCCGCCTGGGCGGCGCGCACCACGCCCGCCGTCGCGGTGCTGCGGCCCCCCGCTCCCCTCACCGGGCGGCAGGTCGCCTCGCGCCTCGCCGAGATGGGGCAGCGGGCCCTTCCCGGGCAGGCCCCCCACGAAGACGCTGTGTTCCGCGTCTCCACCCTGGGCTATGCCGACCGCTACGACGCCCTGGGGATCGCGGGGATGCTGGAGGACTGCTTCGAGAGCCTGGGCGTCCGCTTCGAGCGCGGCGCGGCGGTGCGGGCGGCCTGGGAGGCGCTGGGGGATAGCCGGGCGGAAAACGCGGTGGCGTCGAGCCTGGGCTGAGGGCTTCACGGGAGGCGGGCCATTCCACATTTGCGGCCTCCGGGTCCCGGGCGGTTCGTTAGGGTGAGCTGCGGGACGGGTCGTGTGGCCCGCCCACTCCCCGAACAGCCCGGAGGTCCCCATGAGGCGCTTCTCGTCTTTCCTGGCCCTGCTGACACTCTCCACCGCCCTCGCCCAGGGCACGCCCGCCGCCCCCGCCCCGACCCCGGCGAGCCTCGCCGCCGAGCGTGAACTCGTCCGGCGCGCCCTGAGCTTCGACTTCGGCCCCTCCGAGGTCGAGACGCGGCTGCTGGTCGGGCAACTCCCGCCCCAGCCGCTGGGGCCGCTGCCCGCCCTGCCCGGAAGTCGAGTGATCGGCAGCGTGCTGCGGACGAGCAGCGCCCCGGACTTTCCCACCTCGCAGAATGTCTACCTCGACAGCCCCGCCGCTCCCGCCCAGGTCGGCTCGGCGCTCCAGACTTCCCTGACGGCCCGGGGCTGGACGGCCTTTCCCCGTCAGGGCCTGCCCTTCGCCGGGACCGGGTTCCTGCCCCAGGAGCCCACCGATTTCCTCTCCTTCTACCGGCTGGAGGAAGGCGTGGCCCTCTACGCCTCCCTCCGGCGGGTGGGCAACGTGACGCAGGTGGGGCTCAACCTGAGCCGGAATCCGAACCTGCGGGACCAGGTGCGCTCGGAGGCGGGCGGCGGCTTTCCGCGCCCCGACCTGCCCGCGTTACGCCCGCCGGAAGGCACGAGCGTGCAACCCCGAGGGGTCGGCGGCGGCAGCGGCAGTTGGAACAGCGGCGCGGCGATCCAGTCCCCCCTCACGGCCACGGCGCTCCTCGACTTCTACGCCGCGCAGTTGAAGGCGGCGGGCTGGACCCCAATCACCCTCACGCCTCCCGGGCGGATCGTCACCAGCGTGTGGCGCTTCACCGACGAGGACAAGAACGAGGCGACCGGCGTGCTGACCCTGCGGGAGGACGCCCCTGGCCGCTACTCCGCGCAGCTTTCCAGCTTCCGGTTCTAGGCGGGGCCCTCACTCCAGCACGTCGATGCCCGCCTCGCGCGCCCGGGTGCGGGCCTCGCGGGCGCCCTCGCCGGTCACGCGCATCACGAAGCGGCGGCGGGGCTGGCCGCCCTGGTCGCGGTGGCCGTAGGTCGCCACGCTGATGATGTTGCTGGGCTGCGCGGCATCGGCGGCCCGCGCCAGGCTGCCGGGCTGGTCGGGCATGTCGAGGGTCAGGCGCACGCCGCCCTCCCTGAGCCCCATGATGTCGATAAAGGCGCGCAGCACGTCGGTGATCGTGATGATCCCGGTCATCTTCCCCGAGGCGTCCAGCACGGGCAGGCCGCCCACCCCGTACTCCTGCATCCGCAGCGCGGCGTCCTCCATGTGTTCGCTCTCGTCGGCGGTGATCACGGGGCGCGCCATCATCTCGCTGACCGTCAGCTTGCTCAGGAGGTAGTTCAGCTCCCACACGCTCAGGGTGGTCGCCTTGCTGGGCATCGCGTCCTTGAGATCCTTGCGGGTGGTGATGCCCACCAGCCGGTCCCCGTCCATCACGGGCAGGCGGCGGAAGCCCCGCTCCTTGAGGATCTTCAGGGCGTCCATCACGGGCGTGTCGGGCGTCACGGTGATGGGGTCCGGGGTCATCCAATCACTTACGAGCATGACTCAGCTTACCTTTCCGGCGGGGGAAAGAGGCTTCTGATCCCCCGCTGATGCGCGATGTGAGAAGACTGTGGACCTGTTCATTCGGCTCAGAAAGGGCCGTGCTAGCGTGCCGCCCATGAAGATGAACGCCAAGGCGCTCGCCCCCATCGCCCTCGTGGCCGCATTCGGCCTGGGGACGCTGGCCCCGCACGCCCAGACGACCCCCCAGAAGATCGGCTTCGTGAACGTGCAGGCCATCCTGAACGCGCAGGACGCCGGGAAGCAACTGGGCGACCTCCAGAAGAAGGCGGACGCTGAACTCGGCGATCTCCAGAAGCAGATTCAGGCCATCGACGCCAAGGGCACTGCGGCCACCGCCGCCGACAAGGACAAGCGCGCCCAGCTCGTCAGCACCTACCAGGCGCGCGGCAAGGCGTACAACGACCAGATGACGGCCCTCCAGCCCAAGCTCTCCGCTGCTGAGAAGGCCGCCGACGCGGCGATCAAGAGCGCGGCCACGGCCAACGGCTACAGCATCGTGATGGACAGCGGTGTGGCGGCCCAGGGTCTGGTCGTGTACGCGGACAACAGCACCGACCTGACGAGCGCGGCCCTCAAGGCCCTCAAGTAAGCCGGAGGCGGCCCGGGCTGGCCCCCGCCCCCCACGCGGGGGCCTCGCCTTGCCCGGCCTGCCCCGACGCAGAGAGGAGACCCATGAGAAAAGCATTCCTGATCCTGCCGCTCGCGCTGCTGACGACCGTGCCCCACGCCCAGCAGCGCAAGGGCCGCGTCGGCTTCGTGGACGTGCAGCGGGTCGTGGCGACCCTGCCCGGCAGCAGCGGCTACCTCAGCCTGAGCAAGAAGGTGGACGCCGACCTGGCGAAGAAGCAGGCGCGGATTCAGCAGCTCGCCGCCAAGGCCGCCGCCACCCGCAGCGCCGCCGACCAGCAGGCCCTGGGGCACGCGCAGCGCGATTTCCTGGCGACCCAGAAGGGCCACCAGAGCCGCCTGAGCACCGCGTTCGCACCCCTGGCAAGCAAGGTCAACGCCGCCGTTGCCAGCGCCGCGAAGAGCAACGGCTACTCGGTCGTGCTCGACCGCCGCATCGCGGCCCAGTCCCGGCTGGTCGTGTACGCCAACGCCCAGGCGACCGACCTCACCGCCGCCGTCATCAAGGCGCTGAAGAAGTAAGTTCGGTCGGACAATCAGGCCCACCCTCATCCCCGGGGGTGGGCCTGCTACGCTTCCCCGCATGACAGACGGCAACAGGGCTGGGGCAGAGGAGCGCGCGGGAACGGCCCGGGGCCAGATTTTCGGCGAGCAGGAGGAGCGCATCCTGGCCCGGCTCGCCGCCCTCGACCCCGACCTGATGCGGTATGTGCGCGACTTCGCCTACGACACCGTGTACGAGCGGCCCGGCCTGGACCTGAAGACCAAGGAACTCGTCGCCTCGGCCCTGCTGGTGTCGCTGGGCAGCCCGACGGAACTGCGGACTCACCTGCGCGGCGCCCTTCGCGCCGGGGCGACCGAGGCCGAGGTCCGCGAGGTGCTGCTCCTGTGCGTGCCGTACCTGGGTTTCCCCCGCGTGGTGGCCGCGTTCACCCAGCTTCAGGCGCTGCTCGACGCCCGGCAAGCGGGACAGGAAAAGACCCCCACCCGCGAGGAGTGAGGGCTCTGGTTTTGGCCGGTTTAGAACGTGGTCTTGATGCCGATGCGGGCCTTGAAGACGGTGCCCGGCTGAACGAAAAGGTCATCGAAGCCAGCGTAGCTGGGGTCACTGGTGGGGATGGAATCGTTGGTAGTACCGTCGCTGCTCCTGATGTTAATGGTGGACTTGAAGAACTGGTCAACTCCCAGGTCACCCACCAGGCTCAAGTTGCCCGTGAGGGGATAACTGACCATCACGCCCGCGCCAATGCCGAACTCATTGCTGGAGTAGGTCGTGGTGTCATCTTCGGAAGTGACGTTGCTGCGGAACATGCCGTAACGGCCACCAGCGTACAGGGTGGTACTCAGGCCGGGGCTCACTTCGCCCAAGTTGTAGGTGCCGTCTAAGCTGAAGATGGTGTGGCTTCCCGACTCAGTCGCACCGGAAATTCTCTTCAAGTCCCCGAAGGTGAGGTCTGCGTCCGTCCCTGAATTCGTGAGCTTAGCATTGTCATTAAGGGCGTCGCTTGGACGCGTCAGCGCTACGCCCGCCTTCACGCCGAAGGGGCCAGCCACGTTCGGCACGTGGACGAAGACTTCGCCGCTCAGGCCGTTGGCGTAGCCACCCGTCAGGCCCAGTTCGACGCCGTTCAGTCCGGCGGTCACCGGGGTGGCGGAGATCGTGGTGGTCGTGGTCTGGGCGCCCGCCGTAGCGAGGCCAGCGCAAAGGGTCAGGGCAAGAACCTTTTTCATATCGATTGGTAGCCTGACTCACCAAGATGAGCGGCCTACCTCATGAGACTCACTGCTGCTTTATAAACTGGACAGATCGGCGTCAGGTCCGGGGGTGCGGCGGGTGGCCCCACCGCGCCCGGGCTGCTAAACTTGAACCGAGTGTAATTCGACTTGTGGGGAAGGTTTGGGGCACCCAGAGCCATCACATCCGCCCCCGGCTTTACCCTGGAGGAGCCATGAAGATTCTGACCCTGGTACGCCAAGTGCCCGACGCGGAAGCGCGCGTGAAGATCAACGCCCAGCAGGTGGACCTGGAGGGCGCGACCCTCGTGATCGACGGGATGGACGAGTACGGCGTGGAGGAAGCCCTGCGCCTGCGCGAGGGCGGCGCGAATGTCGAGGAGATCGTCGCCCTGGCCGTCGGCCCCAAGCGAGTGGAGGACGCCCTGCGAACCGCCCTGGCGATGGGCGTGGACCGCGCCATCCACGTCGAGACCGACGAGAAGCTCGATCCCATCGCCTTGAGCCGTATTGTCGCGCAGGTGGCGCAGGCAGAGGGCGTGGGCCTCGTTCTGGTCGGCGGGCAGGAGGCGGACTGGGACAGCCAGGCGCTGGGCGCCGCGACCGCCGAGCGCCTGGGCTGGCCGCAACTGACCTGGACGAACGAGCTGAAGGTCGAGGGGGACACCCTGACCGGCCGCCACGACGTGGACGACGGCAACGAGAGCTTCCGCGCCCCTCTTCCCGCCGTGGTCACCACCCAGCAGGGCCTGAACGAGCCGCGTTACCCGACCCTCCCCAACATCATGAAGGCCAAGCGCAAGGAACTCCGCAAGGATGACCTCGCCACGTACGGCGTGCAGCCCCGCGTCCGGGTCGTGAACAGCGAGATCCAGACCCGCGCCCGCCTGAACCGGATGATTGACGGCAAGGACCCGCAGGCCGCCGCCCAGCAACTCCTCGACCTCCTGCGGAACGAAGCGAAGGTGATTGCATGATCCTGATCGTCGCCGAACACGCGGGCGGACAGCTCGCCAAGTCCACCCTCGAAATGGTCACTGCCGCCCGCGCCGTGCTGGAAAGTGGGGGGGGCCGTGAGGGGCCGGTCACCATCCTCGTCCTGGGCCAGAACGTCGCGGAGGTCGCCAACGCCGCCGCCGCCGTCGCGGATCAGGTTCTCGTCGCGGACCTCCCCGGGCTCGCCACCTACAACGCCGAGGTCTGGGCCGCCGCGACCGCCCAGATCGCGCAGGAGGGCGAGGCTTCAGTCGTCATCATCGGCGGGAGCCGCTCGGGCCGCGAGTACGCGCCGCGCGTGGCGGTCAAGCTCGACGCCCCCTACCTGGAGGACGCCATCGCCCTGAAGGCGAACGGGCAGGCCCTTCAGGCCCAGCGGTACACCTACCTCGCCCGCGTGACCGAGACGGTCGAGGCCGAGGCGCCCGTCATCGTCGTGACGGTGAAGCCCGGCTCCTTCGCCCCGGCTGCCCCCGCCCCCGCCGCGGGCGAGCAGTACGACGTGGAACTCGACCTGCCCGCCCCCCGCGTCGAGGTGACGGGCCGCAGCGTCGAGAAGAGCAGCCGCGTCGCGCTGACCGAGGCGGACGTGATCGTGACCGGCGGGCGCGGCGTGGGCAGCCCCGAGAACTTCGCCACCTACGTCGAGGGCCTGGCCGACCGCCTGGGCGCTGGTGTCGGCGCGACCCGCGCGGTCGTGGACGCGGGCTGGCGGCCCTACGCCGAGCAGGTGGGGCAGACCGGCAAGACCGTGCAGCCCAAGGCCTATGTCGCGCTGGGTGTCAGCGGCGCCGTGCAGCACCTCTCGGGCATGGGCAAGAGCAAGTACATCGTGGCGATCAACAAGGACGCCGAGGCGCCGATCTTCAAGGTCGCCGACTACGGCATCGTGGGCGACGTGAACCAGATCGTGCCCGCGCTCATCGAGGCTGCGCGCAAGTAGGTTCGGGCTTTGCGGACCGCTTGCCCCCGGGGGTGGGCGGTTTTTCTGTTGACGGGGCGGCATTCCTGTGTAGACTGTGCCCGTCTTTTCAATACAGCGCGGGACCCGGCGGGACGTTCCGGTGCCGTGGCCGCGACCCCCAAGGAGACCTGCATGAAGCCCACGCCCCTTGCCGCCGCCGCCCTCACCCTGACGCTTGCCGCCTGTGGGCAGACCCCCACCCCCGGCTCGCTGACTGCCGACTACGCCACCCGCCCCGAGCTTCAGGACGCGGGGAGCCAGGCGATTCTCTCCCGCTACGGCGACGACCCCGGCCTGCTCGCCGCCCTTCAGGAGGCGTACGGGGAACGCCCGGCGGACCTGGGCCTCCCCGCCGCCCCGACCCTGACCGGGCTGGACCTGGCCTCGGATCGCCTGGCCTATATCAAGCGCGTGGGCTGGGGCACAGTGCCTGCCTACAACGCCGAGTATGCCAACCAGGCCGCCGTCAACACGGTCTACCCCGGCCTCGACTGGACGCGCGACGGCTGTAGCGCCCCCGACGGCCTGGGCCTGGGCTACCGCGAGGACTTCCGGCCCGCCTGCAACGTCCATGACTTCGCCTACCGCAACCTCAAGGTCTATGAGCGCACGAGCGCCAACCGCCAGACGAGCGACAGCGCCTTTTACACCAACATGAAGACGATCTGCGCGGCCAAGAGCTGGTACGCCCGCCCCGCCTGCTACAGCGCGGCCTACGCCTACTACGAGGGCGTGCGAATCGGCGGAAGCAGCAGCTTCTAGGAGACAGGCAGTTCGGGGGCCTGAAAGGGAATACAGGCCCCAGTCCGGACCAACTGGAAAGCGAGAACGCCCCGGGCTTGTCTCTCAACGAAGGCCAGCCCGCTTGAGCCCCCGCCTTCTGACCCTCTCCCCCCGTGGGAGAGGGCCTGGCGCAGCCAGGGGTGAGGGGGCGCCCAAGCGGCGACCCCGGCCCATCAGAGCAACTTCCAGAACTGGGACGACGTGGGGAGAAAAGCCAGGGAACTCCCCCTCGACTTGCCGGGGGGAGCGGAGTGAGTGATCTCAGCCCCCGCTCAGGCCTGTTCGCCCTCCAGGGGATGCACGTCGATGGTGGGGTGGCGCTTTTCGAAGCGAACGCTCAGCACTCCGGCATTCAGGGTCGCCTGTCCGGTCTGCGGGACGACGGGCTCGGGAAAGGCGAGGGTGCGGGTAAAGGTGCCGCCGGGCCGCTCGGCGCGCAGGACGTGATCGGGCAGGTCGCGGCGCCCGGCCACGGTCACGCTGTCGCCCTCCTCGTGCAGTTCCAGGCTGTCGGGGTCAACACCGGGCACGTCGAGCAGCAGCCGCAGGTGGGTGCCCTCGTCCAGCCAGTCGGCGGGCGGGGTCCAGGGGCCGGCCGTGCCCAGCGACTCCACCTCCTCCCGCAGGGCCATCAGGTGTTGCAGGCGGGCAAGAACCGGCTCGTTCATGCCGTCCAAACTACCACCACTTCCTGGGTGCCGGATCAGGAAAAAGTACAGGTCGGGGGCAGAAGGCCACCCCCACCCTAGAATCCCCCCGTGACGGTCATCCCCATCCTCACCGCCCCCACGGCGGCGGGCAAGACGGCGCTCGCGCTGGACCTGGCGCGGCACTTTCCGCTGGAGATCGTGGCGGCGGACGCCTTCACCGTGTACCGGGGACTGGACATCGGGACGGCCAAGCCCGCGCCCGCCGAGCGGGGGGCCGTGCCCCATCACCTGCTCGACGTGGCCGACGTGACCGAGGACTACGACGTGGCCCGCTACGCGCGGGAGGCCGAGGCCGCCACCGCGGACGTGCTCGCGCGGGGGCGGCTGCCGCTGATCGTGGGGGGCACGGGCTTCTACCTGTCGGCCCTGATCCGCGGCCTGCCGCAGACACCCCCCGCCGACCCGGGCGTGCGCGCGGGGGTGGAGGCCGACCTCGCCGCGCGCGGCCTGGACGCCCTGCTCGCCGAGGTGGAGGCCCGCAGCCCCGCCGAGGCGACCCGGCTGGAGCGCAACCCCCGCCGGGTCGTGCGGGCGCTGGAGGTCTACCGCCGCACGGGCCGCTTTCCGGGCGAGTTCGGGTACAGCCCCCCCGCCTTCACCTACCGCGTCTTCGCCTTCAGCCACCCCTGGCCCGAGCTGGAGGCCCGCATCGCCGCCCGGGTGGACGCCATGCTGGGGGCGGGCTGGCCGGAGGAGGCCGACTGGCTCGCCCGCCGGGTGCCCCCCGACCAGGAACCGCGCCCGACCGCCTGGCAGGCCCTGGGCTACCGGGAGGCGCTCGCCCTCTGGCGGGGCACCCTGACGCGCGAGGAGGCTGCCCGCCGCATCACCCTGGCGACCCGGCAGTACGCCAAACGGCAGCTCACCTGGGCGCGGACGCAACTCGGCGCGTCCGGCTCATCCCCCGGGGAAGCCCGGGAGGCCCTGGCCCGGTGGCTCACCGGCTCGGCGCACGGCTGAGCCTGGAGGCCCGGGTTGGTCACCGCCCATTCCCACCTGGTGCGGCTCCATGCATTCTTCACGTTCGACCTGCCTACGCAAGCGGGCGTCAGGGGGCGGGCCGCGACCCGTTACACTGTGGGCCGAGCACTTCCGCCAACGCGCTCCCGCGAGGAGTTGGGGACTTTGAGGGGCGCGCCGTCATGGACCCCGCCGGGTCCAGTCATCTCGCCTTCCGGCGATGCTCAGGAGGGACCGACATGAAGCCACGTGTACTCGGCATGATCCTCGCGGGCGGGCAGGGCACCCGGCTCGCCCCGCTGACCGTCAAGCGCTCCAAGCCCGCTGTGCCCTTCGGGAGCAAGTACCGCATCATCGACTTTGCGATCAACAACTTCATCAACTCGGGCGTCTTCTCGATCTACGTCCTCACCCAGTACAAGGCGCAGAGCCTGACCGAGCACATCCAGCGTGGCTGGCGCTTCGGCACCTTCCTGAGCGACTACTTCATCACCCTGGTGCCCGCCCAGATGTACCGCTACGAGGAACTGGGCGCCGTGTGGTACCGCGGCACCGCCGACGCCGTGTACCAGAACCTGCATCTGGTCGACAACTTCGACGCCGATTACGTCGCCATCTTCAGCGGCGACCATATCTACAAGATGAACGTCGAGCACATGCTCCAGTCGCACGTGGACTCGCGGGCCGACGTGACCATCGCCGCCTACCCCATGCCGCGCACGCAGGCCCACCAGTTCGGCGTGATGCAGGTGGACAACCGCTGGCGCGTGACCGAGTTCCTCGAAAAACCCAAGGACCCGCCCGGCACCCCCGAGGACCCGGACACCAGCCTGACGAGCATGGGGAATTACATCTTTTCCCGCCGCGCCCTGGAGGAATTGCTGCACACCTCCATCAGCGGTCAGGAGGACGGCTTCGACTTCGGCCACAACGTCATCCCGCGCGCCCTGTCGGACGGCTACCACGTGCAGGCGTACGACTTCCACAAGAACCCCATTCCCGGCCAGACTGGCCCCAACCTCTACTGGCGCGACGTGGGGACGCTCGACGCCTACTTCGAGGCCAGCCTCGACCTGGTCAGCGTGAACCCCGAGTTCGACATCTACAACCCCGCGTGGCCGCTGCGCACCAGCAGCGAGTTCTCCCCGCCCGCCAAGTTCGTCCACGAGGCCGAGGGGCGCAAGGGCCAGGCCTTCAACTCCATCATGGCCGGGGGCACGATCATCAGCGGCGGCACGGTCCGCGACTCGGTGCTGGGCCGAAACGTCCGCACCCACTCGTATTCCCTCGTCGAGAGCTGCATCCTGTTCGACGATGTGGAGGTCGGGCGCCACTCGCACCTGCGCCGGGTGATCGTGGACAAGAACGTGACCATCCCCCCCGGCATCAAGATCGGCCACAACCACGAGGAGGACCGCGGACGCGGCTTCACGGTCACGGAGAACGGCGTGGTGGTGGTGCCGAAGAGCTACACGTTCTGAACAAGCAGGGAGTGGGAAGTGGGGAGTGGTCAGTAGTTGAAAAAGAGGAAGGTGGGCCGCCGCAATCGGCTTGGCTCACCTTCCTCTTTTCCCACTTCCTACACCCCACTCCCCACTGACCGCTACACCAGCACCGGCTCCACGTACTCCCCGTACACCCGCTTCAGCGTGTCCATCTGCTCGCCCAGCGTGGCGTAGGCGTGGGCGCACTCCAGGAAGGCGGGCATGGTGTTGGCGCCCGTCACGGCGGCGTCACGCAGCGCGTCCAGGGCGGCCTGAGCCCGCTTGGGATCGCGTTCCCGGCGCACCTGGGCGAGCCTGGCCTCCTGCACCCGCTCCACCTCCGGGTCGATAAGCTGGATGGGCACCTCCACCGCGTCCTGCACGAACTCGTTCACGCCGACGATAATGCGGTCCTTGGTCTCCACCTCGCGCTGGTAGCGGTAGGCGGCCTCGGCCATCTCCAGTTGGAAGAAGCCCGACTCGATCCCGGCCTCCACCCCGCCCAGCGCGCGAATCTGCTCGATGTAGCCCATCGCGGCGGCCTCGATGTCATTCGTCAGCTTCTCGACGTAGTAGCTGCCCGCCAGCGGGTCGATCACGCCCGCTACGCCCGTCTCGTAGGCGATGATCTGCTGCGTCCGCAGGGCGATGGTCGCGGCCTCCTCGGTGGGCAGGGCCAGCGCCTCGTCGAAGGCGTCGGTGTGCAGGCTCTGGGTGCCGCCCAGCACGGCGGCGAGCGCCTGGATAGCGACCCGGGCGATGTTGTTCAGCGGCTGCTGGGCGGGGAGGCTGACCCCGGCGGTCTGCGAGTGCGTCCGCAGCATCCACGACTTCGGGTTCTTCGCCCCGTAGCGGCCTTGCATCTGCCGCGCCCAGATGCGGCGGGCGGCGCGCAGCTTGGCGATCTCCTCGAAGAAGTCGTTGTGGATGTCCCAGAAGAACGAGATGCGCGGCGCGAACTCGTCGATGTCCAGCCCCCGCTCCAGCGCCTTTTCGACGTAATGGAAGCCGTCCGCCAGCGTGAAGGCGAGTTCCTGCACGCCCGTCGCCCCCGCCTCGCGGATGTGGTAGCCGCTCACCGAGATGAAGTTCCACTTCGGAACAACCTTCGGGCCCCATTCGAAGGTGTCGATCACCAGCTTCACGCTCGGAGAAGGCGGGTAGATGAATTCCTTCTGCGCGATGAACTCTTTCAGAATGTCGTTCTGGATCGTGCCGCCGATCTTGGTGAGGTCCTTGCCCTGCTTCTGCGCGTTGGCGATGTACATGGCCCAGATCGCGTTCGCCGGGGAGTTGATCGTCATGGAGGTCGTGACCTTTTCAGGGTCGATGCCCTGAAAGAGGATTTCCATGTCCGCCAGGCTGCTCACCGCCACGCCGCACTTGCCGACCTCACCCTTGGAGAAGGGGTGGTCGGAGTCGTAGCCCATCAGGGTGGGGAGGTCGAAGGCGGTCGAGAGGCCGGTCTGACCGGCCCGCAGCAGAGCGTGGAAGCGTTCGTTCGTCTGCTCGGCGCTCCCGAAGCCCGCGAACATCCGCATGGTCCAGAGCTTGCCCCGGTACACGCTGGTCTGCACGCCGCGCGTGTACGGGAACTCGCCCGGGTAACCCAGGTCCCGCTCGGCGTCCCAGTCCTTCAGGTCGTCCGCCGTGTAGATCGGCTCGGGCTCCATGTCGGACAGGTTCTTGAAGTTGTACTTGCGCTCGGGAAACTTCTGCGTGGCGGGGAGGTAGACGCTTCTCATCCACTCGTTCTTGGTCTTCATGGGGCACCTCAGCCGGGGCGGGAACGAACGCTCGTTAGGTTGGGGACAGGGTAGCAGAAGGTGGGGGTCAGGTTGGGTGGCTAGGCTGGGAGGATGAAGGCTCTTTTCCTCGGCCTGGCCCTGCTCGCCGCCGCTCAGGCCACCCCGGCGCCGTCGGGGCTGCTCAGGGTGGAAGCTCACGGGCACTCCAACCGCTGGACGTTCGACGCGGCTCCCGGAGCACTGGTGGCGAAGCTGGACGGTGCGGAGGTGTGGCGAAGGACGGGTCCGTTCGCCCAGCCGACTGGGCTCGACGTGCAGATTGCACCGGGCCGAGTGATCTTGATGAGCACGGACGCCAAAACGTCCCGAGTGTTTTTGACCGCCTACGACTTGGAGACGGGGCGCCCGCTCTGGCTCAACAAGGTGTACGACGGGTACGCTGAGGCGATGGCGGGTGTGCGGGGAATCAGCGGTTACACCCTCCTCGTCCAGGGCAGCAGTGGAGAACCCTCCTTCGGCAAAGTGTTCGGTGTGTCGCTGACGACTGGTAAAACCCTTTGGACAGCCCGGCAGGATGTGGTGGGGTTTGACGACGACGAGGTGTTGGTCCTCGACTACGGTGTGGGCTCCCCGATGAACATTCCCCACCTGCTGCCACTCGTTCGCGTCCAGAGCGCGACGGGTCAGCAGACGAAGTTCACCCTGACGTTGCCGACCCGCCCGGGGTGTGGAGAGATGAATTATCAGGGCAGCATCCCCGACCTGCGCTTTACCAACCGCTACCTCTACGCCCTTCGCCAGGATGCGTGTGGCAAGTTCATCGTCCGCTTTCCCTGGCAGGGCGACATCCATACGGCCATGGTCTACCCGGACCGCCGGGGGCCCTTCCCGGCCAACCCACCCGCAGGTCGATGAGTTCAAGCGTGACCCTCACCTGACCCCAACCCCGCCCATATCTGCTAAAATTCTCTTTTGGGTGTCCCGCCCACGTGAGCAGTTGTGCGGCGGGCTTTTTCATGCAGAGCCAGCATCCGCCCCTCGCCTTCCCGGAGTTCCCGGCGGGCGTCACCGGGCGGGGGAGAGGAAAGAAGTATGGAGTACCGCAACATCGCCATCATCGCGCACGTCGACCACGGCAAGACCACGCTGGTGGACGGCCTCTTGAAGCAGACCCTGAAACTCGGCCACGGCGAGGAGATCGCCGAGCGGGCGATGGACAGCAACGACCTGGAAAAGGAACGCGGCATCACCATCCTCGCCAAGAACACGGCGGTCGAGTATGGGGGCGTCAAGATCAACATCGTGGACACGCCCGGCCACGCGGATTTCGGCGGCGAGGTCGAGCGCGTGCTCGGTATGGTGGACGGCGCGCTCGTCCTCGTGGACGCGGCGGAGGGGCCGATGCCCCAGACCCGCTTCGTGCTGCGCAAGGCCATCGAGCTGGGCCTCAAGCCCATCGTGGTGATCAACAAGATCGACCGAGGTGACGCCCGCCCCGAGGAGGTCGTCAACCTCACCTTCGACCTGATGGCCGAACTCGGCGCGAACGACGACCAGCTCGACTTCCCGATCCTGTACGCCATCGCGCGCGAGGGCAAGGCGTTTAGGGACCTCGACAACCCGCAGCCCGACATGCACGAGCTGTTCGAGATGGTGCTGGAACACATCCCCGCGCCGAAGGTCGATCTGGACGCGCCCTTCCAGATGCTCGTGACCAACCTCGACTACTCCGAGTACCTGGGCCGCATCGTGCTGGGGCGGGTGCAGCGCGGCAAGGTCCGCAAGGGCGAGTTCGTCCAGCTCATCCACAAGGACGGCACAATGACGAAGACGCGCGTGGTGCAGACCTTCACCCACCTGGGCCTGCGCCGCATCGAGGTGGACGAGGTGGGTGCCGGGGACATCGTGGCGCTCGCCGGGATCGAGGACGCGCAGATCGGCGAGACGGTGGCCGACCTCGCCGACCCCGAGGCGCTGCCCGTCATCACGGTGGACGAGCCGACCGTCTCGATGGTCTTTCAGCCCAACACCTCGCCCTTCGCGGGCAAGGAGGGCAAGTACGTCACCTCCCGCCACCTCAACGACCGCCTCAAGCGCGAGGTCATGACGAACGTGTCCCTGCGGGTCGAGGAGATTCGGCCCGACGAGTTCAAGGTCTCGGGCCGCGGGGAGCTGCACCTCTCCATCCTGCTCGAAACCATGCGCCGCGAGGGCTACGAGGTGCAGGTGGGCGCCCCGCAGGTCATCACCCGCGAGATTGACGGCGTGAAGCACGAGCCGATAGAGCACCTCGTGATCGACGTGCCGGAGCAGTTCGCCTCCACCGTGATCGGCGTTCTCGGCGGGCGCAAGGGCCAGATGGTGAACATGGAGCCGCAGGGCAGCCGCGTCCGGGTGGAGTTCAAGATCCCCTCCCGCGCGCTCTTCGGCTTCCGCACCCAGTTCCTCTCGATGACCCAGGGCGAGGGCATCATGAGCCACATCTTCGACGGGTACGCGCCGTGGGCCGGGGAGCTCAAGACCCGCCAGAACGGCTCGCTCGTCAGCATGGAGGACGGCCCCGCCTTCGCGTACTCCATCTTCAAGTTGCAGGACCGCGGCACCTTCTTCATCGACGCGGGCACGGAAGTGTACGTGGGCATGATCGTCGGTGAGAACGCCCGCGAGCAGGACATGAACGTGAATGTCTGCAAGAACAAGAAGCTCACGAACATCCGCTCGGCGGGCGCCGACGAGGCCCTGACGCTGATCCCCCCGCGCCGCCTGAGCCTGGAAGACGCCCTGGAGTACATCGCCGAGGACGAGCTGGTGGAGCTGACGCCCCAGAGCATCCGGCTGCGGAAGAAGATTCTGAACCCCAGCTTCCGCAAGTAATCGCCGCCCGCCAGGGCCGAGCGAAGCGAAAAGACCCCCGGGCTGCCCCGGGGGTTTCCCGCTGACCAGGGGTGGGAGGGGCCGGAGCCATGTGCCTTTCGGCCCCTCCACCTTTTGGCGGAAACTTTCGCCCGCCCGGGGGCGTAAGGTGGGGCATGTTCGAGTTCGCGGGGGCAGCGCATCGCCGGGAAGAGCCGCTATGGAAGCGTTGAGTGCGTTGGCGGGCATGGTGGGCTGGGTGGTCCATCCGCTGGCGGCGATGGCGCTGGCCTTCTGGGGATCGGTCATCTTCTCGCGGCGGGGCCGGATGTGGCAGCCTGTGGCGCTGGCGGCGGGATTGATCGTGCTGCTGGCGGTGCTGGGCGCGAGTTGGGTCGTTCACCCGGCGGCAGGAATGCTGCTCGGCTTCTTCGGCTCGCGGGCCTTCCACCAGTGGCAGCGCCGCTGGCCTGGGCTGCTGGCGGGCCTGATCGCGGGTCTGTTCTTCATGGCCCTGGGCGCGGGGTGGCTGGTCTTCCCGCTGTTCGTCATGGGGATCGTCTGGGTGTCCACGGCGGGATGGACGGCCCAGAGTGGGCGGGCGGTGGAGGAGGCCCAGGCCGCGCCCCAGGCCCTGCCCGAGCAGGGGGGCGGCCTGCCGGTGGGCGGCTTCTCCGGGGGTTGGGCCGACCGGGTCGAGGCCCGCGCCGCGCGCCGCGAGGCCCGGCGGCAGGCCAAGCGGCTCCGAAGGATGGAGCGCGAGGCGGAGGTCAGCGCCCCGCCCCCAGCCCCGGCCCCCGCTCCTTCCCTAGCCGCCTTCACCCGCGACGAGCGCCTGCCGGGGGAGGCCCGCGCGCAACTCGCGGCCCTGGACCTGCGGACCCGCGAGGCCCTGACCCACCTGGAGGCCCTGGGCCAGCAGGGGAGCGAGGCCGCCTACCTTGCCCGCGCCGTGCGGGACGAGTACGCGCCGACCGCCGTGCAGGCGTACCTGAAGCTCCCGCCCACGCTGGCAAACAGCCAACCGCTCGAAGGCGGCAAGACGGGCCGCGACCTGCTGCGCGAGCAACTCGACCTCCTGCTGAACGCCGTGCAGGACATCCTGGGCACCGCCCTGCGCTCGGGCGGGCAGGAGCTGCTGACCCACCAGCGGTTTCTGGAGGAAAAGTTCCGCAAGCCGCAGCGCGGCGATCTGGAGGTGTAGGGGGGCGCACGGCCCGCCTGTGTGGACAGGGGACAGTCGCCCCCTTGGTTTTCAAGGGTCTGCTCCCTATCTTGACCTTGGAACTCGGGACTATGACCAGACCCACCCCTGCCACCCTCCAGACCCCGGCCCCTTTTCCCGGCGACCTCCGCACCGCCTCGCTGCTGCTGGCGGCGGAGGTGGTGCTGGCCCACCTTCATCCCCGGGCGTCGCTGCGGCTGGTCCGGGTGGACCTGAAGGAGTCACCCGGCGTGACCTACGCGCTCGCTCCTGACCCGCAGGCCCTGGTCCTGAACCGCGGGCTGCGGGAGGAGGTCGCGCTCGTCGCGCTGGCAGGGGAGGCGATGGCCCGGCTGCTGGGGGTGACCCCCGGGGAGGGGAATCCCGAGCGCAATGCCCGAATCCTGCTCGCCTCCGCCACCCGCGATCCCGAGGAACTGGAGGTGCTGGACGCGCAACTCACGGTGCTGGAGGCCCGTGCCCGCGCCCTGCTGCGCCGCTCCTGGGCCGAGGTGGAGGTGGTGGCCGCGGGGCTGCGGGAACACGGGACGCTGGACGCCCAGGCCGTCGCCCACCGGATCGCCTGCGCCCAGGGTATCCGGGGCACGCTGCTGAACTGACGGGGCTTTCACCCGGTCTCATGCCAGCCGGGCCGTCTGGAAACGAGCATCTGGGGAAATCCTGTTCAGGCAAGGCTCCTCTGCCCGAACTGGGGGAATCCTGCCTGGAACAGTCGGGATTGTAAGCCAATCCTTATTTTGCGGGCTGGGTTACCTTCGCCGCCTCCCGCCCGGTTCACCCTGCGGGCAGGAGGCCGAGCCATGAACGACATGCGGAACATGCAGGGCGAGGGGCAGAAGAGCGTCGTCAGCCGTTGTGGGGCGACGAACTGCCGCTACAACGAGAACGAGCAATGCATGGCGGGGCAGATCGAGGTCAACTTCAGCGGGCAGATGGCCCAATGCCTGACCTTCAGCCCGGAAGACCAGATGGGCGACACCCAGACGGTGGGCGAGGGCGCGCATTGACAGCCCATGGTGTGGATGAGGGGGCCGGGCATTCGTAGCTCGGCCCGCTTTCCGTTCACAACACCAGGACCCCGTGGTGCTTGGCCTGCTCCTGTGGCTCCACATGGATGGTAACGTGGGCGCCCGGTGTCTCGGCCTGGAGGGCTTCCTCCAACCGGTCGCAGATCGCGTGGGCCTGGGTGACCGTCATTTCCCCCGGCACGACGAGGTGGAACTCGATAAAGGTGAGGCGCCCGGCGTGCCGGGTCCGAAGGTCATGCATCTCCAGGGCACCCTCGGCGTGTTCGCTCATGGCGTGGCGAATGCGGGCCTCGGTGGTGGGGTCTACGCTGGCGTCCATCAGGCCGCCCACACTCTCGCGGATCAGGCCCCAGCCGCTCCACAGAATGTTCACGGCGACCAGGAGCGCAAGCGCCGGGTCGAGCCACGAGAGCCCCGTCACCCGGGCGAGCAGCACCCCGGCGACCACGCCCACGCTCGTCACCACGTCGGTCAGGATATGCCGCCCGTCCGCCAGCAGGGCCGGTGACCGCGCCGCCCTCCCCGCCCGCAGCAGCACGGCGGCCCACACGCCGTTGAGCGCACTCGCCCCCACGTTCACCAGCAACCCGGCCCAGGGCGCCTCGACGGGCCGGGGATGGAGGAGGACCGGCCAGGCCTCGCGGGCAATACTGGCCGCCGCCAATACGATGAGCACACCCTCGGCCACGGCGCTGAAGTACTCGGCTTTGGTGTGTCCATAGGGGTGATTCGCGTCGGCGGGCCGGGCCGCGACCCGCAGGGCGATCAGGGCCGCCAGCGCCGCCGCCACGTTGATGATGCTCTCCAGCGCGTCCGAGTACAGGGCCACGCTACCCGTCAGCAGGTAGGCGAGAAACTTCAGGCCCAGCACGACGGCGGCCACCACCACGCTGCCCAGGGCAATGCTCGTCGTGCGTTCCATAGGGGCGAGGCTAACAGGGTTAGGCGTGGCGAAAGGCGGCACCGGGAAGGGGACAGCCCGGATGCACATTACGCCAGTGACATAACCCCCCCTGCTAGAATCCCCCGGTGACCACCGTGCCGGACCTGCCCGATTCCCCCCTGCTGTCCCAGCTCAACCCCAACCAGGCGCAGGCCGCCAACCACCACACCGGCCCCGCCCTGGTGATCGCGGGGGCGGGCAGCGGCAAGACGCGCACCCTCGTCTACCGCATCGCCCACCTGATCCGGCACTACGGGGCCGACCCCGGCGAGATCCTGGCCGTCACCTTCACCAACAAGGCCGCCGCCGAGATGCGCGAGCGCGCTCAGCACCTCGTCCAGGGGGCCGACCGGCTGTGGATGAGCACCTTCCACTCGGCGGGCGTCCGCATCCTGCGGGCCTACGGCGAGCATATCGGCCTGCGGCGCGGCTTCGTCATCTACGACGACGACGACCAGATGGACCTTCTCAAGGAGATCATGGGGTCCATCCCCGGCATCGGCCCGGACACCAACCCCCGCGTGCTGCGCGGCATCCTCGACCGGGCCAAGAGCAACCTGCTCACGCCCGCCGACCTCGACCGCAATCCCGAGCCCTTCATCAGCGGCCTGCCGCGTGAGGCCGCCGCCGAGGCCTACCGCCGCTATGAGGCCCGCAAGAAGGGCCAGAACGCGATTGATTTCGGTGACTTGATTACGGAAACGGTGCGGCTCTTTAAGGAAGTTCCGGGCGTCCTCGACCGGGTGCAGGACCGGGCAAAGTTTATTCATGTGGACGAGTATCAGGATACGAACAAGGCGCAGTATGAGTTGACGCGGCTGCTTGCAAGCCGGGACCGTAATTTATTGGTCGTTGGGGACCCCGATCAGTGTCTCCCGCCCGGCACGCTGATCTGCACGCCGAACGGGGAGCGACCCATCGAGGAGATCGCGGAGGGGGACCTCGTGTGCGGGACGGGTGGGGGAGAGACCCTGATCCCTGCCCGCGTCACCCATGTCAAACGGGGGCACTCGGCCGGACCGCTCTGGAAAGTCTCAGCGGGTGGGCGCACCCTGCGGGGCACGCCCCACCATGTCGTCCTGGCGCGGCACGAGCCGATGGCGGGGCAGTGGTACGTGTACCTGATGTACCGCGAGGACCGGGGCTACCGGATCGGCCTCACCGTGGGGGCGCGGCAGAACAGCGAGGGCAAGCCCGACTACGGCTACCGGGTGCGGCTGAATCAGGAGAACGGCGACAAGGTGTGGGTGCTGCGTGTCTGCGACTCCCGTGCCGACGCCGCCTACTGGGAGGCGCTGTACGCCGCGCGCTACGGCCTGCCCACCGCCCTCTTTCATGGCGTGGGCCGCAGCTTGGCCCTCAGCGAGCCGCACCTCGCCCGGCTGTTCTCCGAGCTGGATACGGCGAGCGCCGCGGGGCGGCTGATGGCCGACCTGCACCTCCACCCGGAGTTTCCCCACCACCGCCCCCAGAACGGCCTGCGGCGTCAGAGCGTGAACCTGATCATGTACTCGGATCATCGGAGCGGGCTGGTCGGTTATCACCGCATCCAGTGGAGCAGCAACCGGGCGGACGTGGCCGAACGCCTGACTCAGGCAGGGCATCCCGTCCGCACCAATGGGCGCGGCGGCTACCGCCTGGAGGTCAGCCGCAAGGACTACACCGGGGCTCTGGAGTACGCGCGGCAGGTGGCGCGTGACGGTGGGCTAGAGCTGCAACGGAAGGCTCTGGTCGATGGGCAAATGTACGCCTTCCTGCCCCTCTCGCACTTACATCCGGGTATGCGGCTCCTCGTTCACGAAAACGGCCAACTGCGTGAGGCAGCCGTGGAGAGTATCGCCCAGGAGGTCCACGAAGGTCCCGTCTACGATCTGACTGTTTCGCCGACTCATTCTTACGTTGCCAACGGAGTTCTCGTTCACAACAGTATTTACAAGTTCCGTGGCGCCGACATTCAGAACATCCTCGACTTCCAGAAAGATTACCCGGATGCCAAGGTCTACATGCTCGAACATAACTACCGTTCGAGTGCCCGCGTCCTCGGCCTCGCCAACAAACTCATCGAGAACAACTCCGAGCGGCTGGAGAAGACGCTGCGGCCCGTCAAGGAGGAGGGGCACCCCGTCCTCTTCCACCGGGCGACGGACCACCGTTCGGAGGGCGACTTCGTGGCCGAGTGGCTGACGCGGCTGCACGCCGAGGGGATGAAGTTCTCGGATATGGCGATCCTGTACCGCACGAACGCGCAGTCCCGCGTGATCGAGGAGTCGCTGCGGCGGGTGCAGATTCCGGCCAAGATCGTGGGCGGCGTGGGCTTCTACGACCGCCGCGAGATCAGGGACATCCTCGCCTACGCCCGGCTCGCCATCAACCCCGACGACGACGTGGCGCTGCGGCGCATCATCGGGCGGCCCCGGCGCGGGATCGGGGACACGGCGCTGGAGAGGCTGATGGAGTGGGCGCGGGTGAACGGCACCTCCATCCTGACCGCCTGCGCACACGCCGTCGACCGGAACATCCTCGACCGGGGCGGGCAGAAGCCCGTCGAGTTCGCGGGGCTGATGCAGGCCATGAGCGAGGCCGCCGACAACTACGAGCCCGGCCCCTTCCTGCGCTACGTGATCGAGACGAGCGGCTATCTCGACCTGCTGCGTCAGGAAGGACAGGAGGGCCAGGTCCGCATGGAGAACCTGGAAGAACTCGTCAACGCGGCCGAGGAATGGTCGCAGACGAACAAGGGCACCATTCAGGATTTCCTGGACGACGCCGCGCTCCTCTCCAGCGTGGACGACATGCGCGCCAAGCAGGAAAACCGCGACGTGCCGGAGGACGCCGTGACCCTCATGACCCTGCACAACGCCAAGGGCCTCGAATTCCCCGCCGTGTTCATCGTCGGCACCGAAGAAGGCCTACTCCCCAGCAAGAACGCCCTGATCGAGCCGGGCGGCATCGAGGAGGAGCGGCGCCTCTTCTATGTGGGCATCACCCGGGCGATGGAGCGCCTCTTCCTGACCGCCGCGCAAAACCGGATGCAGTACGGCAAGACGCTCGCCACCGAGGACAGCCGCTTTCTGGAGGAGATCGAGGGCGGCTTCGACGCGGTGGACGCCTACGGGCAGGTCATCGACTACCGCCAGAAGAGCTGGAAGGACTACCGCCCGACTGCCCCGGCCCGGCCCGCCGTCAAGAACACCAGCCCCATGACGGAGGGCATGGCCTACCGGGGCGGCGAGAAGGTCACGCACCCCAAGTTCGGGGAGGGGCAGGTGTTGGCGGTGGCAGGGGTCGGCGACCGGCAGGAGGTCACCGTCCACTTCCCGACAGCGGGGACCAAGAAGCTGCTCGTGAAGTTCGCCAATCTGACGAGGGTGTAGGGCTCAGCTCCGCTCGACGAGGTGGCGGACCTCTCCGGGGGCGGCGTTCAGGAACTCGGAAATCGCCAGCGGGTAGACGGGCCGGGTGGAAAGTTCGGCCAATGGCACCCACTCGCAGATCACGTCTGAATTGTCCAGCACCGTGAATGCTTCGTCGGGGAGTTCGGGCGGCGCCTCCATGCGGAAGTAAAAGCCGAGC
This sequence comes from Deinococcus aerius, assembly GCF_002897375.1. Taxonomy (NCBI): domain Bacteria; kingdom Thermotogati; phylum Deinococcota; class Deinococci; order Deinococcales; family Deinococcaceae; genus Deinococcus; species Deinococcus aerius. The sequence continues at coordinate 123,136 of NZ_BFAG01000003.1, read as the reverse complement.
TCGTGCTGCCGCTTCTCGGGCGGGCCGAAGAAGTTTTCCAGCACGCCGACGAGGCGCAGGGGTCCGGTGGGAGTTCCCGTCTCCTCCTCCCACTCGCGGGCGGCGCAGGTTGCCACGTCCTCATCGGTCGAGAGGGCGCCGCCGGGGAGGAACCAGAAGCCCAGGTTTTCGGCGGTATTTGCCAGCAGGCGGCCATCGCGCACGCACAGGATGGCGACGCGGACGCTGAACTTCAGGCCGCCGAGGGGGAGACGGATATCGGTCATACGGGCAGTTTGGCGGAAGGGAGGGGCAGGGGGTCTTGCTGCGGGTTACCCCCACCCCCCAGCCCCCTACCCCCAGAGGGGGCAGGGGGAGCTTTCCGCTGCGCTCGGCAAAGGGCTCGCCGGCCGCGCCCGTGGTCGCGTCTTTCTGCGCGTAAGGTTTGATCTTGCTGCATTCCAAGCCGCTCGCCCACCGTCTCGCTGCGCGAGCCGACGTGGTGAAGGCGGTGCGAGAGCGAGCCGAAGGTTGGGAATCGGCCGTCCGCAATAGACGGTTTTAAAGAGCAAAAGCCTTGGCGCTGTTGCTCCTCCCCCCTTGCGGGGGAGGTCGGGTGGGGGGTGGCCAGCGCCAGCTTGCCCTAAGAGCAGAGCCGGGGGGCTTGCGCCCCTCTGTCAACGGGCTTCCTGCTCCACCTCTGCCCGCACGCTCTCGTCGGGGTCGTTCTGAAGCTGCGCCCGCACCGCCTCCGGCAGGTCGTCTCTCCCGGCCACCGCCAGCCGTACTCCCTCGTCCGGGTCGGCGGCGAGGGCGGGGAGCAGGGCTGGGGGGAGGTTGCGGTGACGGGCGGCGGCGCGGCGTACTCCCGCGTTCGGGTCGGCGGCCAGGCGGGTCAGGATGGCCGCCCCGGGCGCCTCGGCGTAGGCGACCGCGCGGCGTACCTCCCCGTCGGGGTCGGCGGCGAGGCGGGCGAGGCGTTCCTGGCCCAGGTCCGGGCGTACGGCGAGGATGGTGCGAACGGCGGAATCGGGGTCCCCCAGCAGGGCGTCGAGGACGGGACCCGTCAGGCCCTCGGCACTGGCGACGTGCAGCCGGATGTCCTGCTCGGGCGAGCGGGCGAGGGCGAGAATCGCTTCCTCGGGGAGGTCGCTCCGCTCCAGCAGGGCGCGGCGCACGGTCTCGGACTCGTCCCCCGCCAGGCGGGTCAGCCGCTCGGCTCCGGCATCCGGGCGGCGGGCGAGGGCGGCGCGCACGTCGGGGTCGGCGTCGTGTTCGGCGCGGTCCAGCCAGACGGCGGGCACGCTCCAGGCCTGGAGGGCCGCCGCGCGTACGACCGGTGACTCGTTCCCGGCGAGCCACTCGCGCACGTTGCGGGGCAGGTCCACCCGCCGGGCCAGGGTGGCGAGCACGTCCCCGTCGTCGTCGGCCCCCAGGGTCAGCATGCAGTCGAGCGGGAGGTCGAGGCGCCGGGCGACGCTGGCCCGCACGATGCCGTGGGCGTCCCCCACCAGGGTCCGCAGCACGTCGCCGGGCAGGTCGGGGCGGGTGGCCACCGCCTTCCGCACGTCGTAGTCGTCATCGGCGGCGAGTTGCCGGACCAGGGGCTCGGGCAGGCCGGGCCGTTTCGCCACCGCCTCGCGCACCTGCCACCCGGCGTCCTGGGCGAGGGCCGCGACCCGCTGCGGCGTCAAGTCCGGTCTTGCCGCCAGCGCCGCCCGCACCCCGAAGTCCTCGTGCCGGGCCGCGCCGTCAAGGACCCAGCCGGGCGCGCCCGGCTGAGACAGCAGCGCGATCACGCCTTCGGCGGGGAACACATTCAGCAGGTTCGGGCGGGCGAGGCGCATGAGCGGCAGGCCGGGATTCGCCAGCACCTCGCGCGCGAAGAGGGGCGCGAGCGTCCCCAGCACCTCGACGGGCGTGTTGGGATGCCGGGCGACGAGGGCCCGCACCCGGCTGTCCGGGTGGGCGCTCAGCCCGGCGAGCGTCTCGGCGGTGGCCCGCGCCGCTCCCGCCGCCGCCAGCGCGTCCTCCACGCTCAGCGCCGTCAGCGTGCGGGAACCCAGGTCCAGGAAGGTCATGACGCCCACTATGGCAGAGGGCACGCGGGGGGACGGTGGTTCATTCCCCCTGCGCCACTGTCTCGATCAGTCGGCGCGCGATGCTGAAGGGCGGGGGCAGGGTGGGAAGGCTCCCGACCCTGTACCACCCCGCGTCCTCGATCTCCTCCGGCTGGAGTGCGAGGTCGCCGCCCGCGTACTCGGCGGTGAAGGCGATCATCAGCGAGTGCGGAAAGGGCCACGGCTGGCTGAAGCGGTAGCGCAACCCGGTGATCTCCACCCCCACCTCCTCGCGCACCTCGCGGTGGCAGGCGTGTTCCAGCGTCTCGGACGGCTCGACGAAGCCCGCCAGCGCCGAGTACATCCCGGGGGCGAAGTGCGGGCCGCGGGCGAGCAGGAGTTCCCGGTCCCTGCCCTCCCCGCGCGTGACGAGCACCATGACCACGGGGGCAACCCGTGGGTAAGCGGTCAGGCCGCAGTTGGGGCACACTTTCGACGTTTCCCGCTCCGAGCGGACGGTCGGCGTCGCGCAGGCGCCGCAGAAGCGGTGGGTGCGGTCCCACTCCACAATCTGCATGGCGTACCCCGCGAGGCCGAAGAGGTCTTCGGACAGGGTGCCGTACACGCCGCGCAGGGGCCGGAGCATGAACCCCGTCGGCACCTCGCCCACCAGCCTCGCGCCGAAGACGGGCCGACCGTCCAGCATTCCCAGCGGGTTCACGAGGTCAACGCTGAAGTCCTCCACGTGGCCCTGTGGCAACGTGCCGTCCTCCCGCAACAGGAGGCGGCCTTCCTGGAAGATGAAGAGCAGCGCGTCGGCAGAGGGAGCCAAGCGCGCCGACGGCACGAAGGAGTCGGGGCGGATCATGCGGGCCAGGATAGGGCCGCGGGCACCCCTCAGCGGTTCAGCAGCTTGAAGGCGTGGTTGCGTTTCGTCCAGCCCAAGTTGAAGCCGTGCGTGATCCAGATCAGGGCGAGCGGCTCGATAAGGCGGCTCATGGTGATGTCGCCCAGATCAACGACGCCCCAGCCGACGCTTTCGAGGAGTTGCGTGACCTCCCCCTTTGCCGCCGCGTCGTTCCCGGCGATGAACATGTCCGGCTCCCCACCGGTGAACTCCCGGGGCTTGAGCATCGCGTCGGCCGTGACGGTATTGAGCGCCTTGACCACCCGCGCGCCCGGAATCCAGCCCTGCACCTGCTCGCCCGCCGAGGTGTTCCAGCTCAGAGCGAGGGCGGGCCGTCCGGTCGAGAAGTCCAGCGGGTTGGTGATGTCCACCACGACCTTGCCGTTCAGGTTCCCCGGCCCCGCGAGGTCGAGAGCCTCCCGCGTGCCCTCCCAGTTCGTCGCCAGGAGGACCATCTCCCCGAAGGCGGCGGCCTCGGCGTTGGAAGCGGCGCGCACGCCCGAATGCTCCGCCACGAAGGCTTCCAGTTTGCCCGGGCCGCGCGTGCCGGTCACGACCGCGTGCCCGAGCCTTACCAGATCGGCCGCGAGCGTCTGGCCGACCATGCCGGAACCGATGATGCCCACTCTCATAGGTGCAGCCTCATGCGGGCCAGTGTTCGCCCCGGTCGAGCCCCGAACTGTAAGGAAGCCGCCTACTCCCCCAGCCGCAGCACGTCCCCGAAGGGAAAGCCCTCGTCCTCCAGCCCGCCGGGGGGCACCACCCAGAGGGTCGGCATCCTCGGCGCCTGCTCAGGAAAGTCCCCGTAGCCGTCCGTCAGGTAGACCAGCACATCGGGCTCGTGCGTCTCGCTGAGCTCAAAGATGGGCCGGAAGTCGGTGCCGCCGCCCCCCTGCGGCTGCGGGATCGCGTCGCCAGGCCGCAGCTCGAAGGGACCGTAGGCCTCCGTGTCCGCGTAGTAGAGGATGGCCTTGACGTGCGGGTAGGCGCCGAGAACGCCCTGCACCTCTGCGACCAGGGCCCGCACCGCCTCGTCGTCCACGCTGCCCGAGGTGTCCACGGCGACGAGGGCGGTCAGCGACTCGTCGTCCAGCGCCTCCAGGTACAGCCCGCGCCCCACGAAGCGGCGGTCGAAGCCCCCGAAATCCACCGGAGTCCGCGCCAGAAAACGCCACAGTTGCGCCCGCCAGTCCAGCCGGGCGGGGGAGAGCCGGGCGAGTTCGCGGTGGGCGCCGAGGGGGTCGTCCCCCTTGCCGCCGCTCATCGCGCCCACGCTGCGCGCCTGGGCGAGGGCCTGCTGCCACTGCCGCGCCACGTTCTGCCCGGGCTTGCCCCCCTTGGGTGGGGCATCCGAGGGCGGGCCGTCGAGCAGGTCGTCCGAGTCCTCCTCGCCCTCCTCCGACTCCTGGCCCTCCAGCGCGGTGTAGACCTCCTCCACGCTCAGCTTCTCCAGGTGCTCGTCGCGCGCGGCCTGGGGCGGGATGGGGAGTCCGGCGGCGGCCACCATCCCGTTCACGATGGTGTCGGCGGCCTTGTTCCACCGTTTCTTCTCGCGTGGGCCACGCCGCTCCACGTGCGAGAGCGCCGCGTGCAGCACCTCGTGGAGGAGCAGGCCGTCGAGCACGTCCGGCGGCAGGCTCGCCGCGACCTCCGGGTTCACGTACACCCGCTCGCCGTCCGTGCCCGCCGCGGCGACCTCCCGCGACGGCACGAACTCGGCGTGCAGCAGCAGGGTGGCGAAAAAGGCCGACTTGCCGCGCAGCCGCAACCGGGAGCCGGAGATGAGGTGCCCGAAGTCGGGGGGGGTCATGCGCGCCTCCGACGCGGGGAGTGGGCAGTGGGCAGTGGGGAGTGGGAAAGACAAAAACCACGACCCACTAACCACTCCCTACTTACCACTAACCCTCTCATCCCCCCGCCAGTTCCAGCGTGCCCTGCACCAGCGCCGCCAGCCGCTCGTCGCGCCCCAGGAGGCCCGCCAGTTCGCCGAGTTGCCCGATGGCCTGGAACTTGCTCACCAGGGTGGCGATGTACAGTTGCAGCCACTCGGGTCCCGCGCTCTCCGAGAGCCACTGGAAGGCGTGGTAGGCCTCGTCGGCGTCGGCGGCGCGGGCGGCCAGGCCCACTACGGCGGCGTAGCGGACGCTGGGCTCGTCGGGCAGCCTCAGCCCGGAGCCCTGGCCGCGCAGCACCAGGCCGAGGTCGGGCAGTTGCTCGTACAAGCGGACGAAGGCGCTGAACTCGGCCCCGGCCGCCTCGCCCACGGCGGGGGCCACATCGAGGCGGGCGCGGTGGAGTTGGCTCGCCATCTCCCAGGCGCGGGGACTCGGCCAGGCGGGCTGCGTGGGGTCCAGGCGGTGCAGCAACTCTGGCCGGAAGGTCAGGAAGGCGATCACATGCTCGTGCAGCCCGCGCCCCAGCGCGTACGAGCGCCACGAGTCGAAGTCGGGCCGCACGGTGAGGTGCAGGAAGCGGTTGGCGAGGGGTGCGGGCATGTCGAACACGCTGGCGCGGTCCTCCTTGCGGTTCCCGGCGGCCCACACGAACCAGCCCTCCGGCAGTTCGTAGCTCCCCACCCGCCGGTCGAGGATGAGTTGCTGGGCCATCCCCTGCATGGTGGGCGGCGCCATGTTCACCTCGTCGAGAAAGAGGATGCCGCGCCCGCTTCTGGGCAGGAACTCGGGCGGATACCATTTGCTCACTCCGCCGCCCTGCCCGTCGGATTCGGGCACCGGCAGGCCGCGCAGGTCGGTGGGTGCGAGCTGCGAGAGCCGCACGTCCACGAAGTCCAGGCCGTGCCGATCGGCCACCTGCGCGACTACGCTGCTCTTGCCCACGCCGGGCGGCCCCCAGATCATCGTCGAGAGCTTGAGTTCCCCGGTGGCGAGGGCCGAGAGGTACGCTTGCAGTTCGGTGGGGGTGAGGCTCACGGGGAGAGGGTAGCGCGTGCGGGCCTCAGCGCAGCGGCACCTCGAACCTTTGCCGCCCCTCGAAGCGGGAGAGGGAGGTGTAACCGACCCGTTCCAGCAACTCGACCGCTTCAGGGAAACCTGCGGCAACGTGATCCGGGCTGTGGGCGTCCGAACCCAGAGTGACCGGCACCCCGTAGTGACAGCACACCGCCAGCAGTTCCTCCCGCGGATAGGGCTCACCCAGCCCCTTGCGCCACCCGCTCGTGTTGAGTTCGATGGCGACGCCCGCCGAGGCGATCACCCGCACCGTCTCCTCCAGCAAAGGGGTGATGCTGAGGTCTGGAATATGGCCCCGCGTCTTCAGGCAGTCGAGGTGCCCGAGGATGTCGTAGGCCCCGGAGCGGGCGGCAGCCTGGGTCGTGAGGAGATATTCCTCGTAGATGTCCTCGGGTGTGCGGCCCGGCGGCAACTCGGGCGAAAAGATGCTCCACGTGCCGAGCCAGTGGACGCTGCCAATTACGTAATCGAGGGAATATCGCCGCCACAACTCGCGGTAATGTTCGTCCCAGCCCAGCACGTAGTCGCTCTCGACGCCGAGGCGCACGGCGATGCGTCCGGCAAAGCGGTCCCGAACGTCCCCCATCTCGCGCAGGTAGTGGGGAAACTCCTGCTGCGACATGGCCGTGCCGGGCAGGGGGTGCGGGTCGTCCCCCAGGTGGTAGATCGGGCTGTGGTCGCTCAGGCCGATCTCGGAGAGGCCCGCGCGGATGGCGGCCTCCACATAGTCTTCCAGTTGGCCGCCCGCGTGGCCGCAGCGGTAGTGGTGGGTGTGGTAGTCGGCGAGCATGAAACCTCCTGAGGCCCGCTCAGGGTAGCGGTTTCCCCGCCCGGCACAGAAAAGGCCCCCGCAGGGGCCAGGCGGCGTGGGCGCCCCTACAACTGGGCGACGCAGGTTTCCGAGACGCCCCCCGAACTCACGTCGATCTGCATCTTGTGCTGGCCGTTCTCGTTGTATTTCACTTCGCTGTGGTGACCGCTGCCGTCGGTGCTCCACAGCAGGTAGTCGATGTCCCGGTTGTAGGCGAAGAAGTTGAAGCCCGACGGGCTGTTCGTGTGGCTCACGGTGAGCTTGCCCCCCGCGTAGTCGTAGCTGCCCCCGTCCCGGACGGTGAACTTGCAGGCGGCGCCGCCCAGGGTCTGGCCCACGACGGTCCCCTTCAGGCAGGCTGAGGCGCTCACGTCCGACGAGCCGGAGACGTTGGGACAGCCCGCGATCTGGGCCCGGGTCAGGGTCGTGCCGCTGCTCGGGGCGGGCGCCGGGTCAGGGGTGGGGGCCGGGTTCGGCGTGGTGGGGCCGCCTCCACCGCAGGAACTCAGGGCGGCGGTCAGGGTCAGGACGAGGAGGGGAAGGACAGGTTTCTGCATGGGCACCTCGGGAGTTCAGGGCGGGGGTCTGGGCCGGAGACACCGCCGCCCGCACCGGCCCTGGGCGGCGCGGAACGTGAAGGGCTGACCCCGTGGGCCGGGGCCGTCCTCAGCGGGGTCTCTGGGGCGTTTGCCGCCGCCATTCTTGGGCAGGCCTGCTTGCAAGGAAAGGCGGTTTTGCAAGCAGGCGGTCAGACCTCCCGGGGTATCCTCGGAACCCTGATGACTGGAGAGGAGTCCCGGCCACCCTTTCGCGTGACGTGTCCGCAGGCGGCGGACGTGTTCAGGAACGTCGGAGAGTTCCGGCTGCTGCTGCACTTCATGCGCCCGGAAGGCTCGACCGTGGCGGCGCTCGCCGCCGAGCGGGGCCTGAGCCTGAACGCCGCCTACCGCAAGGTGCAGAAGTTCTGCCGCCTGCACCTGCTGGCCGTGCTGCGCGAGGAGCGCCGGGCCGGGCGGGCGGTCAAGGTGTACCGCTGCCCCCACACGGCCTTTTTCATCTCGCGCGACCTGATCTCCATCGAGGAGCAGCTCACCGAGACCTTCGGCCCCTACGAGCAGTTGCTGCGCCGCAACCTGCTGGAGGCGTCCGCGAACCCCGTGAACCCGGTGGAGGGCCTGCTCTTCCAGGTCAGGCCCGACGGGCTGTGGCTGCTCCCCGCGACCCGGTCGGGCGAACGCTGGCGGCCCGACCGCCCGGGTACCCCCGCCCACGTCCATTCCAGCGGCCCCCTGTACCTGGACTACCAGGACGCCCGGGCGCTGGAGCGCGAACTGTACGATCTCTTCGACCGCTACCGGGGCCGCCGGGGGGCCGCGCCCTACCTCCTCCACATGGTGCTGACCCCGCTGGCGGACGCGGGCCGCCTGGCCCTGCCCCACAGCGGGTACACCGAGTTCGTGTAGCCGGGGCGAGTCTCCCGCCGGGGAACGCCGGGCGCCACCGAATCGGCGGGCCCCCTCCCGTACACTGGGCCCAGGTCCGCGCACCCCCTGCCCGCTATACTTTGACCGAGTTCAAAGTTTTGGCCCCATCCCCCGCCGAGGAGACCTGTCTTGCTGCCGCCCGAACACAAAATCCTGTTTTTCGTCTTCGCCCTGATCGCCGGGGCCTTTGGCCTGTGGGGCTTTTACCGGCTGTCCCTGCGGATTCGCCGGGGCGCCCCCGCCACCGAACCCCGCTGGAACAACCTCCCCGAGCGCCTCGGCTACGCCCTGCGCACCTCCCTGACCCAGGAACGCACCTTCCGCCGCCGCCCGTGGGTGAGCGTGCTGCACGCCTTCATCTTCTACGGCTTCACCTACTACCTGCTCGTGAACGTCGTGGACGGGCTGGAGGGGTACTTCCACTTCAACATCACGTCGGAGAGTCCCCTGGGCGCGGTCTACAACGTCCTCGCGGACATCCTGAGCTTCCTCGTCCTCGTCGGCGTGATCGCGCTGGTGATCCGGCGCCTGTTCCTGCCCTCGAAGCGCGACTTCAAGTTCAGCGAGAAGACGCTGCTGCACCCCCTGCTCAAGCGGAACTTCATCCTGCGCGACAGCCTGATCGTCTCCGCCTTCATCACCTTCCATGTCGGCAGCCGCGTCCTCGGGCAGGGGGCGAAGATGGCGCTGGAGGGGGGCGATCCCTTCCAGCCGTTCTCCACCTTCGTCGGCAACACGCTGTTCGGCGGGCTGAGCGAGCAGGCCCAGCAGGGCTGGCGCATCTTCGGCTACTGGGGCGCCCTCGGGTCCGTCCTCGCCTTCCTGGCCTACTTCCCCTTCTCCAAACACATCCACATCTTCATGGCGCCGCTGAAGTACACCGTGCGGCGGCCCGTGCCCACCGGCGTCATCCCGCCCATGAAGGGGCTGGAGGAGGCGATGGAGGCCGAGGAACCCAAACTCGGCGTCCAGAAGCTCGAAGATCTGGAATGGCCCCGGCTGCTCGACGCCTACGCCTGCATCCAGTGCAACCGCTGCCAGGACGTGTGCCCGGCCAACGCCACTGGCAAGGCGCTCTCGCCCGCCGCGCTGGAGATCAACAAGCGCATGGAGCTGAACGTGATCGCGGCGCACCCCAGCCCCTTCACGCTGCGGCCCGCCCCCTTCGAGTCCGGCGCCTCGACCGCCCACCCCCTCCTCGAATTCGCCATCAACGAGGAGTCGGTCTGGGCCTGCACGACCTGCGGCGCGTGTATGCAGGTCTGCCCGGTGCAGGACGAGCAGATGCTCGACATCATCGACATCCGCCGCCATCAGGTCATGGTCGCGGGCGAGTTTCCGCCGCAGCTCCAGACGGCCTTTCGCGGCATGGAGCGCGCGAGCAACCCCTGGGGCATCTCCCGCGACAAGCGCATGGAATGGGCCGAGGGCCTGAGGGTCCCCACCATCGACGAGAACCCCGAACCCGACGTGCTGTACTGGGTCGGCTGCGCGGCGAGCTACGACCCCGGCGCGCAGAAGGTGGCCCGCTCCTTCGTGCAGCTCCTCGACAAGGCGGGGGTCAGTTACGCCGTGCTGGGCAAGAAAGAGGCCTGCACGGGCGACTCCGCCCGCCGCTCGGGCAACGAATTCCTGTTCCAGAGCCTCGCGCAGGAGAACGTCGAGACGCTGAACACGGTGCGGCCGGGGCTCATCGTCTCCACCTGCCCGCACTGCATGAACGCCATCGGGAACGAGTACAAGCAGCTCGGCGGCGATTACCGGGTCATCCACCACACCGAGTACCTGGAGACGTTGGTGACGGCGGGCAAGTTGCCGATGGCGCAGCTTCAGGACTCAGTCACCTACCACGACCCCTGCTACCTGGGCCGCCACAACGGCGTGTACGACGCGCCCCGGACCCTCATCACCCGAATGGCGGGCGAGGTGCTGGAACTCGAACGCGCCCGCGAGAACTCTTTCTGCTGCGGGGCGGGCGGCGCCCAGTTTTGGAAGGAGGAGGAGGAGGGCCGCGAGCGCCTCAGCGACAACCGCTTCCGTGAGATCCAGGCCCGGCTCGACGCCGCCAAGGAGGGCAAGGTCGTGGCGGTCGGCTGCCCCTTCTGCAAGTCCATGCTGAACTCGACGCCCGAGAAAGCCAAGCGCGACGACATCGTGGTGCGCGACGTGGCCGAACTCATGCTGGAGAGCGTGCAGCGCGCGACCGGCGAGTGGATGGCGCCGACCGCCGCGCCGGGGAGCACCCTGGAGGAGTCGCCCATCCCCACGGTGCCCATCACGGCGCAACCCGTGGCCCGAAGCGGCGAGACACCCGGCGCGGGGGCGGACCCGGACGTGTTGGGCCGGACGAGCGCCGAGGTGATCAATGCCCAGCCCGGCAGCCCCACGGCGAACGCGGGCACCCAGCCCGAGCCGCAGGACACGCTGCCCAGCCCCGTGACCTCCAGCTCGGCGGATTCGTCGCCCCGGAAAGCGTGGAAGCCGAAGGGCGGGACAGACGACGTGGCGCAGTCGGCGGCGACAGCCCAGCCCGGCGAGGCGCCCGCTCGCAAAGCCTGGAAGCCGAAGAGCAGTGGAGACGACGTGAGCGCGGCGCCTGGGGAGGACGTGAGCAGTCAGGCCCCAACCCGCGAGGCGGCCGCTCCCCCTCGTCAAGCCTGGAAGCCGAAGGCAGCTAACGACGACGTGAGCCCGGCTCCCGCCACGCCTGAGCCGCGGAACGAGGCCCGGAGTGACGCCAAGTCTCCCGCTGTCCCGGCCCGCAAAGCCTGGAAGCCCAGGGCGGAAGCGCAGGCCGGCGAGGCGCGGCCTGAATCCACACCCGTCCTCGCTTCCCCAGCCGCCGAGGCCACGCCTGCCCCAGCCGAGCGCGAGAAGTGGAGCCCGAAGGGAGCTGCCGCTCAGCCTGCCGCTGGGGAGTCGGCGCCTCAGCCTGGGGCCGCTCCTGTGGCCGAACCCGCCCCCACTCCTCAACCCGGCGAGCGCAAGAAATGGGCTCCGAGGGCCGCCTCAAGCGCCGCACCTGCCGAAGCGCCCGTCCCTCCGGTCGAGGCTATGCCCGTTGCTCCCGTCACCCCTCCCACCCCCGGCGAGCGGCCCAGGTGGCAGCCGAAGGCGAAAGTGGAGACAAGTGTTTCCGCCCAGCCCGTTGCTGAAGCTGCTCCGGCCTCCCAGAACGAGCCCGCCGCTTCTGAGCCGGTGACCCAGGAAGCGGGCACACGCAAGAAGTGGGTGCCGAAGAAGAAGGACTGAACGCCGCGACCTCTCCAGAACGCCGTCCAGAAGGGCGGCTTTTTCCCGCGTGCCCGCGCGGCCACGGCCAAGACTCCTCTATCCGCAGCCCTGCGGGCCACCTCCCCCTAAAGAGGGCAACAGCGCCGGGTTTCTGGGGGGTAAGGCTGTACCCGGCTTCCCTTGAGGAGAGCTGCCAGTGAGGCTGACTGGGGGGTCGCCTGCGGCCAGCCCTCCTCCCCCGACTGCCTGGCCCGCCGCGTTAAGATGGCCTCCATGACCATCGCCATCGTCACGGACTCCACGAGCGACCTCGACCCCGGGTTGCGTGAGCAGCACGGCATCCGCAGCGTGCCGCTGTACGTGCTGTTCGACGGCAAGATGCACAAGGACGGCATCGACATCACGCCCGCCGACCTCTTCAAGGGCCTCAGGGAGGGCAAGAAGACGCCCAGCACCTCGCAGCCCAGCCCCGCCGAGTTCGCCGCCGTGTACCGGGAGGCGCTGGAGGGGGCCGATCAGGTCCTCAGCGTGCATATCAGCGGGCAACTCTCGGGGACGGTGGGGAGCGCGCGGCTGGCGGCGCAGGAGTTCGGGGACCGGGTGACCGTGGTGGACAGCCGCTCGGTCAGCATGGGCCTGGGGATGCAGGTGTTGCGGGCGGCCCAGCGGGCGCGCGAGGGCCGCACCGTGGCCGAGATCGTGGCCGAACTGGAGCGCGTCGCCGCGCAGGCCGACATCCGCTTCACGGTGGATACCCTGGACTTCCTGCGGATCAACGGGCGCATCGGCGGCGCTCAGGCGCTCCTCGGCAGCCTGCTGAACATCAAGCCGATCCTGACGGTGAAGAACGGCCGGGTCGAGTCGGGCGGGCGGGTGCGCGGGCACAAAAAGGCCATCGCCGACATCGTGGACCACGTGCGGCGCTACGTGGAGGGGCGCGGCGGGGCGCGGGTCGCCTTTCTCTGCACGGTGGGCGGCGAGGACTACCTGCGCGAGGTGCGCGCGGGCCTGAGCGGCGTGACCTTCGAGGATCTGGGAGACCATCCCATCGGCGCGGTGGTGGCGACGCACGCGGGGCCGGGCACGGTCGGCGCGACCCTGGAGCCCCTGACGGCGTAGGGGCATGGGATCGCCTCCGCCCGCCCTGCGGAACAAGGGCCGGTACGTCCTCGCGGCGCTCGCCCTCGTGGGGGGGCTGTGGGCCTGCCGCCGACCCGAGAGTGGCCCGCCCCCGGCCCAGGCTTCCGCTCCGGCGGCGTCACGGCCTGCCCCCGACCCCAACGCCCCCGGCTGCCTGGGTGACGCGCCCGCCGTCGCCCAGGCGCCGCCCCCACCCCAGCCCCTGAGCGGCCACCTGGGCCTGTGGGTGGCGGAGGTGGACCCGGCGACCTTGCAGCCCATCCGCGCGGTGGCCGAGAACCCCGACGGCGTGTTCCCCCTCGCCAGCACGTACAAGCAGGCCGTGCTGTGGGCCGTACTGCGGGCGCTCGACGCGGGGACGCTCCAGCCGAACGAGCGGTTTGACGTGTCGCGTGAGAACCAGAGCCTGGGCGCCTACCCCTTCGACGGCACGGCCGTCAGGGACCTCACCGTCCGCATGATTCACAAGAGCGACAACACGGCCACCGACATCCTGCACCGCCGGGTAGGCCTGGGCACGGTGCAGCGGCTGGCAGACAACCTGGGCCTGTGCCGCACCCGCCTAATCCTGACGACCAAGGACTGGTGGGCGGCGCAGGCGGGGCTGTCAAAGACCTTTGACGGGAACCCGGACTGGGGCCTGGCGACCGGTCCCGAACGTGAGCGCCTGGCCGCCGCCATCGACGCCGACGCGCGGCAGTACCGGGCGGACTACCTCCAGCGCCAGCTCGACCGGTACTTCGAGGGGGAGCCCAAACCCGCAGACGACCTGCGCGTCCACAACCTCAGCTCGCCGTACGAGTTCGCCACCTTCCTGACCCACGAGTACCTGCGGCCCGGCCTGAGCCCCCGCGCGCTGGCGTGGCAGCGGGAGGTGGCCGCGCAGGGCTTTGGCCGCTCGGCGCTGAGGGAGGAGACGCGCCACAACGTCGCCCTGTTCGGGGGCAAGGGCGGCAACGGTTGGCGCATCCTGACGTACACGGGCTACTTCGAGACGAAAGGCGGGCGCCACGTCGTCTACGCCTTCATGCAGCACGGCTCGGACGAGACGTACACCATGTCCAATACCCGCCGCGCCTTCGCCTGGATCAATGCGGCGGTGGACGCGGTGCTGGAGGGGGAGAGCACGGTGCCTTCCCAGACAGCCTCACCCTGACTGCGGGCGGGGGCGGCTCAGGCCCCGGCTTGCTCCGCTTCCGCCCGCGCGAGTTCCGCCGCGACGGCCTCCTCCAGCCGGGCGCGCACCTCGGGGTAGGGGAGGCTCAGGGACGCGCCCGCCGCCGGGACGTGGCCCCCGCCACCCAGCGCCACGGCGATGTTCTGGGCGCTGACATTCCCGCGTGAGCGCAGCGACAGCTTCACCCGGTCCCCGAAGTCCTTCACCATCACGGCGAGGACCGCCCCCTCGGCGCCGCGCAGCAGGCTCACGTAGGACTCCACATCCTCCCAGGTGGCGCCCGACCGCTCCAGCATGGCGCCGTCCACCCGGGCGAGGACCACCCGGCCCCCGTACAGGAATTCCAGGGTGCCCAGCACCTCGCGCAGCAGCAGGTAGTAGGCCCGGGGGTGCTGGCCGAGTTGGTCGTTCAGCCAGCCCAGCCGCGCCCCGTGCGCCCGCAACCGCGCGGCGACCTCGAAGGTCTCGGGCGTCACGCTGCCGAACCTGAATGACCCGGTATCGGTGGTCAGGCCCAGCATCAGCGGGGTGGCGATGGCCTCCGACCAGGGCACGCCCAGCGCGTCGACCACGTCCGCGACCATCATCGCGGTCGCGGGGCGGCCGGGGTCCACGACGAGGGCGGCGGCCCGGCGGGCATTCGTGCCGTGGTGGTCCACGTTCACGACCTCGCCGGAAAAGGTCTCCAGGTCGGCGCCCGCCACCCGGGCCGGGTCGTTGTTGTCCACGTCCAGCACTGCGGCCAGGGCGCCCTGGGGCCACTCGGTGAGGGGCGGGCTGATCTCCCCGGCCTCGGGCAGGAAGCGCAGGTAGCGGGGCACGTCCATCGGCGCGATGACCGTCTTGCCCAGTGCTCGCAACGCCCGGGTGAGGCCCAGGACGCTCCCCAGCGCGTCGCCGTCCGGGTTCTCGTGCGAGAGGACCACGATGGGGCCGGGGTGACCCCTCAGTTTTGCCGCGACCGCCCTGACCTCCTGCGTGTAGGTGGAGGTGGGCGCGGCCTCGTTCATGCCGATCATGGGGCCGAGTATAGAGGCGCCCTTTCCCAGCCAGTTCCCGCCCGGGTGAGGCGCGGTGGGGGTATGCCTCCGGTCTGAACAGCCGCCCCCGCGCACCCGGGCCGCTGGGGCAGAATGCCGGGCATGACGCCCCTCACCCCGGCCCCCCGCCACGTCGCCTTCGACTGGGGCGGCGTGTTTACCGTCGGCACCTTCGACGGCCGCTCCACCCAGAATATGGCGGACCGCAGCGGAGTGCCCGTGGCGCGCGTGCGCGAGAGCTACTTCCGCCACGTGCGGCAACTGGAGGTCGGGGAGTGGACCCTCCCCCAGTTCTGGGCCGTGATGCAGGAGGAAACGGGCATCACCCTGCCCTACGCCGAGTTCGAGGCGCTGTACTTGGGCAGCGTCCACGACAACGCGCCCATGTACGCCACGCTCGCCGCCCTGCCCGCCGGGGTGCGCGTCGGACTCCTCAGCAACAACTACCCCGTCGTCAGCGACCACCTGCGCCGCGACCCGCGCTTCGCCCGCTTCGACGCCCTGGTCTTCAGCAACGAGATTCGGCAGAAGAAACCGCACCCCGACGCCTTCGCCGCACTGGAGGAGGCGATGGGGGTGCCCGCCGCGTCGGTCGCCTTTGTGGACGACGTGCAGGAGAACATCGACGCCGCCCGCCAGGCGGGGTTTCACGGCCTGCTCTACCACCACGACCGCCACGCCGAGTTCGAGCGCGAGCTGGAGGCGTGGCTGGGGGTGCCGGTCGGCGTGAGGGGCTGAGGCCCCTGGTCGGGCTGCGCGGTTCTCCATCTGGCAGGGGATGGACTCTTCCCAGCAGCTCTGAGGTGTAGGGACCTGAAGAGGCTTCCCGGCGACCCCGAACGCCCGGCCCGCTCACCCCCACCCGGCCTCCCCCCTCAAGGAGGAGCTTTTTGCCCTCCTATAAGCCTTTTTTTCTCGGCGGGGGCCTTCATGCGTTATCCGGCCCGTGAGGAGAGGGGGAGAAAATGCCCTGGCCGCCGCGTTTCCCTTGTGGAGGGGCCGGGGGGTAACGTCTGCTTTCGTCCTTAACCGGTGTACCCGCCGAAGTGGTGTACCCCGCCGTGCAAGAGGTACACCAGTCTGTCATTCGGCAGGGTCCGGCACAATGAGCCTATCCAGTCCAGAGGCCCCTGCCTCGCCCCCAGCAAGCCGCCGTTCGTCCCCTCGTCCACCCGGGCGAGGAGCCCTTCTCACACCCCCAGGAGGCCCCCATGACCCCCACCCCCCGCACGCACGCCGAGATTCTGGAGAAGACTTGGAAGACCGAGGAACGCTGGCAGGGCATCCGCCGCAACTACTCCGCCGATGACGTGGTGCGGTTGCGCGGCAGCCTGGCGGTCGAACACACGCTCGCGCGGCACGGGGCGCAGAAGCTGTGGAGGCTGATGAGGGAAGAGCCCTTCGTGAATGCGCTGGGCGCCCTGACCGGCAATCAGGCGATGCAGCAGGTCAAGGCGGGGCTGAGGGCAATCTATCTTTCGGGCTGGCAGGTCGCCGCTGACGCCAACAACGCCGGGCAGATGTACCCCGACCAGAGCCTCTACCCGGCCTCCTCGGTGCCCGACGTGGTGCGGCGCATCAACAACACCCTGCGCCGCGCCGACCAGATTCAGCACGCCGAGGGCAGGGATGACGTGGACTACTTCGTCCCCATCGTCGCCGACGCGGAGGCGGGGTTCGGCGGCCCCCTGAACGCCTTCGAACTCATGAAGGCGATGATCGAGGCGGGCGCGGCGGGCGTTCACTTCGAGGACCAGCTCGCCTCCGAGAAGAAGTGCGGCCACCTGGGCGGCAAGGTGCTCGTCCCCACGTCGCAGTTCATCCGCACCCTGAACGCGGCCCGCCTCGCCGCCGACGTGTGTGGAGTGCCCACCGTCCTGATTGCCCGCACCGATGCCGACGCCGCCAACCTGCTGACCAGCGATATCGACGAGAACGACCGGCCCTTCTGCACGGGCGAGCGCACCCCGGAAGGCTTTTTCCACGTGCGCCCCGGCATCGAGCAGGCGATCAGCCGCGCGCTGGCCTATGCCCCCTACGCCGACGTGATCTGGTGCGAGACGAGCGTTCCCAACCTGGAAGATGCGCGCAAGTTCGCCGAAGCTGTCCACGCCAAGTTCCCCGGCAAACTCCTCGCCTACAACTGCTCGCCGTCGTTCAACTGGAAGAAGAACCTCGACGACGAGACCATCGCCAAGTTCCAGCGAGAGCTCGGCGCGATGGGCTACAAGTTCCAGTTCATCACTCTGGCGGGCTTCCACTCGCTCAACCACTCCATGTTCGACCTCGCGTATGGTTATGCCCGCCGTCAGATGAGCGCCTTCGTCGAGCTTCAGGAGCGGGAGTTCGCCGCGCAGGAGCGGGGCTTCACCGCCGTCAAGCACCAGCGCGAGGTCGGCACCGGCTACTTCGACCTCGTGGCGACGGCGGCGGGCGGCGGCCAGAGCAGCACGACGGCGCTGGCAGGGAGTACCGAGGCGCAGCAGTTCGGGAAGGACCGGGTGCTGGCGGGGGCGCAGGGCTGAGAGAGCGGTTCCGCGTCATGACCGCCGAGGGAGGGGGGCTTAGAGCGCCTTCCCTCCCTGGCATCGTCACGTCGTCATGCGGGGGTCGTAGCCTGGGGAATGTTCATGTTCGCGCTTCTGCTCACCGCTGCCTTCACTGCACCCGTGACGCCCACGGAGGAAGTAACCTTTCTAACTGGACAGCGTATGACGGTGACCGGCCCAACCAACCGTAGCGATGGTCAGGGCTGGTCGCCCCCCTGGACGCACGAGCAGACCCTGATGTCGCCCCGTGGCAACGCTGCTGCCGTGCGCTTCTGTTGGGACGCTGTGAAATACCACGGCTGCCAGGTCTACCTCGCCCGCCCAGCTCAACCCGTGATGGAACTGAAAAACAGCAACGTGACCCGCCTGCTCTGGACCGGGGATGGGAAATACCTGATCGGCGCGGGAGAGAACACCGTTCGGCTATGGAATCTGTCCGGTGGCAGCAGGGCCAGCGTTCCTCGTCCCGCTCTCGCCAGCGGGCAGCAGAGCGTCTCGCATATAGGGCGGTTGTGGTTGCGGGACCATGAGCTGTGTGGCCATGAACAGCGAGGTGTTCGGCCCGAATGGCGGGTATGCCATCAGTTATTCAACGACTACCACCCGCTACGCCCTCCCCACCCTCAAGCCGCTGACGGTCACGACCCTGGGGGTGGGACCGAACGAAAAAGCGAAGGAGGCGGAATGCCGCCCCTTCACCTCGTCTGACCTCTGGCCGTAACTGCTTCGTTCCTGGTGCCCAGCGCCCTTCCTGTGTTTAAGGGGCTATGACCAACCGCGCCACATCTTCCCCAAGGCGCCGGAAGTGTTTGGCATTGAGGGTCACTCGACCCGTCGCGCCGCTTTGGAGGGCGGCTTCGACCATGAGGGTGTCGTAGATCGCGCCGCCTTGCAGCCTCAGGTCGCGGCAGCGTTCGGCCGCGCGGAAATAGTGGGCTGGGGTGAGAAGGATGACGGCCCACGTCTGCTCCAGGAAACGGAGGAACCGGGCCACATCGTCGGGTGGGTACCAAAACGAGGGCTCGCCGTCATCACCGCGAAGCATTCGGCCAGGCTGTGGGCACACAGCGCCAGCCCGTCCGCTCGCGTGAATTGCTCACTTGCCCAGGCGAACTGCCCATGATTCCGCGTGTGGGCGGCGATGACCGCACTCGCGTCGAACAGGTGCATCACTTGCAGCGGTCGATCATCTCCTGCAACCGCTCGTCGCGCATGTCCTGAACCGGGTCGCCCGTGATGGGCGGTCCACCGACAAAGACCAGGCGGCCCTCGAATTCCACCAGGCGAGCCCGACTCGCAGGTGAGCGGATCACGAGCCTTCCCCCCTCCACCTCGGCGTCCAGCGGCTCACCGGGCCGCAGGCCCAGGGCTTCCCGAAGTTCCTGCAGAATCAGGACCCGGCCCTGCTCGTCCATCTGGAGGTGAGCCGTCATGCCCCAGTGTACCTACTCCGTCCCCACCTCGTGCCCGTCGTCGCGCTGCTCCAGCCGGAAGCCGTGGGGCAGGAAGTCGCGCACAAGTCCGCTCACCACGTCGCCGTGCTGGTTTACACACACCACGCGGGCGTCTGGCGCGAACTCGAAGAGAACTTGACGGCACGCCCCGCAGGGGCTGGCGGGCGGCGTGGCCTCGGAATACACCACGAGGTCGGTAAACTCGCGCGCCCCGGCGGTCGCCATCGCCTGCACGGCGCTCTGCTCGGCGCAGCGGCCCAGGCCGTAGCTGGCGTTCTCGACGTTGGCGCCGAGGAAGACCCGGCCATCCGGGGTTCTCAGCGCCGCGCCGACGCGGAACCTGCTGTAGGGGGCGTAGGCCTGCTTGAAGGCGATTTTCGCCCCCTCCAGCAGTTGCGGGTCGGGCGCGGGGTTCGGAGCGTCGGTCTCTTCACGGCTCAGGTGAGGGTCAATCACGAACATGGTCCTCCACGGGGTCCAGGGGGTCGGGGGTGGCGGCGCGCTCCACGCGCACGCGGGTCACGCGGCGCTGGTCGGCCTCCTCGACGATAAAGGCCCAGCCGCCATGAACGAAGCTCTGGCCCACCTGCGGGATGTCGCCGAAGTGGCTCGTCATGAAGCCGGATAGGGTGTCGTACTCGCCCTCGCCGTCCTCCAGATTGGTGCCCAGCCGCTCCTCGACCTCGCCGACGGTGAGAGAAGCGTCCATCAGGTACACGCCCTCAGCAATCACCTCGATCAGCGGGAGTTCGTCCTCGTCGGTCTCGTCGTAGATTTCGCCCACGATCTCCTCCAGGGCGTCTTCCAGGGTGACCAGGCCCGAGGTGCCGCCGAACTCGTCCACCACGATGCTCAGGTGAGACTTCTTCTCGCGCATCTTGGCGAGCAGGTCCTTGATCTTCATGCCCTCGGGGACGAAGAAGACCGGACGCATGATGTCCGCGATGGTGATCTCGTCGAGGTCGTCGAGGTGGCGCAGCATGTCCGCCGCGTGCGCGATCCCCACGATATTGTCGGCGGTGTCCTGGTACACCGGCACCCGCGAGTAGCCGTGTTCGTTGTTCAGCTCCAGCAGGCGCCGCAACGAGCTGGCCCCGTCCACGACCACCATGTCCACCCGCGGCGTCATGATCTCGCGCACGGTGGTGTCCGAGAGGTCGAAGACGTTGTACACGAGTTCCTTCTCGTCGTCCTCCAGCACGCCCTCCTGGCTCGACGCGCTGACGATCATGCGGATCTCCTCTTCCGAGTAGGCGGTGTGGTGCCCAGCGACAGGCTTGAGGCCCACCAGCCGCAGCACCAGGGCGCCCAGCCCGTTCAGGCCCAGGATGATCGGCCGGAAGAGGGTGGTGAACCAGACGAGCGGGCGCACGAGCGAGAGGGCCAGTTGCTCGCTCTTTTGCAGCGCCGCCGACTTCGGCACGAGTTCGCCCAGGACGATGTGCAGCATGGTCGAGAGCGCAAACGCCACCAGGAACGCGGTGGGCCGCTGCCACGCCTCGGGCAGCCCCGCCGACCGGAACACCGGCTCCATCAGGTGCTCGATGGCGGGCTCGGCGATAAAGCCGATAAGCAGGCTCATCATTGACACGCCGAGCTGCACGGCGGCGATATAGAGGTCGAGGCGGCCCAGCACGCGCTGCACGGTGCGCGCGGCCCGGCTGCCCTCCTCCACGAGTTGATCGATGCGGGTCCGGCGCACGCTGACCAGGGCGTACTCGACCGCGACGAAATATCCGTTGGCGACCACCAGAAACAGCAGCGACGCCACGCCTAACCAATCATTCATCTGTGTGCGCGCTCCAACGCGCCCCGGCGTGCCGCGAGGCACCTGCTGCCCACCCAAACCCCGTGGGTCAGGTGTCGGTCGCCGGATTTGGCTGTCTGCCACAGCAAAAACGCCGCCCGCAGGCGGTGTTCACCGGGCGTGTATGCAGAGCCGAAACTGGGAGGCTCCATAACAACCATCAGCATACCACGCGGCAGGCCGGCGACCGTGCCGAGATGACAGGGAGAGCGGCAGGATGACGTGGTGCCGGGTGGGGTACCTTTGCTCGCCCTTCCCTCCTTCCCAACCCGGCGCTCCGCCCCTCACCCCAGCAGCCGCAGCAGCGGAGGCCCCAGCACGGCCAGCCCGACGAGCAGCGCCCCCACGCTCGCCATCAGCACCGCACCCGCCGCCGCATCCTTTGCCACCTTCGCCAGCGGGTGCCATTCCGGGCTGGCGAGGTCCAGGGCCGCCTCCAGGGCCGTGTTCAGCAGCTCCACGCTCAGCACCAGGGCGCAGGCGAGCAGGATGGGGGCGAGCGGGGCGCGCAGGGCCAGGGTCAGCGTGACGGCCAGCATCCCCGCCCACACCTCGATGCGGAAGTTGGCCTGCACCCGGTACGTGTGAACGATCCCCGCCCAGGCGAAGCCCGCCGAACGCACCCAGCGGCGCCACGAGAGCGCCGAGCCATCCGACCTCACGCGCCAGGCGGCAGGGCAGAGCGCGCGGCGTGCCAGGCGTCGTGGAAGACCTGCCACTCCGGCCCCGTCGCCCCCTCCTCGAAGCCCAGGCCCTCGGCGTGCGGGTGGTCGTGCCCGACGAGGTGGGTCAGGCCGTGGCTGGCGAGCAGGGCCACCTCCCGCGTCAAGGAATGCCCCCGGGCCCCCGCCTGCCGCCCCGCCGTGTCCAGGCTGATGATGATGTCCCCGAGGTGAGGCGGCATGAAGGGATCACCCGGCTCCCAGGTCGGGAAACTCAGTACGTCCGTGGGCACGTCCTCACCCCAGTGCTCACGCTTGAGGGCCCGAATCGCCCGGTCCCCGACGAGCACGACCGTCACCTCGCGGTCCTCCACGCCGAAATGCCGCATCGCCGCCGCCAGGCTGGAACGCAGGGCAGAACGCAGGCCGGGCGGCGGCGTTTTTCGGGCGACCAGGTCGATCACGGGAAACAGGATAGGGCAGGGAGCCGACATGCCCCCTGCCCTATCACCCGCCCTCAGCTCGCGTCGTCTTCCGAGATGTTGGCGAACTCGCCCCGCCGGGCGGCCCGCTTGTCCTGCTCGGCTTCCTCGACGGCCTCGTAGGCCTTGATGATCCGGCCCACCAGCGGGTGGCGCACCACATCCACGTCGGTGAACTCGTGCCAGGCGATGCCCTCGATGCGGCTCAGCACCCGCTTGGCGACCGCCAGCCCGCTCGTCACGTGGCGCGGCAGGTCGATCTGGGTCACGTCACCCGTCACGACGACCTTGCTCGAAAAGCCCATGCGGGTCAGGAACATCTTCATCTGCTCGCCGGTCGTGTTCTGCGCCTCGTCGAGGATGACGAAGGCGTCGTTGAGCGTGTTGTGCGTGACGACGAAGTGTTCGGTCACGTACAGCGCGTCCTCGGCGGCGACCCGGATGCACTGCATGGGGGCGCGGCCCACCCGCTCGATGTTCGTGATGAAGCGCGTGGGACGGCCGCCACCGCCGAACGCGGCGTACCGCTCGGCCTTGCGCCGCAGCCGGAAGGGGGCGACGTGCGCGGGGAGGCGAATCTCCAGCACATGGGCGTCGTGGCGATACGGCACGGGGCGGCCGTTCGCCTGGCCGGGAGTCCGCCCCTGGGCCGCGCGGGTCCGGCGCCGGGCCACCCCACCCAGCGACTGCACGAGTTCCGTCACGTCCTCGGCCAGTTGGGCAGAGGTCGTCGTGTACTGGATGCGGCAGGTCCGGCCCGCCTGCGTGACCGGGCCGCCATCGGTGTCCAGGAGTCCTTGCAACACCGCCAGGCGCACGGCAGCAGAGTTCTGCCTGTAGACCTCGGGCACGAACTTCTGCGAGGAGGTCTTGCCGTCCAGTCCCAGCGTTCGCAGCGCGGTCGTAACGGGGTTCGCCACCCGCAGGCCGCCCCGCCCGCCCGCCGTGTGGCGCAGGGTGTAGTCGTACCGGCCCTTATGCGTGACGGCCAGGACGGGCTCGGCCTCAGCCGGGTTGAGCGCCACCTCCAGCGCCGTCACCAGTTCGGGGTCGGCGGTCGAGAAGCCCGGCGTGGTCGTGCAGGTCGTGCAGCCGTCGCCCAGCAGCAGGCCCAGCGCGTAGGGGTCGAGGGGCACGGGTTGCTCGGGCAGCTCGGCGGGAGCGCCCAGCATCGGGATTTCGTAGCGGTACTGGTGGGCCGACCTTAGGTTGCCCATCATCTCGCGGGTTTCCAGCACCCGCCCCGGCTTGCCGCGCCGCTTGTCGGAGGCCGTGTAGACCGTCCAGAGGTGTTCCTCGCAGCACTCCACGCTGGAGCCGTCGCTGAAGGTCACCCGGTAGGTGTCCTTCTCGCCCTGCGGGTACACACCGAGCACGCGCGTGGGGCGGCCATCCGACCCGATCACATGGTCCCCCACCTCCAGGCTGCCCATCTCTCGCCAGCCCAGGGGAGTGAGGACCTTGGCCGTCAGGGGTTGCGCCCGCCCGCGCATGAAGGCCAGCGGCGCGACCTCGATCACCCCGCTCGTCAGGTACGACTCGAACTTCTCCTGGTCGAGCATGTCGTACAGGGCGTCGTACAGGGGCCGCAGGTAGGGGTCGATCTTGGCCTGGAGGTCGCCGGGCAGGAAGCCCAGCCGCTCGCCCGCCTCGACCGCCGGGCGGGTCAGGATGATGCGCTTGACCTTCTTGGCCTTGAGGGCCTGCACGGCCATCGCCACCGCGAGGTAGGTCTTGCCCGTTCCGGCGGGGCCCACGCCGAAGGTGATGTCCGAGGCCTCGATCTTTTCGAGATAGACCTTCTGCCCCGGCGTCTTGGCCTTGAGGCCGCGCGGCAGGCTCAGGCCATTGACCTGCGTTTCCTGGGCGAGGCTGCGGCCCTCGCCGCTCAGGCGGGCCGAACGCAGCAGGCTCTCGGGCGTGAGTTCGCCGCCGGTCCTCACCACGTCGAGGGCGTCGCGCACCATCCGCTCGGCGGCCTGCACGTCGGCCTGCTCGCCGGTGATGGTCACGGTCTCGCCCCGCGCGATGATCTTGGCGGGCGTCAGCTCGCGCATACGCCGCAGGTTCGCGTCCCCCGCCCCCAGCAGGGCGAAGGCCTCGCGCTGGTTGGCGAGGTGCAGGGTCGCGGAGGTCCCCCCGTTCGTGGGCTCGGTCGGGGCGGGGGAGGGCTGGCCGGGATTACGTTCTGTCAACTTGGCTCCTGTCCGTCTTGCGCGTGTGCGGCATGGGCGCACTCTCCCCCCAGCGGTGTTCTGGCGGGAGTCGGGAGGGATGAACTCATTTCGGACGTTCTCATTCTCTGGCGTCCGGCCCGGCGCGGGCGTGGGGCGGTACACAATCTTCCCCGTGCCCCCGCCGACCCTCAGGAAAGGGTAAACGGGAGGGCGCCGCCTCCACGGGGAAACGGGCGGCCCCACTTTCAAGCCGGACGGTACACTTGTGCCCGTGACCCACGGCGTGCCCTTCCCCAGCAGCACGGCCCCCGGCGTGTTGCGTGCCTTCCTGTACGCCGACCCCGCCGCGCATTCCCTCTCGCCCGCCATGCACGCCGCCGCCTTCGCCCACGCGGGCCTGAGCGGCGAGTACACGGCGGTCCGGGTCCCCGCCACCGAACTGGGGGCGGCTCTGGAGCGCCTGCGCGGACCCGGCATTCTGGGCGCCAACCTCAGCCTGCCGCACAAGGAGGCCGCGCTCGCCCACCTGGACGACCTGACCCCGGCGGCAAGGGCCGTAGGGGCGGTGAATACGGTGGTCAACCGGGACGGGCGGCTGGTGGGGGAGAACACGGACGCGCCGGGGCTGCTGCAAGCCCTGCTCGACCTGGGAGCGGGAAGTACGGGCGAACGGGACTTGGACGGCCCCGTCGTCGTCCTGGGGGCGGGTGGAGCGGCTCGGGCCGCCGTCTACACCGCCCTCATCCTGATGGAACGCGACGTGTACGTCGTCAACCGGACGCGGGCGCGGGCCGAGGAGCTGGCCGCCTTCTGGGACGGGCCGGAGGCCGAGTTTCAGGCCAAGGCCGCCGATCTCCACGAAATCCCCTGGCCCGAGGTCCGCCTCGTCGTCAACGCCTCCAGCGCGGGCCTCTCGGACCCGGACGAGACACCGCTGCCGGGCTTCGACTTCACGAGCCTGCCCCCCGGCGCCCTGGTCTACGACATGGTGTACAAGCCCCTGGAGACGCGGCTGATGCGGGAGGCCCGCGCCGCCGGAGTCCGGGCCGAAAATGGCCTGTCCATGCTCGCCCACCAGGCGCGGCTCGCCTTTCTGGCCTGGACGGGGGTGGACGTGCCCGCGCACGTGTTCCTGGGGGCGCTGGGGGCCGCCCACCCATGACCCGCCTGCCGCGCCGTCACCTCATTCCGCTGGCCGTGTTCGTGCTGGTGCTGGCCCTGAGCGTCGGGGCCGCCCTGCTGCTGGGCAGCCTGGTGCGGGCGCAGCAGCAGGCCCGGTTCGACCGCGAGGTGAGCGCCTACACCTTCAGCCTGCGCGACCGCCTGAGCGACTACGAGAACCTGCTGCGGGCCACCCGGGCCTTCTGGCGGGTGCGGGGCGGGCCGGACCAGGCGGCCTTCGGGACGTATGTGGACGGGCTCGACCTGGAGGGCCGCTACCCCGGCGTGCTGGCGGTCGGCTTCATCCGCTGGGAGGAGGGGCCGGGGGGCCGGGTGCGCGCGCCGATCACCCGCATCGCCCCGCTGGACGCCACCAACCGCGCGGCGCTGGGCTTTGACATGATGACCGACGCCACCCGCCGCGAGGCCATCCTGCGCGCCCGCGACCGCGAGGCCAGCCAGGTCAGCCGCCAGGTGAGGCTGGTGCAGCGCGGCCCGGACGGCGAGCGGCTGGACGGCCTGCTGCTGTTCCTCCCCGTGCGGGAGGGCGGGACTTTGCGGGGCATGGTCTACCTGGCCCTGCAAACCGGCAACCTGCTGGCGGGCCTGGCGCCCCCCGCCTCCACGCCGGGCCTGACGGTGCGGCCCCTGCTGAACGGGGAAGCGCTGGTCCCGGCGGAGGCTGCCGGTAACGCCGCCTTTGGGGAACGCACCCACCTGGACGCGGCGGGCGCGACCTGGGCCCTGGAGTTCAGCGCCCCCGGGAGCTTCGGGCGGGACGTGGTGGCGGCCGTGCCGGTCGTGGTGCTGGTGGCGGGGCTGCTGGTGGCGGGGCTGGCCTTTTTGCTCACCCAGGCGCAGGTGCGCGCCCGCGAGCGCGCGGAGGAGGTCTCCCAGACCCTGCGCGAGTCGCGCGCCCGGCTGGAGCGGTCCCGGGCCGAGTTCGAGGCGATCTTCCAGGCGATTCAGGACTCGGCGGCCTTTACTGACGCCCAGGGGCGGGTGCGGCTGGTCAACCGGGCGCTCACCGGGCAGTTCGGCTACCCGGAGGGGGCGCTCCTGGGCGAGCCGCTCGCCCTGCTGCACCTCGACCGCAGGCTGGAGGGCCGCGCCGCCTTCCAGGCGATCACCACGCCCTACCGCCGGGCGGACGGCAGCGTGTTCTCCGGCGAGGCGCAGCGCAGCGAGGTGATCGGCCCCCACGGCGAGGTGCTGGGGGTGCTCGAGGTCGTGCGCGACGTGACCGAGCGCATCGAGGCCGAGCGCGCCGTGCAGGCCGAGGAGCGGCGCTCGCGGGCGGTGCTCGACGCCATCCCGCACATCCTGTGGGTGAGCGACCCGTCCGGGAACATCACCTATGTCAATGCCCAGCACCGCGAGCGGCTGGGCCGCGACTACGTGCGCGAGCGCGTCCACCCGGAAGACCGCCCCACCTACGACCAGATGTGGGAGGACGCCTACGCGGCGGGCACCCGCGCCCAGGGCGAGGTGCGCCTGGCCATCGGGGAGGGCCGCGACCCCTACCGCTGGTTCGTGCTGCGGGTGGCGCCCATCCACGAGGAGGGCCGCCGGGGGGACCCCGACCAGGCCCGGGCGGAGGGCGGCGGCGTGACCGAGTGGGTCGCCTCCGCCACCGACATCCACGACCGCCTGGTGGCCGAGCGCCTCGCCCAGCGCAACGAGGAACGCTCGCGCGGGGTGCTGGAGGGGATGCCCCAGATCGTGTGGCTCACCGACCCGCAGGGGCGGCCCACCTACTTCAACCGCCGCTGGGAGGAGTACGTGGGCCGCGAGCGGGCGGGCTACGGCTTCCTGAGCCTGCTGCACCCGGAAGACCGCGCCGAGTACCGGGCGCGCTGGGCCGCCGCGGTGGAGAGCGGGCGCCCCTTCGAGGCCGAACACCGCCTGCTGGGGGCGGATGGCCGCTACCGCACCTTCGTGACCCGCGGGCTGCCCGTGCGGGACGCGGCGGGCCAGGTGCTGGAGTGGGTGGGCACCAGCACCGACGTGGACGACCAGGTGTACGCCGAGGCCGCCGCCCGGCTGCTCGCCGACGTGTCCGAGCGGCTCTCCAGCCGCGCCGACGACCCGCTGGCCTCCCGCGCGGAGCAGTACCGGGCGGCGCTCGACCTCGTGACCGGGCGCCTCGCTGGCAGCGCCGGGCTGTGGGGCCGCCCGCCCGGGCTACCGCTGCTCGCCACCTCCCGGGTGGACCCCGGGCGCCTCTCGCCCGCCGCCCGTGAGGCGGCCCGGGCCGCCGCCCAGCAGGTCGTGGGGGGCGAGGAGCCGCTCTTCGTGAGCGTCTCCGCCTTCCCGCTGCTGGAGGAGGTCAGCGCCAGCGGCGCCGTGCTCTACCCCCTGCTCGGCCAGGACGGGGCCGTGCGCGGCGTCCTGGGCCTGGCCTACCGCCAGACGCCCACCGACCGCGACCACGACCTCGCCCAGGAACTCGCCAAGCGGTTTGCCACGGCGCTCGACAACGACGCCCTGCGCTTCCAGGCGGCGGCGGCCCAGGCGGACCTCCAGCTTCTGAACCAGTCGCTGGAGGAACGGGTCGTGCTGCGCACTCTGGAACTCCAGGAGGCCAACCGCGAGCTGGAGGCCTTTTCCTACTCGGTGTCGCACGACCTGCGCACGCCGCTGCGCCACATCGTGGGTTTCGGTGACCTGCTGCGCAAGGAGGCGGGTGGCACCCTCAGCCCCAAGGGTGAGCGTTATCTCGGCGTGATCACCGACGCGGCGGCCCGCATGAGCCGCCTGATCGACGACCTGCTGGAGTTCTCGCGCATGGGCCGCCAGGAATTGCGGCGCGGCCCGGTGGACCTCGGCGCCGTGGTGCGCGAGGCCTGGGCGGCGCTCGAACACGACCGCGAGGGCCGGGCCGCGGGGATCGAGGTCGGGCCGCTCCCCACGGTGGAGGGCGACGCCGCGCTGCTGACCCAGGTGTTCACCAACCTGCTCTCCAACGCGCTGAAATACACCCGCACGCGCGGGCAGGCCCAGGTTCAGGTCACCGCCCGCGAGGGGCCGGGGGAGGTGACCGTGACGGTGCGCGACAACGGCGTGGGCTTCGATCCCCGCTACACGGATAAACTGTTCGGCGTGTTCCAACGTCTGCACCGCGCCGAGGAGTTCGAGGGCACCGGCATTGGCCTGGCGAACGTCCGCCGCATCGTGACCCGCCACGGGGGCCGTGTCTCGGCCGAGTCCGTCCCCGGGGAGGGCGCCGCCTTCCACGTGACCCTGCCGCTGGGAGGTGCCCCGTGACCTGGACTGCGCCCCTCCCCGGCCCCCGCCGGAGGGCGCGGGCGGTTCCGCCCCCCACGGAGGCCCTATGACCAGGGGCCATTCCCTTCCCGAACCCGGCCAGCCCCTGCGGGTCCTGCACCTGGAGGACAACGAACTCGACCACGAACTCGTCGCCCTGCACCTCGACGGCGAGCTGCCCTGGCCGGTCGAGATCGAGCGGGTGGAGGACGAGGAGGGCTTCCTCGCCGCCCTGGAGAGCCACCGCCCCCACCTGATCCTGAGCGACTACGCGCTGCCGGGCTACGACGGCCTCTCGGCCTTCCACGCCGCGCACGCCCGCGCGCCCCAGCTCCCCTTCATCATCGTGACGGGCGCGATGGGCGAGGAGGTGGCGGTCGACACGCTGCGGCAGGGCGTGACCGACTACATCCTCAAGCAGCGCCTGGAACGCCTCGCCCCCAGCGTGAAGCGCGCCATCGCCGAGGCCGACGCCCGCGACCGCCGTGAGCGCGCCGAGCAGGAGGTGCGCCAGCTCAACCTCTCGCTTCAGGCCCGGCTGGAGGAGGTCGAGCGCCTGCGCGGCATCGCCGAGGCGCAGCGCCAGCGCCTGGAGGTGCAGGCCCGCCAGCTTGAGGAGGCCCTCAACCTCCAGAAGACCTTCCTGGCCGAGACGAGCCACGAGCTGCGCACCCCGCTCACCGCCCTGCTGGGCTATCTGCGCCGCGCCGAGCGCGAGGTGGGGGGTTCCCAGACCCTGCAAGACGCCCAGCGGGTCGCCGAGAACATGACCCGCCTCGTCAACGACCTGCTGCAACTCTCGCGCGGCGAACTCGTGCAGGGCATCGAGACGCATTTCGTCAACCTGGGCAATATCATCCGCCAGGTGGGGCGCGACTACGGGGTGCGGGCCGAGGCCCCCGACCTGGAGATCGTCGGCGACCCCGGGCGGCTCACCCAGGTGTTCGTGAACCTCGTCAGCAATGCCATCCGCGTTTGCGGCACCCCGGCGCTCGTGCGGCTGGAGGCGTGGCAGGAGGACGGCCAGGTCTGCGCCGCCGTGATCGACCGCGGACCCGGCATTCCCGACCACGTCAAGCCGCGCATCTTCGACAAGTTCTACCGGGGCAAGGAGGCGGGCTCGGCGGGCCTGGGCCTCACCATCGCGCAGCAGGTCGTCCACTCGCACGGCGGCACCATCGAGGTGCTGGACACGCCCGGCGGCGGCGCCACCTTCAAGGTCTGCCTCCCCACCCCCGACGAGGACGAGGACGACCTAGAATTGGGGGCGGACTTTTATCCCGTCCGAACCGACCACCCGGCCTCCTGAGGCGCGGTAGGCTGCACCCATGAAGAAGACCCTGAACGTCACCTGGCTGGGCGAGCAGCGCTACGTCGGCGTCAGCGAGAGCGGCCACCAGCTCCTGATCGACAACAGCCCCGTCAAGATCGGCGTCTCCCCGATGGAGGCGCTGCTGGGGGCGCTGGCGACCTGCACCGCCTACGACGTGGTCGAGGTGATGAAGAAAAAGCGTATCGGCCTGACGAGCTACCGCATCGAGGTCGAGGGCGAGCGGGCCGAGACCCACCCGAAGCGGTACACGACCATCACCGTGCGCCACATCGCCAGCGGCGAGGGCCTGACCCCCGAGGCGCTGGAGCGCGCCGCCCACCTCAGCCACGAGAAATACTGCTCGGTCGCGGCGAGCCTGAACAGCGAGATCCGGCTGGAAACGCGCGTGGAGCGGGTGGAGGAGGGCGTCGGCCAGTCCTGACGACAGATGGACGCCGTCGTTCTTCGGGAAGGGCAGGTCGTCCTGCGCTTCGAGGTGCTGGGTTACCAGTTCCCTGAGATCGAGGATCGGGAGGGGGATTCGGACTGGCTGCTTGTCCGGCTGCATTTGCGGGACGGCGAGCAACTTTGGGAACGGACGGACACCGCTCTCTTGACGTTCGAGGTGCAGTGGTTGACCGAGTGGCTTGACGAGGTGGCGGGCCACGCAGCGGTCTTTGGCTCGTGGCGGCGCAACCGATTGACGACACGCATCTTTTTCACCGAGCCGTGTCTCGGACTTGAGGTTCTGAGCGGGCATCCCTCTGGGGCACCCATGACCCTCCGTTGCTACCTGGCGGCGGAGTTCCTGCCGCCCTTCAAGGAGCTATGCCCTCACGCGGCCATAGGCGAGGAGCCGGACGAGGTCTGGCTGGACTTCGGCGTGGATGAGGAGCAGTTGCGAGTCATTGCCGCACAGTGGCGGGCGCAGTTGGACCGCTTTCCCGTGCGTGTGGGACTGCGTTCGTTGCCTTCGTCTCGCGGCTAGGCTGCCTACTCCCCCCACACCGCCACGCCCGCCCCCCGCAGCAGCCGGATCACCAGCGCGAGCGGAAAGCCGACCACGTTGGAGTAATCGCCGTCCACACGGGCGACAAGCGCCATTCCAACCCCCTGGATGCCGTAGCCGCCCGCCTTGTCCAGCCCCTCCCCAGTCCGGGCGTAGTGGGCAATTTCGCCGTCGGTGAGGTCACGGAAGGTCACGTCCGTGCGCTCTACGCCGCCGAATTCCTGCCCGCCAGAGAGGACGGTCACGCCCGTGTACACCTGATGGGTCCGCCCCGAGAGCCGCCGCACGAAGGCCCGGTTCTCCGCCTCGTCGCCCGGCTTGCCCAGGAGGTCGCTGTCCGCTGCAACGACCGTATCCGCCGCGATGATGACGGCACCCGGGTTCGCTCTCGCCACGGCCCGCGCCTTGAGCGCCGCGAGTTCGCCCGCCAGCCGCTCCGGGTCGCGCTCCGGGCTGTCCTCCGCCTCGCCGCTGACGACGACGCGGAAGGGGACGCCCAGGTTCGCCAGCAACTCCCGCCGCCGGGGGCTGCCCGAGGCGAGGATGACCTCCCGCCCCTCAGTAGCCAGAACCGCTCCCCTCGCCGCTCACCAGGGCCACGCCGCCCGAGGTGCCCAGCCGGGTCGCGCCCGCCTCAATCATCGCCCGCGCGTCGGCGGGAGTGCGGACGCCGCCCGCCGCCTTGATCCCCGCCCGGCCCGCGATGACCTCGGCCATCAGGCGCACGTCCTCCACGGTCGCGCCGCTCGTGGCAAAACCGGTGCTCGTCTTCACGAAATCCGCGCCACCCGACACGGCGGCTTCCGTCGCCGCCCTCTTCTGCACGTCGTCCAGATAGCTGGTCTCGATGATGACCTTCAGCACGCTGTCGGGAATGGCCCGCCGCACCGCGCGCACGTCCGCCTCCACCGCCTCCCAGTCGCCCTCCAGCGCGGCGCCGATGTGGATCACCATGTCCACCTCGTCGGCCCCCGCCTCCACGCTCAGGCGGGCCTCGACGGCCTTCTGCTCGGGGAGGAGGGCGCCCAAGGGAAAGCCACAGACGGTGGCGACCTTCACGCCGGAGCCGGACAGTTCAGTTACCGCGAGCGGCACGTACACCGGGTTCACGCACACCGCGTAGAACGAGTGTTCCCGCGCCTCGGCGCAGAGCTGGCGGATGTCGGCAGTGGTGGCGGTGGCCTTGAGCAGCGTGTGGTCAATATACGGGGCGAGGTTCACGCCGCCCAGCATACCCGCGTCCCGCTCCATTCCCGTCCGCCGTCGGTTACCCTCTGCTCATGACCGACACTGCCCCCCGCCTGGCTCCCGGTGAGCCTTTCCCCGACTTCGCCCTGCCCGACGCCGAGGGGCAGACCCACCGCCTCTCCGACTACGCGGGGCGCCACGTGGTGCTCTACGCCTATCCCAAGGACGATACGCCCGGCTGCACCAAGGAGGCCTGCGACTTCCGCGACAGCGCCCTGCTCAAATCCCACGGCGCCGTCATCCTCGGCGTGAGCCGCGACGACGCCGAGAGCCACCGCGCCTTCGCTGAGAAATACAGCCTGCCCTTCCCGCTCCTGAGCGACGAGGGGGCGGAGTTCTTGAAGGGCATCGGCGCCTACGGCCCCAAGAATCTGTACGGCAAGGTGGTCGAGGGCGTGAGGCGCCAGACCTTCCTGATCGGCCCGGACGGACGGCTCGTTAGAGCCTGGCTCGCCGTGTCGGTGGACGGGCACGCCGACGCCGTGGCCGCCGCCATCGAGGCCGACCGGAAGAACCGCGCCGATGGCTGATCTCGAACGGCTGAAGGAGGAGGCCGCCCGCCGCGCCGTCACCCTCGTGAGAAGCGGGATGCGGGTCGGGCTGGGCACCGGCAGCACCGCCAAGTACGCCATCCTCGCCATCGGGGAGCGGGTGGCGTCCGGGGACCTGCGGGACATTGTCGGTGTGGCGACGAGCGACGCCTCGGAAGCCCTGGCCCGGCAACTCGGCATCCCGGTCGAGCCGCTCGACCCCCGCCCGCTCGACCTCGCCATCGACGGGGCGGACGAGATCGACCCGGGGCTCAACCTCATCAAGGGGCTGGGCGGGGCGCTGCTGCGCGAGAAGCTGACCGAGGTGCAGGCGCGGCGGCTCGTCATCATCGCCGACCACACCAAGGTCGTGACCCGGCTGGGGGAGAAGGCGCCCCTCCCGGTCGAGATCGCCCGCTTCGGTTTCTTGTCCACCATCGAGCGGCTGCGGGGGCTTGTCCCCGGTGGGCGGCTGAGACAGCCGGGCGCGCAGCCCTACGTCACCGACAACGGCAACTACATCTATGACGCGCAGCTTCCGCAGAGCTTCGACCCGGCCACATTGGAAAGGCAGCTCAAGGGCACGCTGGGGGTGGTAGAGACGGGCTTCTTCCTGGGGATGGCGGAACTGGCGTTCGTGGCCGCGCCGGAAGGGGTGCGGGAACTGGGGAGGTGAAGGGATGGCGGTGGGCGGCGAGGAAACGCGGAGGCGGCTGATTCTGGGTCTGCTCGGGGTCCTGGCCCTGGGGGCGGGGGAAGTCTCGGCCCAACCGGGGCAAGGCGCGCTTCCTGAAGAAGTTGGACTCCTGACGAACCAGGGCCGCACCCCTTCCACGCCGCCAACCCGTGAGGGCCGCTGGCGGCAGGACCTCGCCTTCCTCAAGACGGAACTGCCCCGTCTGCACGTCAACGCCTTTCATGCCATCAGCCGCGAGAAGTGGGAGGGCATGGTGGACGCGCTCGCGGCCCGCGCGGGCACCCTCACCGACGAGCAGATGACGGTGGGCGTGATGGAGTTGGTGGCGGCGATTGGGGACGGGCATACCCGGGTGGACACCGGGCTTCCGATCTATCCTCTACAACTGCGCTGGTTTGGGGAGGAACTGCGGGCCGTTGCTGCCAAGGGCAATGCCCGGGCCGCCCTCGGTCTGCGCGTTCTGGAGGTGGGCGGCCTCCCGCTGGAGGAGGCGGTGCGGCGTGCCCTCGCGGTGGTATCCCATGATTCCGAATGGGATGGCCGGGCCGGGGCGCGGGACGCGCTGCTTCGCCCCGACGTGCAGCAGTTCCTGGGGCTGAAGGCCGGACAGTTCACCTTCGCCCGGCCCTCGGGTGATCGGCTGACGCTGAAGCTCCAGCCCCAGACGCCATCCCAGGCACAGGCAGACTGGCAGGTGGTCGAGGCCCCCTTGACTCTGGCCGAGTCTCACGGCGTGGAACCGTACTGGCTGGATTATCCCGATGACCACACCGTTTATCTACGCTACCTGAGCTGCGAGGATGCCCCGGCCTTTGCCCAGGTGGCGCGGGTGCTATTGGTGAAAGTGGATGCGATGAAGGTGGGAAACCGCCGGGTTGTCGTGGACCTGCGGGGCAATGGTGGGGGAGACTCCCCCGTGATTCAGCCTCTGCTGGATGGCCTTAGGGCTCGCGGCTTCGGAATGGGCAGCAAGGGGAAGATCGCCGTTTTGATGGACCGCCACACCTACTCCAGCGCCCTGATGAACGCCGTCCAGCTCAAGGTGCTGGGTGCCCGGCTGTATGGGGAACCGCCCGGCGAGAACCTGACCTCTTATGGACAGGTACAATCCTTCACCCTCCCCAATTCCGGGCTCCAGATTCGGTACAGCACCTACCTCTTCAGAAACGCCCCCGAACTCGGCGACGGCCTCCTGCAACCCGATGTGCCCGTGACCCTGACCTACGCCGACTACCTGAAGGGCATTGACCCTGTTCTAGAAGCCGCCCTCAAGTAGCCCGTCAGCCCAACCTCGCCAACTGCCCCGCCAGCACCTCCGGGTCGCGGGTGGGGAGGTCGCAGGCGTGGCCCACGCAGACGTAGGCGGTGCCTCCCCCCGGCCTACCCTCCAGCACGGGCAGCCCCTCGCCGCGTTCGGCGGGCGCAATAGCCGCGAAGGGCAGGGGGAAGCGGGCGAGGACGCGCTCCAGCGGCGCACGTTCCGGCGGCGTGCCGATCAGGGCGACCTCCACGTGGGGCGCTTCGAGGAAGGCGGCGGCCTGCCACAGCCCCCCGAAGCCGCTCGGGGCGGCGAGCATATCGGACTGGTAGGTGCGGACGACGGAGCGGGCCAGGCGCCCGGCCTCCTCGTCGCCGAAGTAGCGGCTCATCCACAGGCCCAGGAGCGCGGCGGCGGCGTTGTCGCTGAGGATGGCGGAGTCGAAGCCCTGGGCCTGACGGGTCAGCAGCGTCTCGGCCCGGCCCCCCGTCGAGCGGAAGAGGCCCGCCTCCCCGTCCCAGAAGTCGCGGCGCACGACCCCCCAGAGTTCGCGCGCCCACTCCAGGTGGGCCAGGTCGCCGCCCGCCTGGTACAGCGCGACCAGCCCCAGGCCGTACAGCGCGTGGTCCTCCAGCAGCCCCTCCACCCGCGCTTCCCCGTTCTTGAAGGTGTGCCTCAGCGTCCCGTCGGGCAGGCGTAGATGACCGCGCACGAAGTCGGCGTTGCGGCGAGCGATTTCCAGATAATGCGCCTCCCCCAGAATCCGCCCCGCGTCCGCGAAGGCGGCGAGCGCCAAGCCGTTCCACGAGGTCAGCACCTTGTCGTCGGTGCCGGGCTGGGGGCGCTGCTCCCGCGCGGCGAGGAGCCGGGCGCGGGCCGCGTCCAGCCGCGTGGTAAAGGCCTCCACGCTCTCGCCCAGGTCGCGGGCGAGGTCGGCGACTGGGGTGGGCACGTGCAGCACGTTCCGCCGCCCGTACTCGGGCCTATGCGGGTCGAGGAAGTTCCCCTCCTCGGTCACGTTGTAGAGGCGCAACACGAGGTCGGTATCCGGTCCTTCCCCCAGCACTTCCCGGATTTCGGCAGGCGTCCAGGTGAAGGTCAGCCCCTCCACCCCCTGCGTGTCGGCGTCCTGGGCGGAGTAGAAGCCGCCCTGCGGGGACAGCATCTCGCGTTCCAGATACGTGAGAGTCTCGCGGGCCAACCGGGCGAAGTCCTCGTCCCCCGTGTACTGATAGGCCCTCAGCAGCGTGCGCGTCAGTTGCGCGTTGTCGTACAGCATCTTCTCGAAGTGCGGAACCAGCCAGCGGTCGTCCACCGAGTAGCGGTGAAAGCCGCCGCCAAGCTGGTCGTAGAGGCCGCCGCGCCCCATCATCCGCAGGGTATGCAGCGCCATGTCACGCCCGCCAGGCCGCGTCAGTAAGAAATCCAGCGTGGTCGGCGCCGGGAACTTGGGCGCCCGCCCGAAACCCCCGAGGTTGGCGTCGTACACCCGGCGCAGGTTCTCGACGCCCCGGCTCAGGAAGTCGGGGGGGAGGTCGCCCGCCGCCGGGCGGGGACGGCTCGCCTCGCGGACATGCTCGCTGAGGGCCTGGGCATTCCCGGCCAGCTTCTCCCGGTCCTCCCGCCAGGCGTGCGCCACGCTCGCCAGCAGGCGGCGAAAGCCCGGCATCCCGTAACGGTCCTCGGGGGGAAAGTAGGTGCCCGCATAGAAGGGCTCGCCCTCCGGCGTCAGGAACACCGTCATCGGCCAGCCGCCCTGCCCAGTCATGAGTTGGGTGGCCGTCATGTACACGCTGTCCACGTCGGGCCGCTCCTCGCGGTCGACCTTGACGCTCACGAAATGGGCGTTCATGTACTCGGCCGTCGCCTCGTCCTCGAAGCTCTCGTGGGCCATGACGTGGCACCAGTGACAGGTGGAATACCCGACCGAGAGCAGCACCGGCACGTCCCGCCGCCGGGCCTCGGCAAAGGCCTCCTCGCCCCAGGGCCACCAGTCCACCGGGTTGTCCGCGTGCTGAAGGAGGTAGGGGCTGGTCTCCCGGGCGAGGCGGTTCATGGGGGCAGGGTAGCGCCCCTCCCGCGCCCGGCTGCATGAGGGCCGCCCGAAATAGACTTCACACCCACCCCGCCGGTACCGCGCGGCAAACTGAACGGTATGCCCCAGCCCGACGTTCAGACTGACCCCGGGGCCACCCCGATTGACCAGCCCACTCGCGTCCGGGCGGGCTTTTCCCTCACCTTCGACGTGCCGTACGCCACCCCCATGCTGTTCGTGGTGCAGCCGCAGGACCGTCTGGGTGCCACGGGCACCCGCCAGCGCATCCTCGACCAGCGGCCCCTGGGCGCGGCGGCGGGCATCCACACCTACACCGACACGCACGGCAACCTCGTCTGGCGCACGCTCGCCGAGCCCGGGCAGTTCACCATCGGCCACGACCTGATCGCGGAGGTAACGCGCAGGCCCGATCCCGTCCTCCCCAACCTCCGCAAGCATCTGGTGGAGGAGTTGCCTGACGAGACGATCACGTACCTCCTCCCCAGCCGCTACGTGGACAGCGACCTGGTGAGCAGCGAGGCGTGGACCCGCTTCGGCAACATTCAGGGGGGCTGGGCGCAGGTCCAGGCGATCTGCGACTTCCTGCAAGACGAGTGCGTGTACGCCTCGGGCAGCAATTCCAGCACGACCGCCCGCCAGGCACTGGACAGCAAGCGGGCCGTGTGCCGCGACTTCGCCCACATGGGGGTCGCCTTCTGCCGCGCGCTGAACATCCCCGCCCGCTACGTGTGCGGCTACCTGCCCGACATCGAGTTCGACTCCGGCGACGTTCCCATGGACTTCCACGCCTGGTTCGAGGCGTTCCTGGACGGGCAGTGGCGCACCTTCGACGCCCGCCACAACGTCCCCCGCATCGGCCGCGTGCTGATCGCCCAGGGCCGCGACGCGAGCGACGTGGCCTTCGCCACCACCTTCGGGTCCGCCCGCCTGACGAACATGCTCGTCTGGGCCGACGAGACCGACGAGCGGATGACGCTGGACGACCCGCCGAGGCCACGGTTTTAAAAGGCTGATGCACGGCAAGACTGGAAGGCGCCCTTCCCAGAGTCCGTGCTCCAGGAAGACCCGTCCTCAAGCCTCCGCCAGGCCCTCCTCCAGCAGGCCGTTCCCCCCCGCGAACCGGTAATCCTCCTCGGACAGCTCCTCCTCGCGGCCCTCGTCGATCATCTGCCGAACACGGGCCTTCCGCACCTCAAGGCTCTCGCTGCCCTCGCCTGTCGTCTCGCCCCCCGTCGTCATGGGGACATTGCAACAGGGCGGGGTGAGGGAGCCGCCTCCATTCGCCCAACGGGTCTTCAGGCCGCTCTCCCTCAAATGCCCGCCAGCAGCCGCTCCACGTCCTCCAGGCTCGTGTAGTGCCCGATGCTGGCGCGCACCACCCCCTGCGGGTACAGGCCCAAATCCCTCAGCGGCTGCACGGCGTAGAAGTGCCCCGCCGCCACGTCCACCCCGTCCGCCGAGAGCCGGGCGGCGGTCAGCTCGGGCGCCTCGCCCTCCACCCGGAAGGCGACGGTGCCGATGCGGCCCTCCATCGTCTGCGGGCCGTAGACCGTGACGCCCGGGATACCCAGCAGGCCGTTCAGGAGGCGTTGGGCGACGGGCTCCTCCAGTTCCCGGATGCAGGCCGAGGCGGCTTCCAGCGCCTCGCGGCTCAGCGTCCCGTGCCCGCCGAGTTCGCGCAGGTAGTCCAGGGTGCCCAGCCATCCGGCGAGCAGCTCGAACTGGGGCGTGCCGTACTCCAGCCCGGTGATGTCGCCCTCCGGCACGAAGCTCAGCCGCGGCCAGGGGAGGTGGGGGCGGTGCTCCGGCGAGACCCACAGCGCCCCTAGGTGCGGCCCCCAGACCTTGTAGGGGCTGAACATCACGAAGTCCGCGCCCCAGGCCCCCACATCGGGAAAGGCGTGCGGGGCAGCGTGAACGGCGTCCACCACCGTCCACGCCCCCGCCGCGCGGACCTGCGCCGCGACCGCCGGAATGTCCACGCTCACCCCGAGGACGTTGCTCGCCGCCGTCACCGCCACCAGCCGCGTGCGGGGCGAGAGCAGGGCCGCGAGGTCATCTGGATGAAGTTGCATGTCGGGCTGCCGGGCGTGCCAGACGTGAACTTTCACCCCCACCCTCTCCAGCTCGCGCCAGGGGCTCGCGTTCGCCTCGTGCTCCAGGCCGCTCAGGATCACCTCGTCGCCAGGGCCCCACAGCCGGGCGAAGGCGGCGGCCAGCCGGAAGGCGAGGGCAGTGGCACTGGGGCCGAGCGCCA
Source organism: Deinococcus aerius (assembly GCF_002897375.1). Classification (NCBI taxonomy): domain Bacteria; kingdom Thermotogati; phylum Deinococcota; class Deinococci; order Deinococcales; family Deinococcaceae; genus Deinococcus; species Deinococcus aerius. The sequence goes on along the minus strand of NZ_BFAG01000003.1, from coordinate 84,409 downwards.
CGTCCTCGGGCTGCGCGTTCAGGAAGAGGGCGGTGGCCTCCCGCGCGCGCCCCTTCAGCGCCAGAATCTCCTGCCCCGGCCGGTGCCCCGGCATGGCATTCGTGGCCCCGTAGCGGCTGAGGTGCTCGGTGATCGCGGCGATGGCCCGTGAGGGGAGCAGGCCGCCCGCCGCATTGTCGAGGTAGGCGCGGCCCGAGGCGAGGGGCGGGAACTGAGCGCGGATGGCGTCGAGGTCCATGCGGGGCAGTCTAAAGGGGAGCCGTGGGCGGGAGGCGACGCGCCTACTTCCGCCCCAGTGCCCAGCGCAGCCCCCCGCCCAGCAGCAGCCCCCACACCGCGCTCCCCACGCCCAGGAACGTCACCCCGCTCGCGGTGACCGCCAGGGTGAGGAAGGCCGCCTCGCGCCCACGTTCCGTATTCAGGGCCGCCGTGACGCTCGACAGGGTCGTGGACACGAGGGCCAGCCCGGCGAGTGCCGCCACCACGGGCGCGGGAACGGCCCCCACCGCCCCGACCACCCAGCCCGCGAACACACCCAGGGTCAGGTAGAAAAAGGCCGCGCTCAGCCCCGCGATCCACCGCCGGTCCGGGTCGGGGTGCGCCTCCTCGCCCGCCGCGATGGCCGCCGTGATCGCCGCGAGGTTCGTCGTGTGCGCCCCGAAGGGGGCCGAGAGCAGGCTCGCCACGCCCGACCACGTGATCAGCGGCGAGGTCGGCACCCGCGCGAAGCCGCAAGTTCGCAGCACCGCCACCCCCGGAAGCTGCTGTGAGGCCAGCGTCAGCACCGTCATGGGCAGCGCGAGGGTCAGCACCCCGCGCAGGCTGAACTGTGGCGTGGTCCAGACGAGCGTGCCCAGGCCTCCACCCGCCACCGGCCCCACGGCCCCCACCGCCAGCGAGAGCCCCGCCCCCGCGATCAGCGCTGCCGGAACCGCCCATCGCGTGAACCACACCCGTCCCGCCAGGAAGACCAGCAGCATTCCGCCCACCGGCACCGGTGCCTGGGGCAGCGCCCGGAAGGCGCCCAGCACGAAGGGCAGCAGCACCCCGGCCAGCAGTGCGTTCGCCAGCGCGGGCGGGATGCGCGAGGTGACCCGCTCGAAGGCGCCCGTCACGCCCAGCCCCGTCATGATGAGGGCGCTGAGCACGTAGGCGCCCAGAACCTCTGGGTAGTGCAGCCCATGCGAGGCCGCCAGGCTGGCGACGAGCGCGAGGCCCGGTGTCGTCCAGGCCATCTTGACGGGGGCCCGGTGGCGCCAGGTCAGCACGGCGCCCGAGACGCTGATCGCCAGGTAGCACGCCAGCACCCAGCTCACCGTCTGCCCGTGCGTCAGCCCGAAGTCGCGCGCCGCGCCCACCAGCAGGCCAATGCTGCTCGCCGCGCCCACCACCACGGCGACGAAGCCCGCCGTCACCGCCGAGCCCGAGGCGTCCCGGCGCAGGTCCGTCAGGGCCGTCACGAGTCCAGCCGCTCCGCCCGGCCCCCCACCCACACGTCCGACACGCCATCCGGTTCGAGCGTGAACTGGGCCGTCAGCCGCGAGGGAGCCCCTAGTCTCCGCTGTGCCCCCCGAATCATGTTCGTGGTCGTGGGGAGCCGTCCCAGGTCCCCCAGCACCCCGACGAGGCAGGCGAACATGTTGCTGCTCGCCCCGTCCTCCTGAAAGCCCCTCAGCGGCCCGAACGCCCGGAAGCTCACGTCCGCCCGGTTCGGCCCGCCCATCGTGAAGAGGATCAGGCCCGTCGTGTCGGTCGTCCGGTTCAGGGAGGCGATGGCGTCCACATCCGGGGCGAAGTCGTCCAGTGTGGCCAGGTCGGGGACCTCCACGGCCAGGTTCGGGCGCCCCGCCGAGGCGATCCACGCGGTTCCCCCCGTCAGGCCGATGGGGGAGAGGTCTGCCCCCACCTCCCGCACCGTCACGTCCCCCTGGCGCAGCAGCCACTCGCCGCCGCACAGTTGCGCGGGCACGACTTCCCCGCCCATCGTCACGTCCACCACGTCGAGCACGGCGCCCTGAGCTTGCAGGAAGGAGAGGGCCGCGAGCGCCCCGGAGTCCGAACTGCCCTTCTCGCGGGTGGGGGTAAAGACCCGGAGCGTGACGCCCGCCGCGTCCGCCGACTCGATGAAGACGGAGAGGGGGGTGCCGGACCCCGCCGCACGCGCCTGGAGGTCGCCGGAGGCGTCGGGGAAGACGGTGACGGTTTTGCCGCCCCCGGAGCCGGGCGGGGAGAGGACGCGATAACGGGCGGATGTCTCGGTCGAGGTCATCTGGGGGCTATTCCAGCACGCCGAACGCCTGACGCCGTTCAGGTTGCCTGACCTTTCCTGTGCATCTCGCTCCAGTGGATGGTCTGACATTGGGGACACACGCCGAGGTATATGAGTCTTCCCAAACCGTCGCTATAGACACGGGCCATCTGTACGATGCCGAATCCGCGCTCTTTGTCTTCCCTATCCCACAGGTCCCTTGCCCCATGCTTGTAAAGAAAGGTGTCCCTGGCACGTCCAACGGCATCACAGTCGCCAAAGCAGTCCTGCGGTTTGGAGACCTCCTGCTTGCTGAGGGGTGGCCTGAACTCCACCCATTGAACAGCTTTTGCCCGGAAGCGGAACAGGCTGGCGTAGGTGTCAGCCTGTCTGACCTTTTCCGCCTCTCTGGTTTCAAAGGAACTTTTGGGCATTTCTGCGCAGTTCACCGCCCAACCCTTACGCACTCACCCACTCCCGCAGCACCTGCTCCAGGTGGGCGTCGTCCAGCTCGTCCTGCTCGGCGAGGGCCTTGATGTGGTCGGTCACCCGGCGCAGGGCGTCCTCCCCGTAGTGCAGGCCCAGTTCACGCGCCCTGTACGCGATGGCGTGCTTGCCCGTCACCTTGCTCGCGGCCTGGATGCGGCGGCCCACCCCGAAGACGCCGGGCGGAATCGCCTCGTAGGCCCCGGGGTTGAGGTAGATCGCCTTGAGGTGCATCCCCGCCTTGTGGTTGTAGGCGAATTCGCCGGTCAGGTAGTTGTTCCAGGGAATCGGCAGGTCCACCATCCGGGCGATCATGCGGTCGAGTTCGGGCAGCACGCCCAGGTTGTACTTGTCGATCAGCCCCTGCGGGTCGAAGGTGAACATCCGCGCCAGGAAGCCACCCAGCGGCGTGATCCCGTTGCGCTCGCCGATGCCCAGGATGGTCGTGTCGATGTGCGTGGCCCCCGCCTCGATGGCCTCGTAGGCGTTGGAGACCGCGCAGCCCGTGTCGTTGTGCCCGTGGAACTCGATGCCGCATTCGGCGTGAATGATTTTCCGCACCTCGCGGACGAGGGTGTAGACCTGCCGCGGCGTGGCGACCCCCACCGTGTCCGCCAGCCCGACCCGGTGAACGCCCAGGTCGGAGACGGCGCGGTACACGGCCATCAGGTCCGCCTCCTCCGAGCGGAAGGTGTCCTCGGCGCTGAAGCGGATCTGGAGGTCCGGGCGGTTCTCCTTGATCCAGCCGATGACTTCCGACGCCGTGTCGATGATCTGCCCGATGTTCTTGCCGTGGCTGAATTCACGCAGGAAGGAACTCGTGCCGAACAGCAGGTCCAGCCCGTCCACCCCGAGGTCCACCGCTCGCCGCACGTCGTCCATGTGGCAGCGCACGTGGGTCAGGATGCGGGCCTTGAGGCCCAGCCCCGTCAGTTGCCGGATGTCCTGCGCGGTTTGCGCACTCACCATCGGCGTGGTGACCTCGATGAACTCCACCCCGAAGGCGTCGAGCGCCCGCGCGATCTCGACCTTGTCCCCCGTTTTGAAGTTCCCGCGCGCGAACTGCTCGCCCTCCCGCAGTGTCGAGTCGATGATGGCCCAGGAATGGGCGGGGATCAGGGGGGCCGGGGAGTCTGTCGTCATGGAAGCCTCGTGTGGGGCATTCTCTTCGTATTCCTGCTAAATGTCAAGAAAAAACAATAGTAAACCTTTCAATTAGAAGGCGAATAGGGCACGTTTCTGCTGCCTCTATGAAGCCCCCGCTCATGCCCTCCCCCCAAGTCCGGGCGTAGCGTGGCGGGTATGGCTATGCACAAGAGGGCGCTGGGCCGCACCGGCCTGCAGGTGACCGAGATCGGCTACGGGGCGTGGGGCATCGGGGCCGACATGTGGAAGGGGGCGCAGGACGACGAGAGCCTGAACGCCCTGCGCCGCTACATTGAACTGGGCGGCAACTTCATCGACACGGCGATGGGGTACGGGAACGGCCACAGCGAGCGGCTGGTGGGCCAGGTGGTTCGCGACAATCCGGGTATTTATGTCGCCACCAAGATCAGCCCCAAGAACGGGCAGTGGCCCGCCGCGCCGGGAACGACCGCCGACCAGGCCTTCCCGGGCGAGTACATGATCCGCATGACCGAGGCCAGCCTGGAACGCCTCGGCCTGCCCGCCATCGATGTGCAGCAGCTTCACGTCTGGAACGACTCTTGGCTGGGGCAGGGGGACTGGCAGGACGCGGCGGCGCAGCTCAAGCGCGACGGCAAGATCCGGCACTTCGGTATCTCCATCAACGACCACCAGCCGGACAACGCCGTCAAGGCTGTCGAGGCGGGCGCGGTAGAGACGGTGCAGGTCATCTACAACGTCTTCGATCAGTCGCCGCAGGACCGCCTGCTCGACGCCTGCCAGGCGAATGGGGTCGGGGTCATTGTCCGTGTCGCGCTCGACGAGGGGAGCCTGACCGGGCACATCACGCCGGAGACGACCTTTCCGCAGGGTGACTGGCGCAACAACTACTTTGGCGGCAACCGCAAGACGGAATTGCAGGAGCACCTGCGTGCCATCGAGTCGGACCTGGGGATCACGACGGAGCAACTGCCGGAGACGGCGCTGCGGTTCGTGTTGAGTCACCCAGCCGTCAGCACGGTCATCGTGGGAATGAGGAGCGTGCGGAACGTGGAGCGTAACGCTGTCCTTGCCGATGGGCGGGGGCTTCCCGCCGAGCAGGTGCAGAAGCTGTACGGGCACCGCTGGGAGCGGAATTGGTACAACGCGGCGGATTGAGGGGGTTGTTGGCTCCGAGTCGCTGACCTTGCCCCCACCCCCCCTGCCCCCACCGGGGGCCACGTCTCCGCCGCGCGGGGCGGCCCGCGCGTTGACGCCAAGCTCGCCTACGTGTCTCTCCTCTTGGTGGAGGGGGGAGTTTTCCACTGCGCTCGGCAAGGGGCTCGCCCATCGCGCCTGTGGCCGTCCTCCTTCACGCGGAATGTTTGATCTTGCTGCTTGCTGAGCTGCGGGCCCACCGTCTCGCTGCGCGAGCAAGGCGGGGTGAAGGCGGTGCGAGTGCGAGCTGTTGGCGGGAATAGGCCGTCCACAATAGACAGTTTTCAAAGAGCTATAGCTTTGGCGTTGTTACCCCTCGTGGGGGAGGCCGGGACTCGCGGAGCTGCTCGCAGAGGGGGTGGCAGGCACCGCCTGCGCTCCTGAGCAGGAAGGAACACAGCTCTCCAACTGCGAGGGGGCAGGTGCCAGTTCCCCTCACCGCTCCAAAGGCAACTCCACCGGCTGCCCGCCAAGCTGCGACGACCGCTGCAATGCCAGCACAATTTCCTGGTCCAGCCGCGCCTGTTCGGCCCCGTACGTCGGTTGACTCCCGGTCCGCACCGCGTCGACCAGGCTCATCAGGCAACTCGCCACCCCGATCTCGTCGTCGTGCCACTGGGGGCCGTGGCCCTTGCGGGCGGGCTGGAAGGGGTTTTCCCAAATGGCGGTGGGATGGACCGGATCATCCGTGTGGGCGACGATGGAGCGCAGCGCCCCGCCGTCGTTGCGTTCCAGGCGCCGCTCCAGGGTAATGAACTGCGGCGCCTCGCCGTCGGGGGTCAGCAGGCTCAGGCGTTCGTCGAGGTCGTGACCCAGGCCGACCGTGATCCCCATGCCCTTTTCCGCCAGGAAGCGGCTGGAGCGCCACCAGCGCAGGGCCGAGTCGTAGCCCACGCTCGTCCAGTGGAAGACGCCGATCTGCCCGCCCTCGAACTCGACCAGGCCATGTTCCTGCGTCTCGGTGCGCTCGCCCCGGGTGTTCGCCAGGAATGACCAGTGGGGCGCCAGGTGGTAGTCCCGCACCAGCCCGACCACCCGCACGGGCCGGGCGTCAAAGCCCAGGTAGCTCCGCATCACGCTCACGCCGTGGTAACCGTGCCCCGCGAAGTCGTTGAAGGAGGAGTAGACCCGCCCGAACACCCCCGACTGAATCAGCTTCAATTTGATCTGTTCCAGCGGGCGGCGGTGGAACTGCTCGGCCACCTCGACCTTGAGGCTCCGGCTCTTGGCCGCCCGGATGATCGCGTCCGCCTCGGCCAGATCATGGGCTATGGGTGTTTCCAGCAGGACGTGCAGCCCGTGCTCGACCGCCATCAGCCCGACCTGCCCGTTGGCCGCGTAGGCCACCGAGACGATGCCGATCTGTGCCCCCGTCTCCCGCATCAGCGTGGCCAGGTCCGTGAACCAGGGCGTTCCCAGGCTTTCCCCCAGCCGACGCGCCGATCCTTCGCTGCGGCCCCACACGCCGACGAGTTCGACCTGATCGGTCAGGCCACGCACGAGCGGGCCATAGAGGTAGTCGGAGCGGGCGGCGCTGCCCACGATGGCGACCCGGAGTCGTTCAGGCATACCCAGGAGATACACCCTCCGGGAACGTTCTTTTCGTTGCTGTCTTGCCCAGGCAGACTCGGCCGTGGACTGTTGAGCATTCGCTCAGATATCTGACAAGTGCCGGGAAGGGTCCTCGCATAGAGTGCCCCAGGAGGTTTTCCTGTGCTCGGCGCTCATCTACGCGACATCCTGCGGCTGGCCCTGCCCGCGAGTTTCGAGGCGGTCATCCAACTGCTGTTCAATTTTCTGGCCCAACTCATCGTGGCGACCCTGGGCGCGACGGCGGTGGCGGCGGTCGGCTTTTCCAACAACGTCACCATGATGGCGATCTTCACGCTGGCGACCCTGGGCTCCGGGGCGGGCATCATCGTCGCCCGCGCGTACGGGGCCGGGGACCGGGAAGCGGTGGCGCGGACGGCGGGCACGGCGCTGCTGCTCTCCACCGCCGTCACGCTCGTCCTGGTCGCCGTGTTGCACACATTCGCGCGTCCGGTGCTGGCCGCCCTGGGCGCCCCGGCGGACCTGTCGGAGGCCGCCACGCCCTTTTTCCAGGTCGCGCTGCTGGGCGTGCCCCTGATCGTTCTCAGCGTGGTCGCGGGCAACGTCCTGCGCTCGCTGGAGCGGCCCCGCATTCCCATGGTCGCCACCTTCTTCGCGGCGGCGGTGAACGTGGCCGTGGGGTACGCGCTGGTGCGTGGGTTCGCCGGGTTTCCCCGTCTGGGGCTGGTCGGCGCGGCCTGGGGCGCACTCGCCGGGCAGGCGCTGCGGGTGGTCCTGCTGGGCTGGTTCCTGTACGGGCCGCGCGGCGTCATCGCCCCGGCGTGGTCGGGTCTGGGGCGCGGGGGCCGGGTCCTGATCGGCGAACTGCTGAACCTGTCGCTGCCCCTGGCCGCCACCCAGCTTGCCTGGAGCGGCGGCAACCTGCTGTACGCGCTCTTTCTCGCCCGGCTGGGCACCTCGGTCCTGGCGGGGGTGCAGATCGGGTACACCATCGAGGGCATCTTCATCGTGGCGTCCTCGGGTCTGGTGCCCGCCGCGACCGCGCTGATCGGGCAGGCGGTCGGCCAGGGGGACGCCGGGCTGGCACGGGAGCGGGCCCGGGCGGTGGAGCGGTTCGGCCTCATCACGGGCGTGGCCTTCGGCGCGCTGTTCGCCCTCTCGGCGCTGGCCTTGCCCGCCCTGTACCCCAGTGTCGGCGAGGAGGTCCGCCGGATCGCCCTCGCCACGATCCTGGTCAATGCCGCCGTGCAGGTCGTGAAGGTTGCGAACCTGGTGCGCGGCGGCGGGGTGCTGCCCTCGGGAAGCGACACGCGCGGGGTCCTGATGGGGGACGCGATCAGCGCCTTCGCGGTCGGCCTGCCGCTAGCGTGGCTCCTCGCCTTCGGGCTGGGCCTGGGCGTGTGGGGCGTGCTCCTCGCCCGAGTGCTGGAGGAGGTCGTGAAGGTCGCCATCTTCACCTGGCGCAGGCGTAAGCTCTCGTGGCGGGAGGTAGTGGAGGGGCAGGCAAACCTTACCCCTGCGGCGGCGGACTGACCTCCGGCCTGCGCTGCATCAGCGCCGTCCGCTTGCACCGGGCCACGATCTCGCCCCGCTGGTTGATCGCCCGGTGCTCGACGGTCACGATCCCGGCGTCCGGGCGGCTGCGGCTCCCCCGGGCCTCCAGCACCTCCGACTCGGCGCGGATGGTGTCACCGTGGAAGACGGGTTTGGGGAACACCACGTCCGTCAGGCCCAGATTGGCGACCAGGGTGCCCAGCGTCAGCTCGTGGACGCTCAGGCCCACGAGCAGGCTCAGCGTGAGCAGGCTGTTCACGAGGGGCTGCCCGAACTCGGTCGCGGCGGCGTACTCGCGGTCGAGGTGCAGCGGCTGCGGGTTCATCGTCAGCGTGGTGAAAAAGACGTTGTCCGCCTCGGTGACAGTGCGGGTGATGCGGTGGCGAATCACCGTGCCGGGCGTCAGCTCCTCGAAGTAGCGGCCCTGGGGGCGGGTCAGGTCGTCGTTCATAAACCCTCCGGAGTGCTCAGGCTAGAGGGCCTGAGCACTCCCGACCGAAGGGAGAAGGAGAGAAGGCGAGTTCTGCGAAGTGCAGGACTTTCCAGTGCTTTCCTGGAAAGTCCGGAGTGGAGCGGAATTCGCCTCATACGTGTTCCCCCCTGGCGTGCAGGATGGCGCGGGCCTTGGCGAGCATGGGTTCGTCCACCATCTGACCCTCGAAGGAGAAGGCGCCCCGGCCCTCCCGCGCGGCGGCGTGGGCGGCAGCGAGTAGGCGGCGGGCGCGTTCCGCCTCCGCCTCGGTGGGACCGAAATACTCGTGCGCGAGGGGCACCTGCGCCGGGTGGATGCAGAGTTTGCCGCCGTACCCCAGCGCCCGGCCCTGCGTGGCGTCCTCCCGGAAGGCGGCCTCGTCGTTCAATCTCGTCACCACAATGTCGAGCGCGTGAACCCCGGTCAGCCGGGCAGCGAGTGCGACGTGGGAGCGGGCGTACAGCACCTCCAGGTTGCCGGGCGTGCGGGTGCCTCCCAGGTCGGTGGTGTAGTCCTCCGCCCCGAAGTAGGCCCAGGCCACAGCCTCTTCCGCCATAATTTCCCGCGCGTTCCAGACCCCCGCCCCCGTCTCCAGCCCGGCGAGGAGGGGGAGGTCCAGGCCCCGCGCTGAGAGCGCCTCCTTCACCCGCCGCACGTCCGCCGCCGATTCCAGCTTGGGGACCACGACGCCCGCGAGCTCCGGCGTCAGCACAGCCAGGTCCTCCTCGAAAAAGGGCGAGTGGACCGCGTTCACCCGCACGAACACGGCGAGGTGGGGCGCGGCGGCGATCAGGTCACGGGCCGCGTCGCGGGCGACCGGGCGGGCGGCAGCCTTCGCCTCCCCGGTCCCCGGCACCGCGTCCTCCAGGTCGAGAACGGCGGCGTCGGGTTCAGAGCGGGGAAGCTTGGCGATCAGGTCCGCGCGGTTGCCCGGCGCGAACAGGACGCTGCGGGGGCGCAGGGGGGAGGTGATCACCGGTCTCTCCTCCACAAACGGGCGTTCGTCAGCACGCCGCCCAGCATAAGGGACGGGTGGTGTAGACGCTCAACCTGCCCGGCAGAAAAGGACCGGTCCTCCGGCGCCACGTGTCCCAGGGGCGGGGGGAGAGCCCTTCACGCAGCCGGGGAGAACCCTCGCCCATGCGGACCTTCCGGCTGGGCCATGATGGTGGGCTGGACGGGAACAGGTGTCGCCTTGACTCACCGCAGCGGCAATTCGTAGCGGACGACGTGAAAGCCCTTCACTTCCCGCTCGTCCACCGCCCGGAAGCCTGCCCCCTCGTACAGCGCCCGGAGCTTGGGCCGCGTGGCGGCGGTGTCCAGCCGCAGAAAGGCACACCCGGCCCCCCGCGTCTCCCGCACCGCCTCGGCGAGCAGCATATGCGCGAGTCCCTGCCCCTGCGCATCCGGGTGAACGCCCAGCTTGTGCAGGTAGCGTGCCTCTCCGGGTGGGTCCTCGGGCCAGAAGAGGGGGTCACGGTCCACCAGCGCGAACGTTCCGACGGCCTCCCCGCCGCGCCACGCCACCCGCCAGCTCTCCGGCGGGTAATGCCGGGTGAGTCGCTCGGGGGTCAGGCTGGGCACGGGCCAGAGCGGTTCACCGCGTTCGGCCAGGCGGGAGGCCGTCGCCGTGAGGATGCCCGAGGCAGTGGCAAGGTCACCGCGAGTGAAGGTGAGACTGTCCATCATCCGCCCAGTTCCGGCGCGGGCTCGATCCCCGTCGCGTACAGGTCGCCGCCCCGCGCCTCCAACCGCACCCGGGGCAGCGGCCCGTTCGCCTTGCCGAACACCGCCTCGCCCGCTTGCAGGGGGTCGAACACGCTGAAGTGGCAGGGGCAGCCGAGTTGCGGGTGGCGGTCCTCCTGCGGCGGGCGGTAGTTGTAGGCGAAGGCGAGGACTTCCTGGTCGCGCACGAGATTCACCGAACAGCCCAGGTGGGTGCAGACCCGGGAATAGGCGGCGTAGTGTTCGTCGCCCACGCTCAGGCCGCCGGGTACGGGCTCGGGGACACGCAGCAGGACGCAGGGCCGCCCTGCGTAGGTGAACTCGACCTCCGCCCACTCATTCGCCAGGGCGGAACGGGACGCCACCCGCTGCGCCTCCCCCGGCTGGAAGTTCGGCGCGCCCACCCGCTCCTTGCCGAAGGTCACGCGCGAGGCGTACCAGCCCATGTAGCCGAAGGCGCCCAGCGTCCCCGCGACCGGCAGTACCCACCAGCGTTCCAGCAGGTCGCGGCGGGTGAGCCTCAAGAGCCTTCCTTCTGCCAGCGTTCCAGCACGTCCAGCAGGGCGTTCAGGTCTCCCGTATTCAGGTTGGGGTAGGCGGGCATCGCGCCCTTGCCGTTCACGATCACCGACCGCAGCGCCTCGCGGGTCAGGGTGGAGGCCCGCAGGCTGGGGCCAAAGGCGCCGCCCGCCCCGTTCGGCCCGTGGCAGCTCGCGCAGTTCGCCGCGTACACCCGCAGGCCGGGGTCCTCGTCGTTCTGGCGGGCACGGATGGCGGTGATGAGGTCGTCGGCGTCCCGCCCCCTGGGGTCCAGCGTCCGGTAGCGTTCCAGCGCCGTCAGCGCGTCGGCGTCCTGCCCGAAGCGGGCGAGCGCGAAGCCCAGCAGGAGCTGCGATTCGGGTTCCTTCGGAGCAAGCTGCGCCGCCGTGCGGATCAACAGGAAGGCTTGCTGCGCGTCCTCGGGCTTGACCTGCTGCCCCGTCTGCTCGCCCCTCGTCAGGAGCAGGATGCCCAGCCGCCGCAGCGCCTCGGGCTGCCGGGGGTCGAGCTTCAGGGCGTTGCCGTAGGCCGTCAGCGCCTGGTCGTAGTGCCCGCTGTCGAAGGCCGCCTTGCCCCAGGCCATGTACGCGGCCTTGTCGCTACTCACCTCGGCCCGCCGCCTCAACTGCGGCAGGGCCAGCGTGGCCTGGACGTTCTGCGCCTCCTGCGCGTTGAGCGAGGCGAGCTGCCAGCGCGGCACGAAGGTCAGCGCCCCGGCGACCGTGAGCAGGGCGGCGGCCCCCAGCCCGGCCAGGGCCAGCGTGCGGGTCTGTCCGCTCCGTGTGGCGGGGGGAGGAGCGGGCGGCAGCGCATCCAATGCCCGCAGGGTCAGGGCCGCGCGGCGTTCCAGGTCCGGGCGGCGGCTCTCGTCCTCCAGCGCCGCGAGTTCGGCGTAGAGGCGGTCGCGCTCCCCGGTCAGCCGCTCGCGCTCCGCTGCGTCGGGGTCGGCCGGTGCCCCCCGACGCAGCGGTTCCAGCACCAGCCATAGCGCCACGAGCAGGATCAGGGCGAGCAGGGTCAGGCTGAGGATCATGCGCCGCCGCCTTCCCCGGAACCGGCCCGCCTGGTCCGGCGCTGCACCTCAGCCAAATAGGGGTCGAAGGGCTCGTCAGCGGTCGGCGGAGCCGCCTCTTCCTGGGCTGAGCGTTTGCGGTGCAGGAACCCCCACAGCACGGCACCCCCCGCCGCCAGCGCCGCCAGCGGGGCGCCCCACAGCAGCACGCCTGCCCCCTCCTTGGGCGGGTCCAGCAGCACGAAGTTCCCGTACCGCGCGGCGAAGTAGGCGTAGATGTCCCGGTCGCTGCGCCCCGCCGCCACCTGCTCGCGCACCTCGCGCAGCATCTCGCGGCTGATGTCGTTGGGGCTCTCGGTGATGGGCACGCCCGTGCAGATCGGGCAGCGCAGGTTGCTCCCCAGGTGCTGCGCCCGCGTCTCCTGCGCCGGGGTCAGGGCGAGGGAGGCCGAGAGCAGAAGGCCGAGGGCAGAGGGCAGAAGGCGCCTCACAATCCCGCCACCCCGATCTTCGCCAGCCCGGCGTTCAGCCGCTCGCGGGTCAGGCCGCCCCGGTCCACGTGCTGAACCACACCGGACTGATCGATGAAAAAGGTCTCGGGAATGCCCTGCACACCGTAGTTGATCCCGGTCTGGATGCCGGGGTCCCGCAGCGACGGGTAGGCGAGGGCGTACTCCCGGATAAAGTCGCGGGCGTTCTGCTCCTTCGTCTCCTGAAAGAGGATGCCGACGACGGCGAGGCCCTGCCCCCCGCCCTGCCGGGTGCTGAGTTCGCGGAAGAGGGGCGCCTCCTCCCGGCACGGCCCGCACCACGAGGCCCAGAAGTTGAGGACGACGGGGCGGCCTTTGAGGGAGGCGAGGCTCACCTTCGTCCCGTCCAGGCTGGTCAGCGTGAATTGGGGAGCGGGCTTGCCGACGAGCGGGCCGCCATCGGTGGCATTGCGGGAAGGGCTGAGGAGCGCCACGCCCAGCACGGCGACGAGCGCGGCGGCGAGGAGGGGGGGCAGCAGGCGCCGCCACAGGGGGGCAGGCACCGAGGAGTTGGAAGGAGAGGGAATTTCAGTCATAGCAACTCTCACTCAGTCGGTCGCGGGGGCCGAGCGCAGGGCGGGGGCGCGGACCGTCGCGCGGCGCGGGGTCACGAGCGTCAGGCCCGCGCCCAGCACCACGATCAGGGTGCCCCACCAGATCCACGACACCAGCGGGCTCTCGATCAGCCGCACGCTCGCCCATTTGCCCTGCTCGTCGAAGGCCGTCACGACGAGGTAGGTGTCGCCCAGCAGCCCGTAGCGGACGGCGGGCGCGGGGAAGGCGGTCTCGCCCCCCTGCACGTAGGTGTTCATCCGGGCCTCGAAGGGCCGCCCGTCGATCAACACGCGCGCCACGGCGGAACGGCCATAAGGTTTGGTGTCCTGCCGCGTGCCTTGCAGGGCCAGCGTCTCGTTCAGCAGCCGCACGGGCGCTGCCCCGACATTGAGGGTGGTCTGCGCGTCCTGCCGGTACGTCCCCGAGAAGGCGATACCGAGGGCAATGACGACCAGACCTATGTGGGCGAGGTAGGCGCCATAGCGGCGTGGCTGCTCGCGGACGAGAGCGGCAAACCCGCCACCGCGTCCTCCCGACGACCGCTCCCGCACGGCCCGCACGGTCAGCAGCCCCAATCCGACGAGGTTGTACGCACCCAGCGCCACCGTGCCCAGCACACCCAGGCTCCGCACGCCGAACGCGAAGGCGATCAGCCCCGCCCCCAGCCCCGCCAGCAACAGGGGCCGCAGCGCTCGCCAGAAACTCTGGCCGTCCGCCCGCCGCCACGGCAGCAGCGGCCCCACGCCCATCAGGAGCAGCAGACCCAGCCCCAGCGGAATGGCGAAGGCGTTGTAGAAGGCCGGACCGACCGAGGCGTCCCGCCGCCCCTGCACCGCCTCCACGAGGGTGGGGAAGAGGGTGCCGACGAGCACCATCACCGCGAAGACGAGGAAGAGCCAGTTCCCCGCCAGGAAGGCGCCCTCGCGGCTGAGTGGGGCAGGCGGGTCCGCCTCGTCGCGCAGGTGGGGGGCACGCCAGGCGGCCAGGCCGATCCCCGCCACGAGCAGGAAGGCCAGGAAACCCAGGAACACCGGCCCGACTGGCCCGCCCGCGAAGGCGTGGACGCTCTGCACGATGCCCGAGCGGTTCAGGAAGGTACCCAGCACCGTACTCGCGTACGCCAGCACGATCAGCCACACGTTCCACGCCCGCATCAGCCCGCGCCGCTCCTGAATCTGGATGGAGTGCAGGAAGGCCGTCGTCAGCAGCCAGGGGATAAAGGAGGCGTTCTCCACCGGGTCCCACGCCCAGTAGCCGCCCCAGCCCAGCGTCTCGTAACTCCACCAGCCGCCCGCGACGATGGCGGCGGTGAGAAAGGCCCAGGCCACCAGCGTCCAGCGCCGCGTCACCACGACCCAGTGGTCGGACAACCGCCCGGTCACGAGCGCGGCGACCGCGTAGGCGAAGGGCACGCTCAGCCCCACGAAGCCCAGGTACAGCAGGACCGGGTGGACGGCCATCATCCAGTGGTTCTGGAGGGCGGGGTTGGGACCCAGCCCGTCGGCGGGAACCTGGCTCAGCGGCGTGAACGGGCTGGCGATGCTCGCGCACACGCCCACGAAGAAGAGCAGGCTGACGAACATCGCCCCCAGCGCCCAGGGCCGCAGCGCGTCCCGCCGCAGCGTGAGGCTCAGCACGAGCGCGAAGCCCGCGAGCAGCCACGCCCACAGCAGGATCGAGCCCTCCAGCGCCCCCCACAGGCTCGTCACCTTCACCCAGGTGGGGGAGGCCCGCATGGAATGTTCGGCCACGTACCGCACGGTGAAGTCGTCGCGCAGCAGCGCCACCATCAGGGTCAGCGTGCCGAGGCTCACGAGGGCGAAGACGGCCCAGATCGCCCGCCGCGCCGCCTCGGTCGCCCGGGTGTCGGCCTTCAGGCCACCGACGGCGGCCAGCCACGTCCCCCCGAGGGTAAAGGCCAGCGCCGCCAGCAGGCTGAGTTGCCCCAGCGCGCCGAGCGCACTCGATTGGAAGGAGATCAGGTTTAACATGCTCGGCGAGTCCTCACTCGCTCTCGCTCTTTTGCAGCAGGTCCTTGAGTTCGGCCTGCGTCTTCGGCACGTGGTATTCCTCCGAGTGCTTGACCACGAGTTCGGTGGCGTGGAAGGTGTTGCCCTGAAACTCACCGCGCACCACGACGCCCTGATTCTCCTTGAACAGGTCGCTCACCGCGCCGCGGTACTGCACGGGGAAGGTCGCGCCGCCGTCCGTCACGTTGAACTTGAGGTCCAGCGTCTGCGGGTTGTACTGCACCGCCTTCACCAGTCCGCCGATCCGCAGCGGGCGGCCCTGGTACTCGGCCTGCTGCTGCAGGTACTCCGTCGGCGTCACGAAGTATTCCAGGCTCTTGCCCAGGTTTCCGAAGGCGACGGTCGCGGTCAGCCCCACGAGGGCGAGCACGCCCAGCACGGTCGGCCAAGGGCTCCGTCTGCGCCGTCTCGCCCGGGGCAGGGGAGTGGTCGTCATTCGCGCTCCTCCCGCCCGGCACGCAGCCGAATCCACATCCAGGCCAGATACGCGGCGAGCAGCACGAAGGTCACCACATACACCACGATCACGTAAGCGGCGTACTTATCCACGCGCCACCTCCAGCGGCGAGAGGTCTTCCATCAGCTCGCGCTCCTCGCGCGCCTCCTCGCGGGCGGCCAGGATCGCCCGCACCCGCAGCAGGTAGAAGTACAGCAGGGTAAAGGCCACCGTGGCAGTCAGAAGCACCCAGCCGTAGACGGGCGCCGCGTCGAAGCGAATCTTGCCCAGCAGCTTCAGGGTTTGCGTCTGGTGCACCCCGCGCCACCACTCGACCGCCATGTAGTTGATCGGCACGTACAGGGTGCCCACCAGCCCCACGACCGCCGCCACCCGTGCCCGGCGCTCCGGGTCGTCGATCAGCGTGCGGATCAGCAGGTAGCCCCCGTACACCACCAGGCTCAGCGCCGTGGTCGTCAGCCGGGCGTCCCACACCCAGTACACGCCCCAGGTCGGTTTGGCCCACAGCATCCCGCCCACGATGGTCGTCACCGTGAACAGCACGCCGATCTCCGCGCTGCTCAGCGCCAGGCGGTCCCAGCGGCGCTGCCGGGTGAGGAGGTACAGCAGCCCGAACAGGCCCGTGCCGCCGTAGGCCAGGTAACTCAGCCACGCGCTCGGCACGTGCACGAACATCAGCCGCACGAGCGAGCCCTGGTTGATGTCCAGCGGCGCGCGCAGGCCCAGCACCACCGCTGCCGCGAGGGCCAGCAGCGTCGCGCCCCCCAGCAGCGTCGTCACGCGGTCTTGTCTCATGTCAAACCCCATTCTGACCCGCGCGCGGCCTCGTCACCGTGACAGAGGTGCGCGCAGGAAACTTTTCGCACGCGCAGCATCTCGTCTGGGAGGGCATGGAGGCAAGTGCGAGTGTCCCCGGGCAGCGGGCGCGGTAGCGTGGGGCTGGTGTCCCCTCAGGGGCCTGGGACCCGACATTCTCTTCTGCCCAGGTTCTGGAAAGGCCGCAGCAGGTACCCGTCGGGATCCAGCACGACGAATTGGCAATTCCCGGCCTCCCCCTCGTCCTGGCGATACCAGCGGTCTTCGAGGGGGACGAGGATTCGGGCACCGCACTGCTGAACACGCGCGTAGAGCCGCCCCACCTCCCGCACCTCGATGGACAGGTTCACTCCCCGGCCGAAGGGGTAGGACAGTTCGGCGGCGAGCCAGGTGCGGTCCTCCCCCGTCGGCTGCTCGATCATCAGTTCGGCTCCGTCCAGCCCCAGATAGGCGAAACGCTCCTCTGGACGCGCGTAGACGACACGAAATCCGACCACCTCCGTATAGAACCGCAGAGACGCGGCGAAATCGGAGCAGTACAGCTCAGGGACGAGTCTGGGGCGGGGGCTTTCCGGCTCGGCTGAACGCTCAGGCATAGATGAGGCACCCGCGCTCCTCCAGCCGCCGGAACACGGGGGGCAGGGCGGAGAGCCGGTTCCAGCGCAGGTCGAGTTTCTCCAGGTGGGGGAGGAAGGCGAGCCCTTCGGGCAGGGTGGTCAGCCGGTTCGCCCGCAGGTCCAGAACACGCAGGTTCTCCAGCTCCGCCAGCGAGGGGGGCAACTCCGACAGTTCGTTGAACCGCAGGTCCAGCTCGGCGAGCGCCCCCAGCCCCCCGATCTCCCCGGGAAGCGCGGTGAGGGCGTTGCCCTGTAGCGTCAGCCGGTTCAGCCGCCTGCACCTTCCCAGTTCGGGCGGCAGGCTGCCCAGACGGTTGTTCGTCGCGTGGAGTTCCCGCAGCCCGCCCAGTTCCCCCAGCGAGGCGGGCAGGGCCGTGAGGGCATTGTTATAGACGCGCAATTCCAACAGACTCCCCAACTCACCCAGCCACTCGGGCAGGGCCGGGAGGGCATTGTCCGTCACGTTGAGGTAGGCCAGCGAATTCAGGTGACGCAACGACGCGGGCAAGTCCGTCAGCCGGTTGTTGCTGAGGTACAGGAACTTCAGGTTTTGCAGATGGGCAAACACGTCAGGAAGCGCGCCGAGCCCGTTGTGCCCGAGGTCGAGCATCTCCAGCCGTGTCAATCTCCCCAGGCCCGGCGAGAGTTCGGTCAGCCGGTTCGCCGAGAGGTTCAGGGTCGTCAGGCTCATGAAGGTCCACACCCAGTCCGGCACCGCCGTCAACCCGTTGCCGTACACGCTCAGGACCCGCGCCCCCGTGCAGCGGCGCAGGCTCTCCGGCAGGGCGGTGAGCTGGCAGCCGTTCAGGTTCAGGTGGCCCAGCCGGGCCGAGGGGTCGCGCTCGAGGAGGTCCAGCAGCGCCCGCCCCCGCTCCCCGGCGGTGTGCTGGTGGTTCACCCTGTCCTCTGCTGGGGCATGGGCCACTGTAGCGCCCGCTACCCCTCCACGGCGAAGGGGAACAGCAGCGTCGCCAGGATGACCGTCCCCAGGTCGAAGGCGGCGAGGAAGATCGCCCAGGTCGTCACCTCCGGCGACCAGCCGCCCGTCAGCAGCAGGCTCGTGCCCTTCACGCTGGCGATCACCACGGGCACCAGGATGGGAAAGGCCAGCGCCGGGAGCAGCGCCTCCCGCGCCCGCAGGCTGACCGTGATCGAGCCGTAAAAGGTCGTCCCCGCCGCGAAGCCCACCACCCCGAGCAGGGTAAGGAGGGCCAGCGGCAGCCACGGCACGCCCCGACCCGCCCCCGCCGCCCCGAAGAGGATCAGCCCCGCCGGGAGGGTAAACGCCGCCACGAGCAGCAGCGGCCCCAGCACGCCGAGCAGCTTGCCCAGGTACAGCGCCCCGTGCGGCCCCGGGTACAGGGTGAGCTGCTCCAGCGCCCCCGCCTCCTGCTCCTGCGCGAAGGCCCGCTGCGCCCCCACCGCCGCCGCGAGCGCCAGCGCCGTCCACACCGCCCCCGCCGCCACGCCCGCCGTCCCCTCCGGGGTGCGCGCCGAGGTGTCCCCCCCCAGCGCCAGCCCCAGGACGAGGAGCACCAGCCCCGCGAAGAAAGCCGTCGCCAGCAGCGTGTCCCGCGTGCGCCCCGCGACCCGCAAATCCTTGGCCGCGAGGGTCAGAACGGACCTCATGGGGCACGCTCCAGGTGCTGGCAGTGGGCAGTGGACAGTGGGCAGTGGGAAAAGCTCAGGACCACTGCCCACTCACCACTAACCATCCACTTTCTCCAGCTTCCCGCCCACTAACCGCAGTGCCCGGGGCGCCACCTGCCGCGCGAGATGCGGCTCGTGCGCGGCGACCACCAGCGTCACCCCCCGCGCCGAGAGGTCGCCCAGCAACTCCAGCGCCAAGGCCCGCCCCGCGTCGTCGAGGTTGGCGAAGGGCTCGTCCACCAGCGTGACGGGCCGCGCGAGCAGGTGCGCCCGCGCCAGGGCCAGCCTTTTGCGCATCCCCGCCGACAGGAAGCGCACCCGGCGGTTCGCGGCCCGTTCCAGCCCGACCCGCCGCAGCGCCGCCCCCACGTCCCCCCGCGCCCCATGCATTTCAAGAGCGAAGGTCAGATTCTCCGCCCCCGTCAGGTCCGGGTACAGCCCCGCGTCCACCGGCATGAGGTGAATGCAGTCGCGCACCGCCCGCCCGTCCCGCAGGTCGAAGCCCAGCACCCGCCCCTCGCCCCGGGTGGGCCGCAGCCCCGACGCGAGCACCCGCAGCAACGTCGTCTTGCCCGCCCCATTCTCGCCGAGCAACGTGACGCCCTCCCCGGTGGGCACGTCCAACGTCACGCCCCGCAGGATGACCTCGCGGCCGAGTCTCAGCCAGATGTCGCGGAGCTGGAGGGCGTGGGGGTGAGTGGGGAGTGGGGAGTGGTCAGTGGTCCCGGGCCTTTCCCACGCCCCACTCCCCACTGCCCACTGCCCCTTCACACCCTCAGCCACGCGGGCATCACCTCATAGAAAAAGGTCGCCAGCCGCGTGAACTGCCCCGTCAGCATCAGGACGCCGACGATCACCAGGACCGCGCCGCCCACCTTCTCGAACACGCCCGCGTAACGGTTCAGGCGCCGCAGGTTCAGGCGGTCCCACAGCAGCGCGGCGAGCAGGAAGGGCACGGCCAGCCCCAGCGTGTAGGCGGCGAGCAGCCCCACGCCCGTCCCCAGGCTCGCGCTGCTCGCCGCCAGGCCCAGAATGCTCCCCAGCGCCGGACCCAGGCAGGGACTCCACCCGAAGGCGAAGGCGGCGCCCAGGGCGACCGGGCCGTATCCCCCTGCCCCCGCCAGCGCCCGCGTGTCGCGCATGAGCACGGGCAGGCGAATCACGCCCAGCATGACCAGCCCGAAAAAGACGATCAGGACTGCCGCCACCCGCCCCAGCAGAATCTTGTGCGGCGCCAGCAACGCCCCCAGGCTGCTCGCCGTCGCCCCCAGCGCGATGAAGACCAGCCCGAAGCCCAGGATGAAGCCCAGTGCCCGCGTGATGGGCGCCCGCGCCCCGCCGATCACGCCCAGGTAGCTGGGAAGGAGCGGCAGCACGCACGGGCTGAGAAACGAGATCAGGCCCGCGAGAAACGCCACCGTGACGGACGGGGCACCGGGAGGGGCGAACATGGGGCGAGTCTAGCCCGGTGGGCGGGGGCGGGCGTCCCTCGCCGGAGGCGCGGCCCGCGGCCGCCCCAGAACTATTGCCCGCCGCCTTTTGGGATACGCTGGCCGTATGCTGACCTTGCAGGGAAAATACCAAGTCGCGCAGAACAAACGGCTGACCATCTTCGCCGAGCCCCGAGCGCGGCAGAGCGCCACCCTCGACCTCGACATTCAGGCCCTGCGGTCGGCCTGTGACGTGGGCGGGGGCTGCTGCGTGGTTCACGTGCTGACCCAGCACGGCCCCATGCTCGGCACCCTGACCGAGAAGAAGCCCAGAAAGTTCAGCGAGTGGCAGTTCGAGGGCCATCTTTCCTTTCCGCCCCGCGAGTAGACCCTCACCGGACAGCGGAGCAGAGCGAGGAGCCCCGCAAGGCTCCTCTTTCCTGTTCCTCCCGTGGCCGGTGGCTACCCGGGCTCCCCGGACGGCTCGTCCTCCGGCTCATCCGCAGCCAGGCCACCCTCGTCCACCCAGGCGCCCTTGGCTGTGCCCTCGGCCCTGGAAGTCACGTGCTGGCGCAGGGGACCCATCAGGTCCGACAGATGAACCCGGGTGATGCTCAGGGTCACCCTGCCGCTGAGGTACAGCGGATTGAGGCTGTGCGAATCGGCGCGTTGGACATCCTTGAGCAGCACGGTGAACGTGCGGCCACCCTTCTCGAAGTGGACGCGGTCATTGCTTCCGGGCATCCAGCGCAGCGTGAGTGTTCGGGGCGGTGACATCATGACCTCCGTTGCCGGGGGGGCAGCCCACGGGGGGACAGCAGCGCGGCGTCCCGGTCCGCTGCCTCCCGAGTGAAGCGGAACCCGCGGCTTTTCGCGCGGCGTCCACCACCGGCGTTAATTCTGGAGTCGTCCCTGCATGACTCCGGCGATGGCTTTCCGCGCGCCCTCCAGATAGGGGGCCGCCGCCGCGTCCACCAGGCCCAGATCGCTCAGGTAGAGTTCCGCCTGCATCATGCCCACGTTCAGCGCGTCCTCGTGCGACCGCCTCTGCGTCAGGGCGATGTAGTACCAGGTCGAGCTCACCTGCCGCACCGAAGCGTAGATCATGCTGTCCATCGCTGCGTTCCTTCCCGGCGCGGAGAGGGGGAGCCGACCATCATCGGCCCGGGGCAGGCTGGGGGCGGCCCCGGTGACGGGTGCGGGCGGGAAACACCGACTCCTGCCGCGGCAGGATTCCCCGCGCCGTCATCGCTTCCAGGATGACCTCGCTGATCGCCTGGCGGGGCATCTCGGAGCCGTCGTGTGAGGCCAGCCGGACATCGTCCTTTTTCGCGTTGAAGAGGTAGGTGCCGGGGGGGAGACTGCCCCCATGCGTCCAGAAGAATTCCACGCCCTGGGCTTCCAGCCGTTCCAGGGCACTCCGCAGCCCCGGGGTGACCAGCTCGCGCCACTCACTGCGAACGGCGATGTCTTGTAAGTTCATCCCTCAGGGTACGCTTTCCGGGGAGTGGGTGCGGTCTGCCAATCGCCTATTGCCGGGCAGCCGGGCCTCATACGGATTCCGGCCCAGCAGTTACAAAAACTGTTCAACCCGAGCGGAGCGAGCAGGAACAAAACGGTTGCCGGGAAAGGAGTTATCGAAGCGGCGCTTTCCCGCTTCGATAACGGATTGGACGGAAACCGTATCAGTCCGTCACCGCCCCCCGCGCCGCGCTGCTCACCAACCGCGCGTATTTCGCCAGCACGCCGCGCTTATATCTCGGTTCCGGCGCGACCCACGCCGCCCGTCGCCGCTCCAGCTCCGCCTCGTCCACATGCAGCGTCAGCTCGCAGGTCTCGGCGTTCAGCTCGATGGTGTCGCCCTCCTGCACCAGGGCGATGGGACCGCCCACGTAAGCCTCGGGCGCCACGTGCCCCACGACGAGGCCATACGTGCCGCCGCTGAAGCGCCCGTCGGTAATGAGCCCCACGCTGTCCCCCAGCCCCTTGCCGATGATCGCGCTCGTGGGCGAGAGCATCTCGCGCATGCCGGGGCCGCCCTTGGGGCCCTCGTAGCGGATCACCAGCACGTCCCCGGCCCTGATCTGGTCCCCCATGATCGCCGCCATGCACTCCTCCTCCGAATCGAAGACGCGGGCGGGGCCGGTGATCTTGATGTGCCGCAGGCCGCTGATCTTGGCGACCGAGCCCTCCGGCGCGAGGTTCCCCCGCAGGATGGCGAGGTGCCCCTGCTCGTAGAGCGGCTGGTCGTAGGGGAGGATCACGTCTTGCCCGGGGTCGGGCTCGTCCGGCACGTCCGCCAGGTTCTCGGCCACCGTCTTCCCGGTCACGGTGAGGCAGTCGCCGTGCAGCAGCCCCGCCTTCAGCAGCATCTTCATCACGCGCGGGATGCCGCCCACCGCGTGCAGGTCGGTCGCCACGTACTTCCCGCTGGGCTTGAGGTCGCAGAAGACCGGCGTGCGCTCGCGGATGCGCTCGAAGTCCTCCAGCGTGAGCGGCACGTCGCAGGCGTGGGCAATCGCCATGAGGTGCAGCACGGCGTTCGTGGAGCCGCCCACCGCCATGACGACCGTGATCGCGTTCTCGAACGCCTCCCTCGTCAGGATGTCCAGGGGCCGCACGTCGCGCTCGATCAGCCCGAGCAGGGCGCGGGCCGAATCAGCGGCGGAAACGGCCTTCTCGGCGTCCACGGCGCTCATCGTGGAGGAATAGGGAAGGCTCATCCCCATCGCCTCGAAGGCCGAGGACATCGTGTTCGCCGTGTACATCCCGCCGCACGAGCCGTTGCCGGGGCAGGCCCGCTTCTCGATCTGCTCGAAGTCCTCGCGGCTCAGCTTGCCCGCCCCGTAGGCCCCGACCGCCTCGAATACCGAGACGATGGTGAGGTCCTTGCCGTTGTAGTGGCCGGGCTTGATCGTCCCGCCGTACACGAAGACCGCGGGGATGTTCAGCCGCGCGATGCCGATCATCGCCCCCGGCATGTTCTTGTCGCAGCCGCCCACCACGATCACGCCGTCGTGCGACTGGCCGCGGCTGACCGTCTCGATGGAGTCGGCGATGACCTCGCGGCTCACCAGCGAGCACTTCATCCCCTCGGTGCCCATGCTGATGCCGTCGGACACCGTGATCGTGCCGTAAATCTGCGGCATGGCGCCGCCCTCGTGGATCGCCCCGGTGATATGCCCGGCAAGTTCCCCCAGCCCGTTGTTGCAGGGCGTGATGTTGCTCTGCGCGTGCGCCACGCCGATGATCGCCTTGTCGAAATCGCCGTCCTGAAAGCCGACCGCCCGCAGCATCGCCCGGTTGGGGGCGCGCTCGTCGCCCTGGGTCACCTGATGGCTGTTCCAGTTCAGCTTCTTCTTCGTGGCGGTGTCGGTCATGCCACCAAGCTACGCCAATCACTGAACTGGGCGGGGGCACCGACACAGACAGGCGAGGAGGCGGCCCCCACCTGGAAGCCGCCCCCTGTTCCTGATTGCTGAACGCTGACTGCTTCCCCTACGCCTTCGCCGCCTGCGAGCCCCCCTTGCGCTTGTCCTTCCATTCCTCCAGGAACACCACCATGGGCGCGACGATATAGATCGACGAGTACGTGCCCACCAGGATGCCGATCAGGAGGATCAGGCTGAAATCCCGCAGCACCGGGCCGCCGAAGACGAGCAGGCTGACGAGCGGCAGCATGGTGCTCACGGAAGTCATCACCGTGCGCGAGAGCGTCTGGTTGATCGACGTGTTCACGATCTCGCGGTAGGGCCGCCCGCGCATCTCCCGCAGGTTCTCGCGGATACGGTCGGACACGATGATGGAGTCGTTCAGCGAGTAGCCGATCAGGGTGAGCAAGGCGGCGACCGTCGCCACGGTGAACTCCAGCCCGAGCAGGCTGAAGAGGCCCATCGCAATCGCGACGTCGTGAATGGCCGCCACGATGCTCCCCAGCCCCATGATGAAGTCGAAGCGGAAGCCGACGTAGATCAGGATCAGGGCCAGACCCAGCAGCACGGCCTGAATCGTCTTCTGGGTGAGTTCCTGGCCGACCGCCGGGCCGACCGTCTCCTGTGACTGCACCTCACCCTGCGGCAGTTTGGCGACGGCCGCGCTGAGCCTCTGCACCTCGGGCGCGGTCAGCTCCGGCACCTTCACGGTGTACTGGGCGCCCGTAAGGCCAGGAGTCTCGTTGCGCTGGATGGTGGCGCTCTGCGGCGTGACCTTGGCAACCCCAGCACCCGTCACGGCAGAGCGCACCTGGTCGGTCGTCGTCTGCGCGCTGGCCCGCACGGTCAGGCTGGTGCCCGAGGTGAAGTCCACCCCGTAGTTCATCCCCTTCGTCGCCACGATCAGGCCGCCCGCCAGCGCGAGCAGCACGCTCACCGTGGTCACGATGGGCGCCGCCTTGATGAAGTCGATGCGGGTGGCCTTGATCCACTGCGGGGCCGTCATGTTCGGCCTGCGCTGCGCCAGCCACTGCATGAACCACTTGGCGAACACCAGGTTCGAGAACGTCGAGGCGACCACGCCGATGATGAGGGTGACGGCAAAGCCCTTCACCGGCCCGGTCGAGTAGTTGTACAGCGCCAGGGCCGAGAGCAGGTGCGAGGCGTTCACGTCCAGGATCGCGGCGGTCGAGTGCTGGTACCCGGCCCCGATGGAGCCCCGGATACCCTTGCCGCGGCTCAACTCCTCCTTGATGCGCTCGAAGGAAATGACGTTGCCGTCCACCGCCGCGCCGATGGTGAGGACCAGCCCCGCGATGCCCGGCAGTGTCAGGGTCGCGCCGAAGCCGCCCAGCAGACCCAGGATGATGATGGAGGAGAACAGCAGCCCCAGCGCGCCCACCAGCCCGAACCACAGGCCGTAGTACAGGAACAGCATGCCGAACACCAGGCCGATGCCGACGAGGGCGGCAATCGCCCCGCTGCGGATCGCGTCCGCGCCGAGCGTCGGCCCGATGGCCCGCTCGGCCTCCGTCCTGATCTTGATGGGGAGCGCACCCGACTTCAGCACCAGGGCGAGCTGGTTGGCCTCCTCCGGGCTGAAGCTGCCGCTGATCTGCACGTCGCGGAAGAGGCGCTGCTGGATGGTCGCCACCGACTGAATCCGGTCGTCGAGCACGACCGCCATCAGCCGCCCGACGTTCTTGCCGGTGAAGTCCCCGAAGGTCTGCGCGCCCTTGTCGGTCGTCTGGAAGGTCACCACCCAGCGCCCGGATGTGGGATCAGTCGCCGCCTGCGCGTTGGCGATGACCTCACCCGTCGCCTGCACCGGGCCGAGGTCCGAGAGCTTGTACCCGCCCGAGGGGGGGTCTTGCTGCCGCAGCGTGGGGTCCGGCTGCGCCCCCTGGTTCACGATGCGGAACTCCAGCCGCGCGGTGCGCCCGATGATCTCGCGGGCGCGGTTTTGCACGGCGGGCGTGGCGCCGGGAATCTCCACGACCACGCGCTTGCCGCCCGAGACGGTCACGGTGGGCTCGGCCACGCCCAGCGCGTTGATGCGGTTCTCGATCACGGTCTTGACCCGGTCGAGTTCCTCGCGGGTGGCGTTGCCGCTCTCGGGCGCGAGTTCGATCCGCAGGCCGCCCTTGAGGTCCAGGCCCAGCGTCATGAACTGGAACTTGTCGTTCCACAGCGAGAACGGCGTCTGCGGGTGCTGCCACGGCCGCCAGATGAACGCCAGGCTGGCGAGCAGCGTCAGGAGCAGCAGCAGGCCCGTCCAGAGGTTGGGCTTGCTGGGGTTGGGGGCGCCGCGCCGGGGCGGCGGGCGGCGGTTGCGATTCCGATTGGGATTGCTGTACGTCACAGGTGTACTCCGGGAAAAGGGAGGTGGTCGGTGTCTTGCTTTTGCTCCTCCCCCTTGACGCGTAGAGCGGCTTGCAGGGGGGGAGGCCGAGTGGGGGTGAGCGGGCCGGGCGTTCGGGAAAAGGCCCTTCTCACTCCCCGCGGTCATCCTTCAAAAGCGCCTTAGCCCCCGTCGGTCTGCCGCCGCCCCAGCAGCGCGAGGGTGCGCGGGAGACTGGGCGCGGTCCAGATCGGGCCGGGTCCGGGGACGCGGCCACGTTCGCCCGCCACCCGGAACGGTTCCGGTGGTGGCGCGGCCGAGAGGGCCGGGCCCGGCGAGGGCTGCGGCGCGGGCCGCACCTCGGGCAGGACAGGGGCGACGTTGCCCGCCGTGACACGCGGCCCCCCGTCCGTCACGGAGGGCTGGTGCCCCAGCAGCACCGCCAGCACCGACAGCAGCGTGAGCATCCCCGGCCACGCCAGCGCCCGTGGCCACCGCAGGGGCGTCACGTCGGGGCGGATGGGAGGGGGCTGGGACTGGGGCATAGGGGAAAAGGCGCCCCAGCATACCAGGCCGTTCCGAATCGGAGGGCGACCGACCCGGCGTTTTAGCCCCCACTTAACCCGCCCCGGGCACCCTGTCCCTGCCGGTCTCCACCGACCGGACATCCCCCCAGGAGTGTGACCCCGTGAATCGCAACCGGAAAAACGTCTCCCTGATCGCGCTCGCCGCCGCGCTGCCCCTCACGGCGGGACTGGTGTTCGCCCAGCAGTCCACCACCCCCCAGCGGGTGCAGCCCGCCCAGCCGGGCCAAACCGCGCCGGGCACCCAGAACCCGGGCGGTCAGACCACGCCGACCCGTCCCCAGGCCAGCGGCACCAACTACGCCGACGTGTTCCTCCAGAAGCTCGCCGCGCAGCTCGGCATCACGGTGGAGCGCCTGAAGGCCGCCGCCCTCGCCGCCGGGAACGCCACCATCGACCAGGGCGTGCGGGCGGGGGACATCCCGAGTGACCGCGCCGCCGAGATGAAGCGGCGCCTCCAGCAAAACCCCTTCGCCTTCGGGGGGCGCGGTGGGCGGGGGATGGGCGGTCACCATCACGGCGGGCGGGACGGCTTCGGCCGAATGGACGGCGGCCCGCGGGATTCTGACCAGGCTCAGCCCAACAGCAGCAACGGGACGGGCACCGGCACGACTTCCGGCACCTGACCGAGCTTTCCCTCGCCGTTCTCCCAAGTGTGGAGGCCGTGAGGGAAGTTCTGGAGTACAAGGAGGTATGGCCCGGCGGCGCGCGGCGCGGCGCGACACCGGCGATCCCTCCAACCTCCCACCTGACCGTGACCATCCCGGGCGCCCCCCTGCCCCTCCGCTACGAGCGCACGGAGGCGGGCCACCTCATCCTCCACGGGGAGGAGTGGGGAAAACCCCTCACCATCGAACTCGTCCCCGGCCCAGGCGCCCGGTTGCTCACCTCGCGCGGCTTCCACCCGGTGAGCGAGTATCCCTTCAACAGGTAAAAAGGGGCGGCCCCCACACGGGAAACCGCCCCCTCTTTTTCTGACTGCTGAGCGCTGACCGCTCCCCTTACGCCTGCGTCACTTCCACCATCTCCGAGGCCTCGATGATGTCACCCTCGGTCACATCGTTCCAGTCGAGGTTGATGCCGCACTCGTACCCGGTCTGCACCTCGCGCACGTCGTCCTTGAAGCGCTTGAGGCCCACGATGGTGCCCTCGTAGACGACCTGACGGCCACGGGTGACCTTGGCCCGCGCGTTGCGCCGCAGCAGCCCGTCGGTCACGTAGGACCCGGCGATGTTGCCGCTCTTGGGGTGGCGGATGACCATGCGGACCTCCGCGCGGCCCAGGTACCGCTCCTCGAAGACGGGTTCGAGGTTGCCCTTGATGAGGCGGTCCACCTCGTCGATGAGTTCGTAGATGATGCGGAAGGTCTTGATCTCGATGCCCTTGGTGTCGGCCACCTTCTTCACGCCGCCCGAGGCGGTCACGCTGAAGCACAGGATGGTCGCGTCCGCCGTCGAGGCGAGCAGCACGTCGCCCTCGGTGGGCGAGCCGATGCCCGAGAGCAGCACGTTGAGCTTCACGTCCTCGGTTTCCTTCTTGGCGAGGATGCCCTGGATCGCCTCCAGGCTGCCCTGGGTGTCGGCGCGCAGGATCAGGTTGACGGTGCGCGTCTCACCGATGGGCCCCATCATCTCCTCCAGGGTGCGGCGGCGCTGGGTGCGGGCGGCCTCGGCATCGCGGCGGTCGCTGACGCGCTGGGCGATCAGCTCGCGCGCCGCGTGCTCGTTCTTCGCGCTGAAGACCTTTTCACCGCTGGCCGGAGCCTCGGAGAAGCCGAGAACCTGCACCGGGGTGCTCGGCCCCGCCTCCTTGATGCGGCCCCCGTTGGAGTCCGTCATCGCCTTGATCTTGCCGTAGTTCTCCCCGACCACCAGGAAGTCACCCACGCGCAGGGTGCCCTCCTGCACCATCACGGTCGCCAGCACGCCCGCCTGGCGGTCCACCCGGCTCTCGATGATCACGCCGCTGAATTCACCCTTGGGGTCGGCCCGCAGGTCCTCCAGCTCGGCGGTGAGCGAGATGTACTCCAGCAGGTCCTCGACGCCCTCGCCCGTCCGCGCGCTCACGGGCACGACGATCAGGTCGCCGCCGTACTCCTCCGGCACGAGGTTGAGCTGCGTCAGGTCCGTCTTGACCCGCTCGGGGTCGGCCTGCGGCAGGTCGATCTTGTTGATCGCCACGATCATGGGGACCTTGGCCGCCTGCGCGTGCGCGATGGCCTCGCGCGTCTGCGGCATCAGCGAGTCGTCCGCGGCGATCACGATGATGGCGATGTCGGCGACGTTCGCCCCACGGGCGCGAATCGTGGTAAAGGCCTCGTGGCCCGGCGTGTCGATGAAGACGACCTTGCCCTTGCTCGTCCTCGCCTCGAAGGCGCCGACGTGCTGGGTGATGCCGCCCGCCTCCTTGGCCGCCACCTTCGTCTTGCGGATGTAGTCCAGCAGCGAGGTCTTGCCGTGGTCCACGTGCCCCATGATCGTGACGACGGGGGCGCGGTGGGGGAGTTCCGGGGCCGACGGAGCGGCGGGTGCGGACGCCGCGACGGGCTCGCGTTCGGCCGTCGCGGTAGCCGCTGCCTGGGGCTGGGGCGCGCTGGCGGCCTGCGTCTCAGGCTGAGTGGGCGCGGCCTGGGGGGCGCTCGCCTGGACGGGCGCCGAGTCCGCCGGGGCCGCCGTTCCCGCCGCAGCCTCCTCCTCCAGAATCTGCTTGATGAGTTCGACGGTGTCCTCCTCGATGGTGGAGCTCACGCTCTTGTACGAGACGCCCAGCCCGTCGAGGATTTCCAGCATTTTGTTGTTGTCCACGCCCAGATCACGGGCGAGGGTATAGATGCGAACTTTCGACATGCTCACCTCCGGTGAGGCCCGCGTGTCCCCGGGGGGCGCGGGCAGCAGATCAGCTTGTCATGGTCTGACCTGTGGATGTGTCGTTCATGGCAGGGTTGAGGGCTTGCAGGTCCGCGCTGACCAGCGGAGCACTCGCCCCGAAGGCCCGCCGCAGCCGCTTCTCCGCCCAGCAGGCGGGCGAGTCGGCGCACACGTAGGCGCCCCGTCCCGTGCGGTTTCCCGCCAGCACCCTCCACCCCTCCACCGTCCGCGTCACCCGCACGAACTCGGGCTGCGGACGCTTGCGGCGGCAGGCGACGCAGGTGCGCTCCGGGATATGGCGGGGCTTGGGCGCGGCGGTCAAGCGACCTTACTCCTGCGTGTCGTCCGGGCTGGCGGTCGCCACCGACTTGCTGTCGCGGAACAGCGCATCGAAGGCGGAGGCGGCCGCGTTGCCCTTGCCCGCGCCCCCCCGCTCGTCCTGCATGGCCTGCTGCATCGCGGCGTCGAGGTCGCTGACCGCCGCCGTCTCGCGCAGGTCGATCTTGAAGCCCGTCAGCTTGGCCGCCAGCCGCACGTTTTGCCCGCCCTTGCCGATGGCGAGCGAGAGCTGGTCGGGCGTGACCGTCACCGTCGCCTCGCGGATGTCGGGCTGGACCTCGATCAGGCCCACCTTCGCGGGCGACAGCGCGTTGCGGATGAAGTCGCGGGTGTTCGCGTCCCACAGGATCACGTCCACGCGCTCGCGCCCCAGTTCGCCCGTCACCGCCTGGATGCGGTTGCCGCGGTGCCCGATGCAGGCGCCGATGGGGTCCACGTTCGGGTTATGGGAAAACACCGCCACCTTCGACCGCTGCCCCGCCTCGCGCGCAATCGCCTTGACCTCCACGATGCCGTTGGCGACCTCGGGGATTTCCTGGCGCAGCAGGTAGTCGAGCAGCCGCTCGTCGGCGCGGCTCGCCAGGATGGTCGGCCCCTTGGGCGTCTTGCGGACTTCCTTGAGGTAGATCTTGACGCGGTTGCCGGGCACCAGCTTCTCGCCGGGAATCTGCTCGCGGGGGGGCAGGATCGCCTCGCCCGCGCCGAGTTCGACGAACCAGTTGCCCTTGTTGTCGCTGCGGACGACCTGCGCGGTGAGCACCTGGCCCTCGCGGTCCTTGTACTCGTTGTAGACCACGTTGCGCTCGGTCTCGCGCATCTTCTGGGTCAGGGTCTGCTTGGCGGCCTGGAGGGCGATCCGGGAGAACTTCTCGCGGTCCACCGGGAACTCCATCTCCATGCCGATCTCGACGCCGGGGTCGAGTTCGAGCGCGTCGGCGAGCGAAATCTGGAGGTTCTCGTCCTCCACCTTCTCGACGACCTCGCGCACGATCAGGACCTCGAGTTCGCCGCTCACGGGGTCGAGGTGGACCTCTACCCGGCGGTCGGGCTCCACGTTGCGGGTGTAGGCCTGCGCGAGCGACTGCTCGAAGGCCTCGATCAGTTGCATCTCGTTGATGTTGCGTTGCTGCGCGACCTCACGCAGCGCGTCCGCGAAATTGAATTCACCTTGGGTCATCTCACTCTTCCTCTCGTATTCGGTTTTAGCGGTGCCGGTCCGGGAACTCGGCGAGGTGGCCCTGGAACGTTCCCACGGTCAGCGTCACGTCCTCGCCCCCCACGTCGAAGGTGACCTGCTCGCCGTCCACCGCCTTGATGGGCGCGGTGAAGGCGTGACCGTCGCCGCGCACCCGGGCCTTGAGGCCGATCATGCGCTCGTAGTGCCGGGCGCGGGTCAGCGGCCGCTTGGCCCCCGGCGACTCCAGCTCCAGGCGGTACTCGCCCGCGATGGGGTCCACCCGGTCGAACTCGGCGCCCACCGCGCGGCTGGCGGCCTCCAGGTCCTCGACGGTGATGGGCTGCTCGTCCAGGCGGTCCATGCGGATGACCACGACGGGCCGCCGTCCGGGATTCTGCACCTGCACGTCGAGCACCTCGTACCCCAGGGGCCGCAGGACGCCGTCGGCGAGGGCGTGCAGGTCGGTTGAGTTGTGGGTTGCGTTGTTATTCATATTGTGGGCCGCTCGCAGCAGGCCGGAAACCACCCCCTCCACGAAAAAAGGTGGGCCGGGCACCCACCTCGGTTCGAGGAATGTCTGAGCGGAGTATACCTCATCCTCGCGGCGGGGCGGGGAAGACCGTCACAAAGGCCGTCCCGAACGGGTGACGGAATCGTAAGAGTGGGCGGCGTACCGTAGAAGGAATGGGGGAGGCGCGCCTGTGGGTGCTGGCCAGGCTGCCCGCCCTGGCGGGAGGGCTGAGCTTCCTGCTCCTGTGGCTTCTTGTTCCACACTGGGGAGTCCGGGATTCCCTCCCCGAAGCCCTGCGCCAGCTCGCCGCGCTGCTCGTGGGCGCGGGGCTGAGGTGGTTCGTCCCGAGGACTCCCGCCGTCCGGCAGGCCGTGAGTCAGCTTCCCCCCCGGCAGCGTTTCGACGAGGAGTGGCAGGTCTACTTCTGGCTTCTGGGCCTGACACTCCTGCTCTTCGTGGGATTGCTGCTCTTTGCGGGGTGAGCCTGGGCGTCCCCGGCCCTCTGCCGGAAGCTCAGTTCGCCGGGGTGTCGTTGCCCAGCCGCACCGTCACGTCGGCGCCGGGCACCCCGGGCTCCTGTGAAACCTGCCCGTGCCCCACGTCGCGCAGCACCGCCCGGGCCGATGTGCCGCTCACGGTCGTGGGCACGTCCGCGCGCTCCCCGTTGGAGGTGACGACATCCCGGTAGCCCAGGCCCTCCAGCCGCTCCTTGAGGCGGCGGGCACTGCCCCCCGGGGCGCCGACGTTCACGACCGCCACCGTGAGGGACCGCGGGTCGTTGGGATCGCGGAAATGCTCCTCGATCAGGTTGGCGAGCCCCGCCCGGTCGGGCACCCAGGTCGGCCCGCCGAAGGTGCCGGGAACGGTGTAGGTGTTGATCTTGGGGCCGCTCAGCGCGCCGCCCAGGAGCGCCCCGATCTGCCCCCGCGTCAGGTTCGTCTTCATGTTGCCGTCGATGGCGGCCACCATCCGGGGCAGGCGCCACCAGTTCAGCGGGTTCCTCATCTGCCCCGCCAGGGCCGTCAGGAACGCCTGCTGCCGCGCCACCCGCCCGATGTCGCCCAGGTTGTCGTGACGGAAGCGCAGGAAGCCCTCGACCTGCTCGCCGCTGAGGTGCTGGCGCCCCGGCTGGAGGTCGATGTGAAGGTGCCCGGCGTTGTCGTCGTACTTCATGCGGGTGGGCACGTCCACCGTTACGCCACCCGCCGCCTCGGCCACCGCGCGCAGGGCGTTCAGGGACAGCAGGGCGTAGGCGTCGATGGGCACGCCCGTCAGGTCCTGCACGGTGCGGACGAGCAGCTCGGGGCCGCCCGCCGGATTCGCCGCGTTGATCTTGCTCCAGCCCCGGCCGGGAATGTTCACCCAGGTGTCGCGGGGAATGCTCAGCAGGTTGACCTGGCCGTCGGGCCACATCTGCGCGAGCATGATCGTATCCGTTAGGAAGGAGAAATCTTCCGGCTTGGGTGGATAGGGCCAGACCCCCGCCTTGTCGTCGTAATCCGGTGTGACGCCCGCGAGCAGCACATTCACGGGACCGTCCGCCTTGCGGGGCAGCGCCGCGTACCGCGACAGGGCCGGGAAAGCGGGGGCGGACAGGGCCACCAGGCCCGCGAGAACGACGAGGAGAACTACGGCAGCGCGGCGCACCCCGCGAGTGTAGCGGGCAGGGGGGGAGGGAACAATCATCCTTTGGAAGGAAGCGGGGTTCGGGAAACAGTATCCCCGGCCTCGGCCAGACGCTCCACCCGCGGACCCACCCCCGTCAGCACCTCGTATTCCACCGTGTCCGCCCAGCCCGCCACGTCGGTCACCGTCACCTCATTCCGGCCCCAGACCTCCACCCAGTCGCCGACCCGCACGTCCAGACCCGTCACGTCCACCATCATCTGGTCCATGCAGATGCGGCCCAGGACCGGGCGGCGCTCACCCCGCACGAGGACCCAGGCCTTTCCCGTCGCATTCCGGGGATACCCGTCCGCGTACCCGACGCCCACCGTGGCCACCGTGGTCTCCCGCCCGGCCCGCCACAATCCGCCGTAACTGACGCTCTCGCCGGGATGGACGGGGTGGACGTGCGTGACGCGGGCTCTCAGGGTCATCACGGGGGTCAGGGGAACGGCTTCCCGCAGGTGAGCTGGCGCGAACCCATACGAGGCGAGCCCGGGCCGCGCCAGACTCAGCCCCGGCAACACCCCGAAACTCAGGATGCCCCCCCCGTTCGCCGCGTGGGCCAGGACCGGGGGCAGCGCGGCGAGCACGCGCCGGAACCGTGCGAGCTGCTCGCGGGCAAAGCTCAGGTCCGGCTCGTCGGCGGTGGCGAAGTGGGTGTACACCCCCTCCAGCAGCCCCCGCCCGGCGAGGCGCAGGCCGATCTCCACCGCCTCCCCCGGACGGGCGCCCAGCCGGTTCATGCCCGTGTCCACCTTCAGGTGCGCGCGGGCGTGGGCGGGGAGCGCGTCGGCCTCCGCGAGCGAGGCGACCGGGAGCCGCACCCCCAGGTCGGCGAGCGGCCCCACCTCCTCCGGCATGGGCGGGGTGAGGAGCAGGATGGGCTTGCCGGGGTTGAGCTGCGCCAGCGCCGCCGCCTCGCGCGGCACGGCCACCGCCAGCCCCCACACGTCGGGGTGCCGCGCGGCAATTCGCGCCACGATCTCCAACCCGTGCCCGTAGGCGTCCGCCTTGACGGGAAGCAGCAGCCGCGCCCCGGCCCGCCGCGCCAGGGCCGTGAGGTTGCCCGCCAGGGCGGACTCGGAGATCAGGGCCTGTGCGCGGGAATGCATCACCCGTATGGTAGCCGCCCCGTTATGATTCTCGGGCAGTGAGCACGCGACGCCCTCCCTTCCCCATCACGCTGCTGACCCTCACCGCCCTGTTGGGCGGCCCCGCCTCTGCCCAGACGAGCAATCCCGCGGGCGGCATCCTGCCCCTGGTCTCGGTGGGCGCGAAGTGGCCGCAGGCGCAGGAAACCTACCTGATCCGTGTCTCACCGGAGAATGCGGGCAAACCCCTGGGCCTGGAGGTCTACAGCCCCACCTTCAACCTCGCCGACTATGTGGAAGGCCGCCGCGGTGAGGGCTACTTCGGCGACGAGCTGTACCAGAAGAATGAGCCCTTCGAGACCACCTTCGTGCTGACCGGCCCCGGTGGAACGGTCGCCGAGCGGCGCTATGCCACGAACCGCGAGCACACCTGGGAAAGCCTCTTCGCGGGCGGCCTCCCGGCGGGCACATACACCCTCAAGGTCAGCAGCCGGGGGGACGGCAAGAACTCCTACGCGCTGCGGACCGCCGCCCCCTTCGGGCTGGAGACGAGCGACTTCTCGGTGAACGCCCGCGACACGGAGGAGGCGCCCCTCCTCGCCGCCCGGCTGAACGTCCCGGCGGACTGGGTGGGGAGGACGCTCTCCCTCGTGAACTACGACGTGGACGGCCCCGGGGAGGCCGAACTGTGGGCGGTGAAGCCCGGCGGCGAGCGGGTGAACCTGACGCCCAGCGAGAACGGCAAGTCGGCGACCGACCGCTTCACCGTCGCGGCGGGGGAGGTGGGCGAGTGGCAGGTCTTCCTGCGGGTGCTGCCCACCACCCGGCAGTATTCCAACGCGATTCGCCTCTCCTTTCGCCTGAACGATCAGCCCGTGACGGCCCGGGTCGGCGGCTTCACCCCGCCCGAGAACGCCAGGATTGCGGGCCAGCTTCTCGTGGACGTGGTCGACCCCCAGGGCCGCCCGGTGCCCGGCGCGAGCTACACCCTGGTCGGCGAGGGCTCGGTGAGGCCCAGCCTGCCCCCCGGCTACGTGCCGGTCAGCAGCGCGATCATCGAGGGTGTGGGCAACGTCGTCTCGCCCACCGAGATCCGCACCCAGCCGGGGTACGCCAAGCTGCGCTTCGTGGCCCGCCCGCCGCAGGGGCAGCTCACGGTGGAGGCGGTGGCCCTGTACGGGGGCGAGCGCCTTCCCCTGAACGGCATCCCCTTCGAGGTCGCCGGGCGCTCCCTCACCACGCCCGCCACGCTGCCGCTCCCGCCCGGCGACTACCCCGTCACGCCGGGCACCGTCCCGGGCAGCACCGTCACGCCGCCCCTGCCCGGCCGGGTGGCCGACGCCGGAACGGGCAAGGTCACCCTGGAGTACCGGGTGCAGACCGAGCTCTCGCTCGTCACCTCGCCCGACGTGCTGAACGCCTGCGACGTGACCCAGCTCACCGCGACCGCCCGCACCGACTTCCCGCAGCGCCTCCCCGCCCGGCTGCGGCTCAACCTGCCCGCGGGCTGGAGCAGCGACTACCCGCTGGAGGTCCCCGGCGAGATCAGCAGCGCCGCCCCCCTGCGCCTGAAGGTGCCCGTCCGCGTCTGCCGCTCGGACACCGCCGAGGTGATCCTCGATCCCCTCGACCTGCACACGACCGGGCAGGCCCGCGTCCGCAATCCCGGCGGCGCCAACGTGACCCGCACCGTGCAGGGCGGCGCCCGCGCCACGTTGGGCAAGAGCGTGGAGGCCGCCGCGCAGGGCTACACCGTCACCCTCACTCTGACGGTGGACCGCACCCTGGAGAACGTGCGCCTCCTCGACCCCCTCCCGACTGGCGGGGGCACGCCCGCCGTGCGCGGCCCGCTGAGCGTCCAGGGGCCCAGCCTCGCCGGGGTCACGCCCCGGGTGGACGGTGACACCATCCTGCTCACGCGGGTGATTCCCGGCACATACACCCTCACGTACACGCTGCTCACCGACCAGCCCGCCGACCGCGTGGTCACGGCCCCGGACGTGAGCTGGTAGCCGGGGGCTGAGAATGGTGAAGAAGAGCCGCCCCCACCGGCGGTTTTTCTGTATACTCATGTGAACATGAGACGTGCGTGGCTTCTGCCCCTCGTCGCCGCGTTGCTGGGCGCGTGCGGCACTCTGGCCGGACCCCTCACCCCCACGGCCGGGGATCTGCTCGCCGCGCCGACCGCCCTCCAGATCGCGGGGCGCAGCCTAAAGGCGGACGCGACCTCCAGCCTGGACGGGAACTCCTTCCAGGTCCGCGTGCGGGTGCAGAGCAGCCGCCCCCCCCTGCCGTCCCTGGCGGTCACCGGCGTCTACGTCGTGACCGAGGACGGCGTCTGGAGCGCCGCCACGACCCAGAGCGGGCGCTGCGGCAAGGGCGCGTGCCTCCAGGGCACCGGCCGCGGTGGGGCGCGCGGGCTGCGTTCTGGCGAGGGCGCGCAGATCGTCGTCAGCCTGAGGGACGCCGGGGGCCGCACCCTGTGGTTGCGCGATCCCCAGGCCAGCGTGGGACAGGCAGGCGCCGGGCAGAACTGAGGGCCTCAGCCCAACTCGGTCCCATTCCAGAGCGTCCGGCGCTGGCCTGGATGTTCTCTTGTGTCCCAGCTTGAGGGTGATCCGTCTGTCAGCCAGCGCATGAGTCGGGCGGACTCGCTTCTGGCCTGTTGCCGCCGATTGGTTTCCCTCTGCCTCTCGTCCCCGACTCACCCCAAGGGCGCCTCAGTCCCCCGCCGTCACCACCCCGTCCCGGACTCTCAGCGTGTGGTCGGCGAGCGCCGCCACGTCCCGGTCGTGGGTGATTAGCACCACCGTGCGCCCCTCGCGTGCCGGGCCGGTGAGCAACTCCAGCACCCGCTCGCCCGTGTGCGAGTCGAGGTTCCCGGTCGGCTCGTCGGCGAGCAGCACGCGCGGGTCGTGCGCCAGCGCCCGCGCGATGGCGACCCGCTGCGCCTCCCCGCCCGAGAGCTGCGAGGGCAGGTGCGAGGCCCGGCCCGAGAGGCCGACCTGGTCGAGCAGCGCCCGCGCCCGCTCACGCCGCTCCCGTGGGGGCAGTCCCGCCAGCGTGAGCGGCAATTCCACGTTCTCCAGCGCGGTCAGGATGGTCACGAGGTTGTGGCTCTGGAACACGAACCCGTAGTTCGCCAGCCGGAAGTCCGCCCGCCCCGCCTCGGGCAGCGCGTGCAGGTCGGTGCCGTCCACCCACACGCGGCCCGTGGTCGGCGTGTCGAAGCCCGCGAGCAGGTTGAGCAGCGTGCTCTTACCGCTGCCGCTGGGGCCGACCACCGCCGTCATCCCCGGCGGAAAGGCGTGGGTGAAGGGCGCGAGCGCCGTGACGGTGCCCTCCCCGCTGGGGTAGATGCGCGAGAGGCCCTCGACCCGCAGGACGCAGGAACCCGTCATCACACGCGCCCCAACGCGTCGGTGATCCCCAGTCGGCTCGCCGCCCGGGCCGGGAGCAGGCCCGAGAGCAGCCCCAGCAGCAGGCTGATCCCCAGCGCGAGCAGGGTCAGCCGGGGCGTCAGCGCCGCCGCGTCGATCCCCGCGAGCTGCTGGGTGTAGGCGTTCACCGCCGCGATTCCCCCCAACCCCAGGATCAGCCCGCCCACGCCGCCCGCGAGTGCCAGCAGCAGGCTTTCACTCAGCACCAGCCCCCGCACGAAGCCGGGCCGCGCCCCGATGGCCCGCAGGGTCCCGAACTCGCGGGTGCGCTCGAACACGCCCATCATCACCGTGTTCGCCACCGCCAGCCCCCCCACGATCAGGGCGATCAGCGAGATGCCGAAGCGCACCGCGTCGCTGATCCGCAAGGCCCGGTCCACGAAGGACAGGAAGTCCGACTGCGTCTGCGCCTCCACATTCAGCCGTTTCGAGACCGTGTCCGCGACGAGCCGGGCATTTCGCGGGTTCGCCAGCTTCAGGGCCACGAGTGACACCCGCCCCTGTGCCCCCTCCGCCCGTTGCAGCGTCGTGAGCGGCAGGAAGATGAAGCTGTCCACCAGGCCCGACTTCGGGGCCAGGACCCCCACCACCTTCACCCGGCTGCGGCGGTTGAGGTTCAGGACCGAGCCCAGCCCCAGGTGGAGGTTCTGCGCCGCCTTCGCCCCGACCACCGCGACCCCCTGGCCCTCGTCTGCCGGGGTCAGGCTGCGGCCCCGCGCCGCCGGCGTGTTCGGGAATACCGCCCCCACCCCCTGCGCCGCGGGCAGGCCATACAGCACCGCGCTCTGCGTCACGTCCAGGCTGCCGCGCACCGTCATCACCACGGGCGTGACCGAGGTGATGCCCAGCTCGCCCGACAGCTTCTGGAGGTCGCCCACCACCGACTGCGGCAGGTTCGGCTGCGGCGCGAAGCCCTGGGTCAGGCCGCTCAGGCTCACCTGCACGTCGGGGCCGATGCCGCCGAGTTCGGCCGTGAAGACCTTACGGATGCCCTCGCCCAGGGACAGGAAGACCACCATGCTCGCCACGGCGACGGTGATGCCCAGGGCGGTGAGGAGGGTTCGTACCGGGCGGCGGGTCAGGCCTTTCCAGGCCAGTTTCCAGAGGTCGGACGGGTTCACGGGTCTCAAATTACGCCGGTTTGGGGGGAGGGACGGGGGGAAGGGCTGCGGTTGAGGTGGAGGGGGAGGACTAACTCCCTTACTCGGAGGTGGAGGGGTACAGCTTCGGCGGGCAGGGCATCTTGCTGCGGTTTGCCCCCACCCCCAGCTCCTACCCCCGGAGGGGGCAGGGGAGCTTTCCGCTGCGCTCGGCAAGGGGCTCGGCCCGCCGCGCCCGTGGTCGTCTTCCTTAACGCGCAAGGTTTGATCTTGCTGCTTCCTGAGCCGCGGGCCCACCGTCTCGCTGCGCGAGCAAGGCGTGGTGAAGGCGGTGCGAGTGCAAGTTCCCTTGTGGGGATGGGCTGCCCGCAATAGACGGTTTTGAAAAGCAAAAGCCTCGGCACTGTTCCTCCCCTCCCCGTGTGGGGGAGGTTGGGACTCGGCGAGCTGCTTGCAGAGAGGGTGGCGAGTGGAGCTCGCCCTCGTGCCGGGCGACGAAAAGGCTGTGTCGCCCAAGTTCTCCTTTCGCAGCAAGCGTTTGCAGGGGAGGCGGGGAGAGGGGTGGCAGGCCAAGCCTGTCCTCCAACACCTGTCCTCTCACAGTTCAGAGGCGGAGGGGCGCCTCTCCCTGCCGTGTGGGAGTTTGTCCAGAATTCTGGAGGACCGGGGCGGTTCCCCGTCCTGTCATCCCGTCAGGCCGTCCCCACCTGCTCCCGTGTCGCCGCCTCCAGTGCCCCGTCCAGCGCCGCCAGCATCTCCCCCAACTCGGCGTCCGTGATCGTCAGGGGGGGGCCGAGGAGGAGGTGGTCGCCGCGCGTGCCGTCCACGGCGCCCGTGCCGGGGTAGGTGATCAGGCCCCGGCTCAGGGCAGCCTTTGCCACGCGGTCGGCCACGCCCGGGGTCCCGAAGGCTGCCCCTGTCGTCGGGTCGCCCAGGACCAGGCCCAGCAGCAGGCCCTGCCCGCGCGCCTCCAGCACAACGGGGTACTTCTCCCGCAACTCCCGCAGCCCCGCCAGTAGCCGCTCTCCCTGCACCCGCGCCCGCTCTGTCAGGCCCTCCCGCTCCACGACGTCCAGGACGGCCAGGCCTGCCGCCACACTGACCGGGTGGCCCGCGTAGGTGAAGCCGTGCTTGAAGCCCCCCGAACCGTTCATCACGGTGTCGTAGACCCGGGCACTCGCGGCGAGGCCCGCCAGCGGCGCGTACCCGGCGGCCAGGCCCTTGCCCAGCACCACGAGGTCGGGCGTCACGTCCCCCCCCAGGCGCACGGCGAGCGGGGCCCCGCAGCGGCCCATCCCGCTCATCACCTCGTCGGCGATGAAGAGGACGCCGTACTCGCGGCAAATCTCGGCGATTCGCTTGTGGTAACCCGCATTCGGGGTTAGCGCTGCGTCCGACGCCCCCACAACGGGCTCGGCGATGAAGGCGGCGACACTGGAAGGCCCGGCCTCCTCCAGCACCCCGCGCAGCCGTTCGGCGTCCTCCTCACCGGGGAGGGAGGGGTCCGGCTTCGGCATCTTCGGCCACGCGGCCTCGTTGATCAGGGGCGAGTAGATGGCCCGCCGCGCGCCCATCCCCGACGCGGCGAGCGCCCCGAGGCTGGCGCCGTGGTAGCTCGGCACGCGGGTGATCACCTTGTAGCGGCCCGGTTCGCCCCGCTCGACGTGGTACTGCCGGGCGAGCTTGATGGCGCTCTCGTTCGCCTCCGACCCGCCCGACACCGCCCAGAAGCGGAAACCCGGCAGCCCCAGGAAGCCCATGAGCCGCGCCGCGTACTCCTCCAGCACCGGGCTCGTGAACTGCGAGCCGTGGACAAAGGGCAGCTCGCGGGCCTGGCGCGCCAGGGCCTCGGCGACCTCCACGCGGCCATGCCCGATGTTCGCCACCAGCGCCCCCGAGGAGCCGTCCAGATAACGCCGCCCCCCGGCGTCGAACAGGTACACGCCCTCGCCGCGCACGGCGGTGGGGTAGGGCTTGCGGGAGCGGTAGAAGACGCTGGAGTCGGTCACGGGTGCGGGCCTTTCAGGAGTCGAAGAGGGGCGGGAGGGCCAGCCACTCGCTGGGCGGGGGGTCACCCTCCACCTCCAACGCCCGCAGGATCAGGCGGCACGCGGCGCGGTGGGGGCGCAGGTCGGGAAAGGGGAGGTGCCGCGCGTAGGCCGCCCGAAAGTCCCGGGCGCCTTCCGGTGTGAGCAGCAGTTCCCACAGGCACAGGTCGAGTTCGGGAGGGGCGAGGGCGCAGGACTCCACATCCACCAGCGCGTGGGGTTGGCCGCCGCGCCACACGAACTGCGTGCCGTTCCAGTCGAGCAGCGTGGGCACGGCCCGGGTGGGGCAGGGGACGGAGGTGAAGGCCGACTCGACCTGCGGCCAGTGGTCCGCCCAGGCCGCCGGGCCGAAGTGTTCGGCCAGCTCGCGCACCACGTTCAGGGCGCGCGGGTAGAAGTCGGTCAGTGGGAAGCGGTGTTCGCCCGTCACATCCCCATACACGTCAGAGGCATGGGCGTGAGTCGCCGCCACCCGCCGCCCCAGTTCCCCCGCGTCCGCCTCGTGCAGGTCCCGGGCCGGCTCGCCCTCCACGAACTCCACCCCCAGCGCCGGGCTTCCCCGGAACTCCACCAGACCCAGCACGTCCGGCACCGCCCACGCGCCGAGCCCCTGCCAGAAGCGGTAGGTCCGGGCGGTGGCGTGCAGGTCGCGGGGGTCCACCCCGAACAGCCGGGAGAGCCCCAGCATGAAGGGGCTGACCCGCGGCGAGGTCCACCAGGCGCGGCGCAGGATCACCGGGCCGCCCGGCAAGTCCACCCGCCACACGTGCGAGGCCCGGCTGGAGTCGCCCGCGTTGAGCTCCGTGACGGCGAGCGCCGCGCCCGGGTCCAGGGCTGCTGGCCGCGCCCCTACCACGTGTCCCCCCCACTCGGGGGCGGCCACAGCCCGAGGGCCTGCCGGATCAGCACGACCTGCCCGAGGTGGTAGACGCCATGCCCCGCGAAGTTGACGAGCGTGGCGGCCCAGGGCTGGCCCTCGCGGGTGAGGCCGGAGGTGAAGCTGGCGTCGCGGCTCAGGGCCCGCAGCCGCTCCTGACCGCCGAGCAGCCGGGAGCGCAGCGCCTCCCAATCCCCCGGCTCGGGCCAGCCGCCCGCCGCGTGTTCAGGCCACGTGGGGTGACCGCCGCCCGCCGCCTCGAGCAGGAAGTCCTGCCAGAACGCCACATGGGCGGCGACCTGCGCGGCTGAGTGGGACAATCCGGGCGGCACCCGCGCCGCGTCCTCCGCGCCCAGCCCCTCCAGCGCCCGCTCCCAGGGGACGTTGGCGGGGCCGCCGGAGAAGAGGTTGCCCACCGCCTTCCCAAACGCGGCCTGTTCCCCGCTCACCACGTGTCCCCACCCCCGGGAGGCGGCCACGCCCCGAGAGCCTGCCGCACCGTCACCACCTGCCCGAAGTGATGTGCGGTGTGCAGCGCGAAGTCCGCCAGCAGCTCCCCGATGGTCTCGTCGTGGTTGACCGGGTTGGCGAGGTCCGGGCGGGCCGTGTGCGTGTCGATGCGGGCGAGCAACTCGTAGAACTCGGCCTTGACGCGCCCCCAGTCGGCCTCGCCCGCCGCGGGCCAGGTGTCCGCCGCGTGCTTCGGGTACGGCATCGCCTGCCCGCCCTCGATCACGTCCAGCATCCAGCGGTTCCACCAGTTCACGTGCGCCACGAGTTCGGCGACGCTGTGCGGCAGGCCCTCCGGCCTGCGCGCGGCCACCGCCCCGTCCAGCCCGCTCAGCGCCGCTTCCACGCCCACAAAGGCCTGCCCGCCCCGGAACAGCTTGGGCAGCAGTCGGGCGAAGGCGAGCTGGGCGCGCCCGTTTCGGTCAGCCTGGGTGTCGGTCATGGGGGTAGTTTCGCAGAGAGCGGTTGGCAGAGGGTTACCCTGACCTGGAGATGGAGGCTGAATCCCGGGTCAAGACGGCGGGCGAGCTGGGCGTGTCCCTCCGCGCCCTGGCCGACGTGCCGGACGTGATCGGAGCCGCCTTCGGCCTGGACGGGCTGATCCTGACGGAAGCCGACCTGTCCCCCGAGTTCTTCCGGTTGCGCAGCGGGCTGGCGGGCGAGGCCTTCCAGAAGTTCACGAACTACCGCATCCGGGTCGCGCTGGTGCTGCCCGACTTCGCGGCGCACGGGGAACGCTTCGCCGAGCTGGCGTATGAGCACCGGACCCACGCCTGGATTCGGTTCGTCCACACGGAGGAGGAAGCGTGGGCCTGGCTGAGGTCCCAGGTCTAACTCAATACTTCTGCGCCACCGTCTTCGTCTGGAGGAACCAGAAGAGGTAGTCGGGGCCGCCCACCTTGGCGTTCGTGCCGCTCATGCCGTAGCCGCCGAAGGCGTGGGTGCCCGACAGCGCCCCGGTGCATTTGCGGTTCACGTACAGGTTCCCCACGTGAATCAGCCGCCGCGCCTCACCAATCTTCCCCGGATCGCGGCTGTAGAAGGCGGCGGTCAGCCCGTACTCCGAGTCGTTGGCGAGGTCGATGGCGTGGCGCCAGTCGCGCGCCCTGGTAAAGCTCAGCACCGGCCCGAAGATTTCCTCCTGGAAGAGGGGGTCTTTCGGGTCCACGTCTGCAAAGATCGTGGGCTGCACGTACCCGCCCTCGCGCTCCCCGCTGTCCGCCCGCTCGCCGCCGAGGACCAGTCGGGCCGTCCCCCTGCCCTTCTCGATGTACCCCATGATGCGGTTCGCGCTGCCCTCGTGGATGACCGGGCCGAGGGGGGCGTTCTCCTCCGGCGAGCCGACCTTCAGGTCGCGGGCGAGGCTCACCACCTTGTCCAGCAGCTCGTCGTACACGCTCTCCTCGGCGATCACCCGGCTGCACGCGGAACACTTCTGCCCGGCGTACCCAAAGGCCGCCTGCACGATGCCCTGCGCCGCGGCGTCCAGATCAGCGTCGGCGCACACCACCGTCGGGTCCTTGCCGCCCATCTCGGCCATCACGCGCTTGAGCCACTTCTGGCCCGGCTGCACCTTCGCCGCGCGCTCCATGATCCGGCAGCCGATCTCCTTGGAGCCGGTAAAGGCGATCATGCGGATGTCCTTGTGATCCACCAGCGGATCGCCCAGCACCTCGTCTGTCCCCGTCAGGAACTGGATGACGTTCCGGGGCAGCCCCGCCTCGAACAGGAGTTCGACGAGCAGCAGGCTGGAGAGCGGCGTCTCCGAGGCCGGTTTCCACACCACCGTATTTCCCGCCGCGATGGCCCCCAGCGCCATGCCGAGCGGAATCGCCGCCGGGAAGTTCCAGGGGCTGATGACGGCAACCACGCCGATGGGCTCGTACACCATCGTCACGTGCTCGCCCTGCATGGGGTAGACGGGCTTGCCCTGCGCCCACTTCAGCGTCTCGCGGGCGAAGACCTCGAAGTGGTCCACGCACTCGGCGATCTCGCCGTCCGCCTCGGCCCAGTTCTTGCCGTTTTCCAGGCCCATCACGGCGTTGAATTCCATTCGGCGGGTGCGCAGCAGCTCGGCGGCCCGCTTGAAGATCGTCGCCCGCTGCATCGGGTCGGAAAAGCGCCACTCCTCGAACGCCACCTTCGCGCAGCGAATGGCCTCCTCCAGTTGCTCCGCCGTCGCCTTGGGGAAGTGCCACACGACCTCGCGGGTGTCGGCGGGGTTGCGGACCTCGAAGGTCTCGCCGCCCTCGACCGGCTTTCCGCCGATGTACAGCGGGAAGGTCCGGCCCAGGTACC
Organism: Deinococcus aerius; assembly: GCF_002897375.1. NCBI lineage: Bacteria > Thermotogati > Deinococcota > Deinococci > Deinococcales > Deinococcaceae > Deinococcus > Deinococcus aerius. The sequence continues at coordinate 40,132 of NZ_BFAG01000003.1, read as the reverse complement.
CCTCGCGTACCCGGCGGTAGGCCTCGCGCTGCCGCTGCGCCACGTCCTCCTGCCCGAAGTTGAAGTACGGCTCGTGTTCAAAGGGGAGGAAGCCCTCCATCAGTGTGCTCGTCATTGCCCTGCCTCCTTGAGATTAAGGCGAGGGTAACACGCCCCCTGGAGCGGCGCAAAACCGCTGTCGGACGGTAAAAAAGAGGTGCTGCTGAAGGCTGAGGGATGTACCTCTGGCCGCTGTGGCTTTACAGATGTTAGGTCACGGTTGCTTCCCGCCCGGCCCACAACGCTGCCCCGATCAGCCCCGCGTCCGCTCCCAGTTCCGCGTGGATAACTTCAGGACGGTAGCGTTCAGGGAAGTGGGCGAGCGACTCCCGCACCCGGGCCAGGTACCCGGGGCGCAGGCCCACGCTGCCGCCCAGCGCCACCCGCGTCACGCCCAGCAGCGCCGCCACGTCCGCGATCTTCCAGGCGATGTGGGCGGCGGAATGGGTGTAGGCGGCGGACGCCACAGCCTCGCCATCCTCGGCCGCGTCGCACAGCGTCCGGGCGCCTTCATACCCCAGCTTCCTCGCCTGCTCGTTCAAGGCCGTGCCGCTCGTCTCGAATTCCAGAGAGGAGAGGAGACCCACGCCCGGAACCTCCCCCCCGGGTTCCACTGGGCGGGCACGCTCACGAAGCCCAGTTCGGCGTCCAGCCCGTTCGCGGCGAGGTGCAGCCGGCCCCCCAGCACCAGCCCGGCGCCCACCCCGGTACTCACCGTGATGAACATGAACTCGCTCGTCCCGCGTCCCGCCCCCACGCGGAACTCACCCCAGGCAGCGGCCCGCGCGTCGTTCAATGCTGCACAGGGCAGCCCCAGGCCCCCCGAGACCCGCTCGGCCAGCGGAACGTCCGTCCAGCCGGGAAAAGTATGGGCCGCCGTGGCGGTCACGCGGCCCCGGGCGACGGCCCCCGCACAGGCCACGCCGACCGCCGCCGCCTGGGGGGCCAGGGGCGCGGCGAGGTCCAGCGCCGCCGTGAGGACAGCCTCCGGGACGGCGGGCTTCGGCGTGCGCGTCTCGTGCCGCTCGGTCACCCGCCCACCCTCCACCAGCGCGGCGCGAATGGACGTTCCGCCGATATCGAGGGCGAGGAGGGACGGGACTGGATCGCCGGGGGAGGTCATGCGGACATTCTTATCCCTTCGCCAGAAGGAACCTGACCACCGTGTCCCGCATCCCCCGGCTGGTGTAGTGCCCCACACCCGGAAACACGATCTCCCGGAAGTTTTCCGGGCACCCCGCCCGCGCGTAGGCCTCACGGTAGGCAGCGGCGGTCGGGACGTGGTGGGCAGCGAGGGGAAACACCGGGTCGCTGTCCCCGCTCGCCAGCAGGAGGGGGACGGGCGGCGCGTCGCCCGCGTGGGTCGTGGGGCGGTGGGTCTCCAGAAAGGCGCGCAGTTCCGGCACCCGCACCTCCGGCTCCTCCCACACGCCCGAGGAGATCAGCACCGCCGCCCGCCCCACCCGCGCCTCGGTCCGGGCGAGAGTCTGGGCCACGTAGCCGCCCATGCTCGACCCGACCACCGCAAAGGGCAGCGGGCCGAACACCTGTTCAAGAGCGTTCAGCAAGGCCGGGGCCTCCGCCACCGTGCCCCGCACGCTCTCCCAGACGTACTCGCGGGCGTTCAGGCCGGGCGGCGTGTCGCCCACCCGCTCGCCGTGCAGCGCCGCGTCAGGGATCACGACGGCCCAGCCCCGCGCCGCGAGGGCGGAGTACACGCCCAGTTTGCCCTCCTTGGCCGCCCACGCGCCGTGGTACACGAGGCAGGAGGCCCGGATTTCCGTGACTTCCGGTGGGCGCTCGATCAGGACGGGCACCCCCGCCAGCACGCGCCGCTCGATCAGGTAGGGCGTGTCGCCGTGCATGGGCGTGGCGTGTGGATCGGCTGGGTTGAAGATTCGCTCGTCCGTCATACGTTCACTCCCAGACGCTCCACCCGTTCCGCTGAGTCCCCGAGATGAGGTTCACTGAACGCGAACCTTGCCCCAGACCTTCCCGTTCACGATCACCTCAAAGGGATCGGTGCGGGCAAGCGTGCCGGAGTCGGTGTACGACAGCGTCGTCTCGGTGTAGACGGCAGGACACACGGCACCCGGACGGGTCTCGGTCGCCTCGGCCTTCAGGGCCAGAACCTGTGCCGTCCGGGAAATCAGGGTGAGGCGGTGGTTCGTATCCTCACACGACCCCACGCCGACCCGGACATCCACCTGCAGGGGCGCCGTTGCGGAGACCGTAGCCGGAAGGCTGACCTTCACCACACCCAGGGGGACGGTCCGGGGCACGCCCAGAACTCCGCAGGCGCTGAGGGGCAGGGCGAGAAGCAGAGCAGCGGCGGACCAGGGCTTTAGCATGACCTCATGCTGCCATTCCGGGTGCTGTCCCGTTGCGGCAAAGGGGCGGTCCCCCACCTGACCAATCCAGTAAAAGACCGGCCCCCGGAATTGGAAGCCGGTCGCCCTGCTGCCGAAGCTCAGTGCCCGTCGCCGTCCTGCGCCTCGCGCTTGCCCTCGCGGTACTCGGCGTGCGCCTCGGCGTTGTGGACCTCGGCCTTGGCGCGGTCCTCGGCGGCTTCGATGTCATGCTTCGGGCTGTCGCTGAAGGCCCCGGCCACATCATGCCCGGCGGCTCGGGCGCGGTCGGCGCCCTCCTTCAGCTTGGCTCCGGCGGCGTCGGCCATGTTCTCCAGCGTGCTCTTGTCATCACTCACGGTGAACCTCCTGGTCGTGGATTCCCGGTTGGGTAGGGGCAGCATGGCGCGGCGAGGCGCCGACCGGGTGAACCTCGACTTCACGCCTCCCAGCTCGACCTTTAGCTGAGCTGCGACGTCGCTTCATGCAGCGGGGGGAGGGGAGGAGCGTGAAAAGTTGAACCGCGTCGACACCATTCGGGTGACACAGACACCCATGCACCTCTCAGGCGCGGGAGGGGTAGAGTTGGGCCGACATGACCCAGCTCAGCGATCCGCATATCCAGGTGCCCACCCAGGGCGAGAAGATCCGCATGGAGGGGGGCAAGCTCCAGGTGCCTGACCGCCCCATCATTCCCTTCGTGGAGGGCGACGGCACCGGCCCCGACATCTGGCGCGCCTCGGTGCGGGTGCTCGACGCGGCGGTGCAGCAGGCCTACGGCGGCGAGCGCCAGATCGAGTGGATGGAGGTCTACGCGGGCGAGAAGAGCGTCCAGGTCTACGGCGAGGGTGAGTGGCTCCCGCAGGCGACCATCGACGCCTTTGATGAGTTCCTCTTCGGCATCAAGGGGCCACTGACCACGCCCGTCGGCGGCGGTATCCGCTCCATCAACGTGGCGCTGCGCCAGGAACTCGACCTGTACGCCTGCGTGCGCCCGGTGCAGTACTTCGAGGGCGTGCCCAGCCCCCTCAAGCGGCCCCAGGACGTGGATATGGTGATCTTCCGCGAGAACACCGAGGACATCTACGCCGGGATCGAGTACAAGGCGGGCACCCCCGAGGCGGCCAAGTTCCGCGACTTCCTGATCGGCGAGATGGGCGTCACCAAGATTCGCTTCCCCGAGACTTCCGCCTTCGGCGTGAAGCCCGTCTCGAAGGAAGGCACCGAGCGCCTGGTGCGCGCCGCGATCCAGTACGCCGTCGACAACGGGCGCAAGAGTGTGTCGCTGGTCCACAAGGGCAACATCATGAAATTCACGGAGGGTGCCTTCCGCGACTGGGGCTATGAGCTTGCCAAGCGTGAATTCGGCGGGGTGGAACTCGACGGCGGGCCGTGGCTCCAGCTCCCGAACGGCGTCGTCATCAAGGACGTGATCGCCGACAACTTCCTCCAGCAGATTCTGCTGCGGCCCACCGAGTACGACGTGATCGCCACCCTGAACCTCAACGGCGACTACATCTCCGACGCGCTCGCCGCGCAGGTCGGCGGCATCGGCATCGCGCCGGGCGCCAACATCAACTACGTGACCGGCCACGCCATCTTCGAGGCCACGCACGGCACCGCGCCCAAGTACGCGGGCAAGGACGTGATCAACCCCTCGTCGGTCATCCTGTCCGGCGAGATGATGCTGCGCTACATGGGCTGGACCGAGGCCGCCGACCTGATCCTCAGGGGCCTGGATCAGACCATCGGGCAGAAGGTCGTCACCTACGACTTCGCCCGCAACATGGAGGGCGCGACCGAGGTGAAGACCAGCCAGTTCGCCGACAGGATCATCGAGAACATGCGCCAGGCGTAAAGAAGGTTGGGCGGGGCAGAGGGCCGGGGATGGCTCTCTGCCCCCACTTTTGAGAGCGTTTGACAGAAGAATGGTCACCCTAAGCGGAGTGAAGGGCTCCACCTGACACGGTTCTCTCTTCAAATGCTTGAGCGTCCTGCTCCCGGTGCAAGTGCAGGGGCACGGAGTCGGGGGTCACCCTCGTAAAGTGCCCGGAGTTCCCCGAAGGCAGCGTTGCCGAGGTTCGTCAGGGCCGCGGCCCGGTCCAGCAGCGCCAGGTCGGCCTGGGTCACCCCTGCCGCGCCGATCAAGCCCCAGCGGTCGGAACTGGGAAAGCTGTCCACGCCGTGGACGGCAGCGAGGTCATGCACAACCTGTCCGCGCAGGTAGGGCCAGCCGTGCGCCTGAGGCTGGCTCCAGTCCCAGCCGTAGCGAACCGCGCCGCTCTCCCCGCCCCGGCAGCGCGCCCACACCTCGGTGGCCGTCTGAAACTGCCCGGGCTGGAGGTCGTGGGCGTCGTACGTCACCCCTGCCGCCCGGCGCTGCTCGGGGCCGAGCTGCGGGTCTACCCGGACCCAGCGGTTCTCCTCGTCCCGCCAGTATTCCGTGATCCAGTGGTTGTAGTGTTCCTCCCCGGTCATCACGAAGCCGCTGCGGACGCGGGCGGGCACCCCCTGATGGTGCAGCAGCGCAGTGAGCAGGACGGCGAAGTTCATGCAGTGCGCCGAGAGCCGCCGCTCCGGTGGTCTGGGCAGGGTGAGGTCACGCCCATCCAGCTCGAGGATGCGGCGCAACTTGGCCTGCACGCCACGGTGGGAGCCGTCCTGGGCATCCCGTTCGGGCGGAAGCTGGACGCCGAACAGGTGCGCGTCGAAGGGGTGCAGGACCAGGCCGCGCACGATCTCGCAGAGGGCGGGCACATCACGCGGCAGGTCGTGGAAGGCCGCGCGGTAGGGGCCGAGGTCGGTGTGGGGCCCAGGCTGCCGGAAAAAGTCCAGGGCGCTGTGTTGCGGAGTGGTCATCCAACCTCCCGTCCGGGCGACGAACGCCCGGCCTGCCGTGTGGGTTTGGCCGCGCGACCGCCCGTATTGTCGGTGAAGCCGGGAAAAACGTCTCAGGGTTGCACCACGGAAAGTTCGGGGCTACTGTGAGGACAGTTCTGTCAGGGAAATCGAAGGGGGCGTGGAGCCCCCCTTTCCTTTGGGAGAATGGGCGGGAGGGGGGAGCAGATGATTTTAGGGTGCCCCCTTCTCACCGAGGGCTGACGGCTGACCGCCTATCGCTCTATCCTCCCCCCATGACACGCCTCCTGATCGCCCTGGCCGGAGTGGTGCTGCTGGCCGTCACCGCGCTGGCGCTGGTGTGGCTGGCGGGGCAACTCCTGGTAGGGCTGGGCGCCTTCGTGGTCGGGATGGCGGGTGTGCTGGCGCGGTTGCTGCGGTTCCTGGTCGTGGCGGGCCTGCTGGGCGGCCTGACCTACTTCATTGCGAGTGCGTGGCGCCCTGCACGCGGGTCGCGGCAGTGAGGACTCCCGACCGGTTTCTGGGAAGGGCGGGGGTGTACGCGCAGGCCCGGCCCTCCTACCCGGACGCTCTCGGGCTGTGGCTTGCCGAGCGGGGCCTGCTCCTTGATGGCGTCGCTGACGTTGGCGCGGGCACCGGCCTCTTCACCCGCCTGCTGCTCGGGCAGGGGGCGAAGGTCCACGCCGTTGAGCCCAATCCCGAGATGCGTGCCCAACTGGCAGCGGCACTGGCTGGGGAAATCACGGCGGGCCGCCTCACTGTCCATGACGGGACGAGCGAGGCCACCGGCCTGCCGGACGCTTCCGTCGCCCTGATCACCGCCGCCCAGGCCGCCCACTGGTTCACCCCCGAGCCCACGGTGCGTGAGTTCCGCCGTATCCTGCGTCCTGGCGGTCAGGTCCTGCTCGTCTGGAACGACTGGCGGGGCGAGGAAACGGCCTTCAACAGGGCTTACGGCGAGACGGTCCGCCCGTTTCAGGAGGTGGGCACGCCGGATGTCGCCACCCGCGTCCCCGAGCAGGAGTTGCCCCACCTCCTGCCCGGGGGCTTCGAGCGGATCACGTTTGAGAATCCCCTCCCGCTCACCCGCGAGCGGCTGCACGGCCTGGCCGCCAGCGTGAGCTACCTGCCTTCACCGGAGGACCCCGCTTACCCGGCGATGACACGGGAACTGGATCGTCTTTTCGACCAGCATCAGCGAGGTGACGTGGTGACGCTCGCCTACCGCACGCACGCCTTCCTGGGCCGCCTGGATTGACGCCCAAGCCGTAACCCCCGCTTCAGTTCGGAAAACAAAATCCGTTAAACTATTCGATTGTGACGTGCGCTGACTCCTGAGCGACCCTCAGCCCCCAGCGCCCCTTCCCCCTTAGGCACCGTGGAGGCTTCTTGAGTTACTGGCGTAGTCAAATCAAACCGCTGCTCGACGCGGAAACCGGGACCCTTTTCAAACAGGCGCCCATCCGCGTCACGCTGGCGTTTCCCAACCGCTATTCCGTGGGGATGGCCTCTCTCGGCTATCAGGTCATCTACCGCATGTTCAATCAGGAGGAGGGCGTCGCCTGCGAGCGGGCCTTCCTCCCCGACGACGTCGAGGCGTTCGAGCGCACCGGGCAGGCCCTGCCCACCGTCGAGAGCGGGCGCGACGCGGGCGACTGCGAACTCTTCGCCCTCAGCGTCTCCTTCGAGCTGGACCTGACGAACATCATCCGCACGCTGGACGTAGCGGGGATGCACCCGCTGCGCGAGGAGCGGAGCGACACCGACCCCGTCGTGATGATCGGCGGCCCCTTCACCTCCTCCAACCCCTACCCGCTGACGCCCTTCGCCGACGTGATCGTGATCGGTGACGGCGAGCAGATCGTGCCCGTGGTGTCCGAAGCCCTGCGCGAGTCCAGCACCCGCGAGGAGTTCTACGACCTGATCGACGGGATGCCCGGCATCTTCCTCCCCGCCCGGCACGTCCACGAGCCGACGTGGGCGACCGCCCCCAAGGAACTGCTGCCCGCTTACAGCCAGATCGTCACGCCGCACTCGGAACTCAGCAATATGTTCCTGGTCGAGGCGCAGCGTGGCTGCCCGCGTCCCTGCACCTTCTGTCTCGCCCGGACGATGTACGGCCCCAACCGCAACAACCAGGCGCAGGAACTCCTCGACACCATCCCCGACTGGGTGGAGAAGGTCGGGCTGGTGGGCGCGGCGCTCTCCGACTTCCCACATACCAAGTACGTGGGCCGCACGCTGACTGAGCGCGGCATCAAGCTCGGCGTCTCCAGCATTCGCGCCGACACGGTGGACGAGGAACTGGCCGCTATCCTCAAGGCGGGCGGGCTGCGGACTTTCACCGTCGCCTCTGACGCGCCCTCCGAGCGCCTGCGCCGCTGGCTGAAGAAGGGGATTACCACCGAGGACCTGATCAAGACCGCGCAGATCAGCCGTGACCTGGGCTTCTCCGGCATCAAGGTCTACATGATGATCGGTCTCGGGACCGAGACCGACGACGACATCACCGAGCTGATCAGCTTTACCAAGGACCTGGCGAAGATCAACCGGGTCGCGCTGGGCATCAGCCCCTTTGTGCCCAAGCGGCACACACCGCACTTCGCGGACCCCTTCGCGGGCGTGCAGACCATCGAGAAGCGCCTCAAGCGCATCCAGAAGGAATTGCGCACGACCGCCGAACTCCGCAATGTGTCCGCCAAGTGGGCCTGGGTCGAGTCCGTAATCGCCCGCGGCGGCCCGGAAGTGGGCATGGCCGCCTACTCGATCTACAAGAGCGAGAGCATCGGCGCCTGGAAAAAGGCCCTGGACGAGGTCGGCTGGCGCGACGAGTTCGAGGCCAACATGCCGGTGATCGGCCTGCCGCCCGGCCAGTACGAGACGAAGGACGTGAGCGCCCACGCGCAGGGGCTCGCGGTGTAAAGGCAGAGGGCCGGGGTGCGAGAGCCCCGGCCTTCTATTTGTGGGTCAGAGGATGGAGGTCCGCGTTACTTCGTGCGGGTCAGCGTGCAGGACGCCAGCCCGTCCATCTTCCCCGTGTCGATGTAGTCGTCGAACAGGTCGAACACCTTCCGGTCCCCGAGATTCTTGGCGTAGGCCCCCTTCAGGGGCTGCCCGACCGCCACGGCCCCGGGTTCCCGCACCAGGCAGGCCTCGTAATCCCCGCTGCCCGTGCTCGTGAGCCGCATGGCGAAGACGAATTCGGGGTCCGAGTCGTCGGGGTCATAGAAGAACAGGTCGGCCATCGCCCGGTCGTTCATTCGGACGAAGGTGGGCTCGTACGAGGCCGAGTTCCTCACCTTGAAGTCACGGACCCCGACCGTCATGGTCCGGGCGGGGCCGGCGTCGGCGACCTGCGGAGTCATGACCCAGACCTGCCCCTGGGCAAGGATGGGGTCGGTGATCATGGCCGTGGTGGCGGTGGGGGCACAGGCGGCCAGGGTCGAGACGGCGGCGAGAGCGGCTATGGGCAGCAGAGAACGTTTCGTCATGCGTGCCCACTATACTCACCTTTCTCCCACGGTGTTCTCAAAAATCGTCATCCTTGTTGCTCAGGTCCAAGTGTCCCATCATTCGGCGGGTGCGGCTGTCCCCCGGCTCGTTCATGCTGAGGGCAATGAAGACGCTGCACGTACAGACGGCGGGGCCGCCGATCCCCTCATCGGCCAGGCCCTGTGGCGGCTGGAGGATGCGCGCTCGCGCGCCGTAGAGTGGTCAGCGAGGATTCGTAACCTGGACTGGGCACCTGCCCCCGGCCTGAGCAGCGCGGGCGACCCGCTCTACCACCTCGCAGCCATCGAACTCGACTGGCTGGGGAGTGAAGTGCGCGGCGACGACTTCCCCGGGGGCTGGGAGGAGTGGTTCCCGGTAGATGTGCGGGATGAGCAGGGCCGCCTGAGCGAGGTGCGGGGGGAGACGCGGGAACGCCACCTCGCGCGGCTCTCGTGGGTGCGTTCGGGACTGCTCGCCACTCTCAGGGTGATGACCGTGGCCGACTTCCGGGAGCCGCGTGTCCTCCCCGCCTACACCGTCACGCCCGAGTGGGTGCTGCACCATCTCGCCCTGCATGAGGCGCACCACGCGGGCCAGATCGCGTTCCTGGGCCACCTGCACCGCGCGGCGAATTCTTAGGCCCGCACCTCCCGCAGCTTCCGGTCGAAGAGCGGCGCGAGTTGAGCGTCGAAGCGGGCGAGCACCGGGCCGAGAATGGCAGTCAGCAACACGTACACCGCGGCGAGCGGTCCCAACGTGGGCACCAATTCCAACCCCAGCCCCGCGATCAGGATGCTGAACTCGCCGCGCGCGATCAGGGTCGTCCCCGCGCGAAACCGGCCACGGGTCTGCACCCCGGCGCGGGCCGCGCCCCACCAACCCGTCATGAATTTGGTGGCGCTCGTGACGGCAGCCAGCCCCAGCGCGGGCAGCAGCACGCCCGGCACACTGCTTAAGTCCAGTTGCAGCCCGAAAAACACGAAGAACACGGCGGCGAACAGGTCACGCAGCGGCTCGATCAGCCCGCGGGCACGCTCGGCCACCTCGCCCGACAGGGCGATGCCGACCAGAAAGGCGCCGATGGCGGCGGAAACCTTCAGCAGGTCCGCCACCCCCGCCACGACGAGGACCAGCCCAAACACGCTGAGCAGCAGCGCCTCGTTGCTCTGCACGTTCATCAGGCGGCTCAGGACGTGCCCGTAGCGCAGCGCCAGAAAGAAGGCCAGCGCGAACGCGGCGAGGGCCACCAGCAGGTTGATCTCGATGGCGATGAGCGTCCCGCCGATGAGCAGCGCGGCCACCACCGGCAGGTAGGCCGCCATCGCCACGTCCTCCAGCACGCAGACGGACAGGATCACGGGCGTCTCGCGGTTGCCCAGCCTGCCCAGGTCGCCCAGCACCTTGGAGGCGATGCCGCTGGAGGTGAGGTACGTCACGCCCCCCAGCAGCACGGCGGCCAGCGGCGGGAAGCCCAGGGCGAAGCCCGCCAGCAACCCCGGTGTGAAGTTCAGCCCCAGGTCCAGCAGGCCGACCTGCCGGTTCGCCCGCAGGTTGTCGCGCAATTCCTGGCTGGTGTACTCCAGCCCCAGCGTGAACAGCAGCAGCACGGCGCCGATCTCCGCCCCGATGTGGATGAACTCCGTGGGCGCGTCGCCCAGCGACATGAAGGCCCCCAGCCCGATCCCCGCGAGCAGGTACAGCGGGATGGGCGTGATGCCCAGCCGCCCGGCGGCCCGGCCCACGAAGGCGAGCGCGAGGATGACCGCGCCGAGTTCCAGAAAGAGTTGAGCCAAGGGCACGTCGAACCTCGTCGAAAGGGGAAAGAGGCGGGGACGGCGTGCGGGAAGGGGGTGTGGGGGAGGTCAGGCCCCGCCGTTCAGCAGGTTCGCGGCGCGGACCACTCCTTCGGGTGTGCCCACCACGACGAGCGTGTCCCCCGCGCGCAGCGGGAACTCCGGCCCCGGGGCGGGAACCGCGTGCCCGTCCCGCATGATCGCCACAATGCTCGCCCCGGTGCGCGTGCGCATCATGGTGTCGCCCAGGAGCCGCCCCGCGTAGGGGCTGATGCCGGGCAGGCTCACCCAGTCCATCGCCAGGCCCTCGATGTCCTGCGAGAGGCGCGACACGTGCCGGGTGATCGTGCTGCCGCCCAGCAGGTCGGCCATCGCCTCGGCCTCCTCGTCGCTCAGGACGATGCTCTGCCCGCAGGCGTCCGGGTCGTCGCGGCGCGAGACGAAGATTTCCCGCCGCCCATCCCGGTGCGTGATCACGCCCACGCGCTTGCCGAAGCGGCCGTCAAAATCGTGCCGCACCCCCACGCCGGGGAGAGGGGTTTCTTCCAGCTTGACCATGCCCCCAGGATAGGGCGGAACCGCCCGGCAGACAGTGGCCTTACAATCGTTAGGCCTCGGACCTATTTGAGCATTCAAGCTCATACCCTCGCCCCCTATTCGCGCGAGAATGGCGACCATGACCGCCTCCCTTCCCCGCCCGCAGACGATGGCGGAAAAAATTCTGTCCCGGCGCGGCGCGCAGACCGTCTATGCCGGGGACCTCGCCGTGGTGGATGTCGATCAGGTCATGGTCGTGGACTCCATCGCCCAGAGCTTCATCGAGCGGATGCGCCGCGACCTGGACGCCGCGCCGAAATACCCGGAGCGCGTCTCCATCGTGATCGACCACGTCGCCCCCGCCTCCACCGTCAGCGTCGCGCAGGCCCAGAAGGAGGCGCGCGAGTACGCCGCCGCCACGGGCGTTCGGCTCTTCGACGTGGGGCGCGGCATCTGCCACCAGGTGCTGATGGAGGAACGCCTCGCGCAGCCGGGCTGGATCGTCCTGGGCTCGGACAGCCACTCGACGACCTACGGCGCGGTCGCCGCCTTCGGCACGGGGATGGGCGCGACCGACATCGCCCTCGCCGCCGCCAGCGGCAAGACCTGGCTGCGCGTGCCCGAAAGCGTGAGGGTGACGTTTACGGGCGACCTCCGGCCCGGCGTGACGGCCAAGGACGCCGCGCTGGAGATGATCCGGGTGCTGGGGGCGGACGGTGCCACCTACCAGAGCATCGAGATGCACGCGGGAGACCGTTTTACCCGCGGCGAGCGAATGACGCTGGCGAACCTGTGCGTGGAGGCGGGCGCGAAAGCCGGACTCGTCGTCCCCGGTGGTGAAATCCTCACCGACTACGGCTACGACATCCCCGACTGGGTGTATCCCGATCCTGGCGCGGGGTACATCCGCGAGGTCGAGATCGACCTCTCCGCCCTGCGCCCCCGCATGAGCGCCCCAAGTGAAGTGGACAACGTTCACGATGTGTCAGAGCTGCGTGGCCTGAAGGTCGATCAGGTCTTTATCGGTACATGCACCAACGGGCGTATCGAGGACCTGCACGCCGCCGCCGAGGTCCTGAGAGGGCAGAAGGTCCACCCCTCCACCCGTCTCCTCGTCATCCCCGCGAGCAGTCAGGTTATGGAGGAGGCGATGGCGGACGGCACCCTGCTCACGTTGATGCAGGCGGGCGCGGTGCTCGGCACGCCGGGCTGCGGGCCGTGCATGGGGCGTCACCAGGGGGTGCTCGCCCCCGGCGAGGTCTGCGTCTCGACCTCCAATCGCAACTTCATCGGGCGCATGGGGGATAAGGACGCGAGGATTTACCTCGCCTCGCCCGCAGTGGCGGCGGCGACGGCGGTGGCGGGGCGGATCGCGCTACCGGAGGACGTAAAGGCGACGGTGGGGGCATGAGGGCGCATTCCGCCTGGATTCTCGGCGCGAACTTCCTGCCCTGTCTGGAACTCCTTGCCCGCGTGGGAGAAACGGTCCTCGACGAGGGGATGAGAGGGGCTTTCGAGGGTGGGCTGAGCGGCACCAATTACGACGAGGGCCTTTGGTACGACCTTCCTCTCGGTGTGCTGACCGTTGGTATAGCGAAAGAGGAAAGTGGCAAGGTCTTCCTGCGAGTCACTGCTCCTCACGGTTTCGCGCGTGCGGTGGACGCCGTGACCTTCGCCTGTGCCTCGTATCGTCTGGAGATCAACTGACATGCCCCGCGTCTGGAAGTTCGGCGACTCCGTCAACACCGGCGACATCCTCCCCGGCAAGTGCGCGCCCTCCATGGCGGCCGAGGACGTGTTTCAGACCTTCGCCTTCCACTCCATCCGCCCTACCGGCCGAAATGTCGGCGTCCGGTAACTTCCCGCTTCCCCGGCACGTCCGGGTCACCCGTCAGCCCCACCGCCATCCGGCGCAGCCGCTCGACCTCCAGCACACGTTCGGCCGAGGTCTTGTCACGCCACTCTTCGCGGGCGGGTGGCTCCTGCCCCAGCTTGAATTTCCGCACGGCCAGTCCGGGCTTCACGGCCCTCATTCTAGGTCGTCCGCTTGTAGGTCCTCAATGTCGGCCAGGTCCCGGGGTCGTCCCAGCGCCCGCTTATTAGCGATCAGGTCCTCGCGGGCAAGAAAAGGGACCCGGAGTTCACCGAGCTGGAGGAGCACGCGCCGGGGGTACGCCTCGTGAAACTCAACTCCGGTCAAGCCGGTCAGAATGTCGATCCGGTTGGGCTCGTACCCCAGTTGCAGCACCATGTCCCGCTCCTCCAGGTCGGCGCTGGTCAGACCAAGCGAGGCCATGCCGAAATCGTCCAGGGCCAGCAGCAGACGCTCGGCGTTTTCCGGGCTCACTTCCACCCACACGTCCAGGTCCTTCGTGTAGCGCGGCGTGCCATGCGCGGCGATGGCAAACCCTCCAGCGACCACATACCGGACCTGCCGTTCGTTCAGGAGCCGCAAGAAATCCTCGAAGTCAGCCGTTAGCATTCCCGTCATCTCCCGCCATCGTAAGAGGAGACCCCATGCCCCGCATCTGGAAATTCGGCGACTCGGTCAACACCGACGACATCCTCCCCGGGAAGTTCGCGCCCTTTATGGCGGGTGAGGACGTGTTTCAGACCTTCGCCTTCCACTACATCCGTCCCGAGTTCGCCGCGCAGGTTCGGCCCGGCGACGTGCTCATCGGCGGGCGCAACTGGGGCCTGGGCTCCAGCCGCGAATATGCCCCGCAGGCGCTGAAAAAGCTCCAGATCGGCGGCATCGTCGCGCCCTCCTTCGCCCGCATCCACTACCGCAACCTGCTGAACCTGGGCATCCCCGCCTTCGAGGCCGACCTGACCGGCACGTTCCAGGACGGGGACGAGGTGAGCCTGGACGCCCAGACCGGCGTGCTGACGTACGCGGGCGGCACGATTCAGCTTCCGCCGCCGCCCGAGTTCCTGCGCGAGGCGCTGCGGGAGGGGAGCATCCTGGCCTTTTTCAAGAAGTACGGGCGCTTTCCGGGGGAGCAGCCGCAGGAGCCCACCCCGTAAACTGGGGTTATGGCGACCCTGGAAATCGACTGCCCCGTGTGCGCCGAGGTGCTGGAACTCACCGACGCCGACCGCGCCGACCTGTCGGTGGGCGACGTGATCGTGTGCGACTCCTGCAACGCTGAGATGGAAGTGACCCGCAACGGCCCCGGCGAGGACTTCGAGCTGGAGCTGCTGGGCGTGCTGACCACCTGCCCGAGCTGCGGCGAGGAATTCGACGTGACCGAGGACATGCTGGCCGAGGCCCCCATCATCGAGGCCGAGGCCGGACACGTGGCGAGCATCGTCTCCTGCCCCCACTGCCGCGCCCGCATCGAGCTGGAGTTCGAGGAGGCGGAGTAGGCTAGACAATAGCGTCTGCAAACTGTTAGGAGCGTTAGCCTACCATTCGCAAGGAGAGGACCATGCCTACCATTCAATTTGAAAACCCAGAGACGGGCGCCACCATCGAACTGACCGACCCCGAACTCGGCGAACTCGTCATCGACGACGAGACCGGGGTGGAGTACGAGGTGGTGTCCATCGACCCGCCCCGGCTGGAGCAGGCCCCGCAGGAAGCGGAGGACTGGGGGGAATAAGCGTTCAGCCGTCAGCCGGGATGCCGAACGCTGACGGCTGACTGCTCCCCGGAGCCCTATGGCCGACTTAGCTGTTCTCTACGACCGCATCCGCCCCGACGAGAAGATGCTCTTCGAGGCGCTGGACAGCCTCGGCGTGCCCTACGACAAGGTCTACACGCCGCAACTGCGCGTGACCTTCGACGATGCGGGGCGTGTGCCCTGGCGTGTGGCGCTCGAACGCTGCGTGAGCCAGTCGCGTGGGCACGCCGTCACCCGGGCGCTGGAGGGGCTGGGCGTGCGGGTGATCAACCCCGCCCACGTCATCGAGTTGTGTGGCGACAAGCTCGCCACGAACGCGGCGCTGGCCCGTGCGGACCTGCCCACCCCCCGCACCGGCGTGGCCTTCGACGGTGAGGCCGCCCTCGCGCTGATCGAGGAACTGGGCTACCCGGTTGTCCTCAAGCCCACCGTCGGCTCCTGGGGCCGCATGGTGAGCCGCATCAACGACCGCGACGCCGCCGAGGCGATCATCGAGCACAAGGAGGTGCTGGGCGGCCCGCAGCACGGCGTCTTCTACGTGCAGGAGCTGATCCGCAAGCCGGGGCGCGACATCCGCGCCTTCGTGGTCGGCGGCGAGTGCATCGGGGCGATCTACCGCACCTCCGAACACTGGATCACGAATACGGCGCGCGGCGCGAGGGCGAGCAACTGCCCCGTCACGCCGGAAATCGCGGACCTCGCCCGGCGGGCGGCGGCGGCTGTCTCCGGCGAGATCGTCGCCATCGACCTCGTGGAGGACCCGGGGCGTGGCCTGCTCGTCATCGAGATCAACCACACGATGGAGTTCAAGAACTCGGTGAGCACGACGGGCGTGGACATTCCCCGCCGGATGGGGGAGTACGCGCTGGGTCTGCTCAGGGGCGTGGCCTCCGGCAAACCTGTTCCTGAACCGGTCCGATAGGCGGGTCCAGCAAGGGGGTGTCACCCCGAGCGGCGTGAAGGGTCCCGGATGCCCGCTGGGGGATGCTTGGCCTGCGGCTCAGCATGACCACTGGTAGGCACGTTCAGAATGAAGGCCGGATGTTCGACCCCAGCCTCCTCCAGAACCTGTGGCGGTTCTCCGGTCACGCGGAGGCCGCCGCGTACCTCGATCTGGTCGGCGACCTGCTCACGGGGTTGGGGCTGGAGGGCGATGACCGCCGCTTCCACTTCAACCCGACGACCGGGAGCAGGTACTTCCTGCCCCTGACGGTCAACCACCGCTACATCGTGACCAAGGGCCGGGATGTGCAAGGCGGGCCGACGTGGTGGCTGATCCATCCCGGTCCCCATGCCGTCGCGGAGGCGGAGGAAGCGGAGTTGCTCGCCTGGCTGGCCTTTGCCCACAAACGTCACGACGCCCCCGAAGCGGCGCCGATGCTCGTGCAGTACCGGGTGCCCTTCGTGCTGGATAACCTCGGCTGGCTCGCCCCCCGCCTCCTCGCCCTGGCCGCGCGGGACCTCGCTGCCTGCCGGGGAGCGACGCCCTGCCGGGCCAGCCACAACTCCCTCGCCTACGCCCTCGCCGCTGACGACGGGGCGCGGGAGGTGCTGGCCGGCGTGGCCTTTGCGGGGTGTCCCCGTTCTCCCCGGCGCGGCCACCCGCGAACCTAGGCGCTCTGGCCTAGGCCCTTTTCCGGGCTTGATCTGCCCGGCTTTGGGGTTCATCATACCGTCTTATGATTGAGATACTTCCAAGCTTGGAACCATGATGGATCCCACCGCCCAGGCCAACGCACCGAACGGGGACACGGGCACCGACGCCGCCCGGCTCGGTCAGGAGATGAAGCGGCTGCACCGCCTGATCAGCAGCCGGGTCCTCCTGAACATGCAGGACGAGCTTCAGGACCACGACCTGACCTTTACCCAGATGACGGCCCTGCACCAGCTTCGCGCCCAGGCGCCCCTGACCGTCTCGGCGCTGGCGGAACGCGCCCGGCTGAGCCTGCCCGCGGCCAGCCACCTCGTGGAGCGGCTGGTGCGCCGGGGGTTCGCCGAGCGACGGGAGAACCCGGAGAACCGCCGCGAAAAGCTCGTCGTTCCCACCGCCCAGGGGCTGGACGTGGTGACGCGTATGGACGCCCAGTTCATCGGGGCCTACGAGGCGGCCTTCCGCGAGGTGAGACCCGAGACGATTCGCGCCGCCACCGCCGCCGTCCGCGCCCTGGTCGCCGAGGTCGGCTCCGGCCCCGGCTGCGCCCCCCCTTCCCAGGAGGATTCATGACTGCCCCCACTCCCCAAGGCGCCCCGCCCGCGCGCATCAACTACGCGCAGACCCTCGACATGGCGACCAAGCGCGTGATCCTGTTCGGCGTGCTGCTGGGGCTGTTTCTCAGCGCGCTCGACCAGACCATCGTGGCGACCGCCATGCCGCGTATCGCCGCCGACCTCAACGGCCTGAACCTCTACACCTGGGTCACGACCGCCTACCTCCTCACGAACACGGCGCTCGTGCCCATCTACGGCAAGCTCTCGGACCTGTATGGGCGCAAGCCCATTCTGATGTTCGGCATCCTGGTGTTCCTGTTCGGCTCGGCGCTGTGCGGCCTGAGCGGCGAGCCCTTCCTGGGCGACCTCTTCGGCGGCGGAATGATGCAGCTCGTCGTGTTCCGCGGCCTTCAGGGGATCGGGGCGGCGGCGCTGGGCTCGGTCGCCTTCGCCATCATCGCCGACCTGTTCGAACCCATCGACCGGCCCCGCTACCAGGGCCTCTTCGGCGCCGTGTTCGGCCTGAGCAGCGTGATCGGCCCGCTGCTGGGCGGCTTCCTGACCGACAACATCTCCTGGCGCTGGGTGTTCTACGTGAACCTGCCGCTGGGCCTGATCGCGCTGGCCTTTATCGCCAGCAAGATGCCCCGCCTCGCCAGCGGGCTCCAGGCGCGGGTGGACTGGCTGGGCGCCGCGCTCATCATCGTGTTCGCCGTGCCGCTGCTGCTGGCCCTGACCTGGGGCGCGGACGGCAACTATGGCTGGACGAGCCCCACCATCCTGGGCCTCTTCGGCCTGAGCGCCGCCGCCCTGATCGCCTTCCTGTTCGCCCAGTCCCGGCACCCCAGCCCCATCCTGCCGCTGACCCTCTTTCGCAACCCGACCTTCGCCTGGGGGGCGGTCGCGCGCTTCCTGATCGGGGCGGGCTTTCTCGGCGCGATCCTCTTCCTGAGCCTCTACCTCGTGCAGGTGCAGGGCGTGAGCGCGACCAAGGCGGGGACCGCCACCATTCCGCTGACGGTGGGCCTGATCATCGGGGCCATCGGCTCGGGCCAGATCGCCAGCCGCATCGGGCGTTACAAGCCCCTCATGCTGATCGGGCTGGTCGTCGCCGCGCTGGGTTTTTTCAGCCTCAGCACGCTGAACGCCGACACGCCCTACTCCGCCGTGGTGCTGAGGATGGTCCTGCTGGGCCTGGGCCTGGGTCCCGCGCTGCCGCTGTACACGACCGCCCTGCAACTCTCGGTCAAGCCCTGGGAGATCGGCGTGGCGACGAGCGCCGGGCAGTTCTTCCAGCAGATGGGCGGCACCATCGGCACGGCCGTCTTCGGCGCGGTCCTCACCGCGGGCCTGACGACCAACCTCGCCACCCAGTTCGCCGCGCAGGCCGCCGCCCAGCAGGGCACCGTCGCCACCACCCTGAAGGGCATCAGCGCGGGGATTCGCAGCGGGTCGGGCGAGAACCGCAACCAGGACCGCAACGCCACGCCGCAGAGCCCCGAGCAGATCCGGGCGACCTTCGCAGGGTTGCGCCGCAACGTCACGCAGGCCATCGAGACGGGCGACCGGGAGGCCATCGCCGCCATTCAGAACAACAAGACGCTGCCTGACGAGGCGAAACAGCAGCTCACGAACATCCCCGCCGGGGGCGTGGCCGCGGGCGTGACTGCCGGATTCGGGCAGGCCTACAATGCCATCGCCGCGGCTGTGAACAGCGGCGATCCAGCCCGCCTCGCTGCCGCCGCGGCCAACCCGCAGCTTCCCGCCGAGTTGCGCGCCCGCCTCGCGCAGATTCCCGCGCAGGCGCTCGCCAGCCCGCAGGCCCGCGCGCAAATCCTGGCCGGGATCAAGCAGGGGCTTGATGCCGCTGCCGCCGCCGCCGCGCGGCAGGCCCAGCAGCAGGCGCTCAGCGCCGCCCTGAAGGGCGTGAACGACGGTGAGCAGGTCGCGCTCCTGAGTGCCCGCGCGACGAAGGTTGCCTTCGCGCAGACCGTCGCCTCCATCTACCGTTACTCCATCGTGGTGGCGGCCCTCGCCTTCCTCGCCACGCTGATGATGCCCAACCTCAGCATGCCGACCCGGCAGAAGGGCGAGCGGATGGCCCCGGCACACGCCGAAATCTGAGCGGGGCAGGAGGAGAGGCGGGCGCGGAATTCCACGCCCGCCCCTCTTTTTCCTGAGCTTGAGCGGTGTCCCTCACTGCGTCGTCTGGGAAGGGTGGCTCTTCCACTGGCCCTGGACGCCAGCCCTGTTCGTCCCCACCTGGCCTCCCCCCTCAGGACGTTGGATGGGCGTGACAGGACCGGGAAGCTGGGCAAGCAGGAGTGAAGTTCTCGTTTGGCCCGAAGACGGGCCGCGCTCGTCCGCCCCCTCCCGCAGGGGGAGAGGGAGCAGCACACGGCCCAGACGGCGTTTTTTCCCTTGCACATCAGGCGTTCAAGGGGGAGGGGCCTTCTGGCCGGCCTGCAGGGCTTTTCTCTGTGAGAGCCCTCCGCGCGGCACTCGGCCCCTGGTGGGGGAGGAAGCAAAACTTCCCCCTACCGCAGGTGCTTCTCCTCCCAGATCAGGTCGCGCAGGACCCAGCCGCTGCCGGGGAACCGCAGCCCCGCACGAATTTCGGCGAGGAGGTGGTCGCGCACGGCCCACTCGTCCAGGCCCCCGGCGATCACCTCGCCGAGGTTGCGCTCGCCGTCCAGCGCCCTTGCCACGGGGGACGGCGTCACCCGGGTCGTGCCCGAGCGCAGGCGCAGGCTGTGCCAGGCGTAGCGCCCGGTCGGTTCTACCCGGCCCTGCCGCACCGCCTCGGCGAGGGTCTGGGCAACCTCGAAGAGGGGCAGCTCGGCCTGCCGCGCCGCGCCGCGCACGCTGCGGCCCCCCGGCTCGTCGAAGAGCGGCACGCCCCCCTGAAAGACCCGGCTGGGGCTGCCGATCACGGCGCAGATCTGCTCCCACTCGTCGGAAGCCCGCGCCCAGTCGGTCATAAAGTGATCGTAGGGGGCCAGGGGCGAGCCGGTCACGGCGCTCGGCTTGAACTCGAAACTGCCCTCGTCGGGAAGCATCGGGCTGGCGTGCAGCGCGTCCACGCCCAGCCAGTCGAGAATGCCGCCGCCCACGATCTCGCCGCCCACAAAGGCGACCGTGTAGGGCACCTCGGCCTTCACGTCGAGCACGCCGGTCTGCCGGGTGGTGTTCACCAGTTCCAGAATCCCCATCAGGGGCAGGTCGGAGAGGAGTCCCTGCATGTGTGGGGTTCAGCCTACCCCATCCCCCGCAGGTCGAGCCACGCCCCCCCCAACTCCGCGCTCACGTCGGTGGCGATCAGCCCGTAGCCGTGCCGTGCCCCGGCCCGTTCCCCCGCCCGCGCGTGCAGCCGCACCCCCGCCGCGGCGGCGTCAGGGGCCGACAAACCTTGCCCCAGCAGCGCCGCAATCACCCCGGAGAGGGTGTCCCCCATGCCCGCGCTCGCCATCCCGGGGTGTCCGCCACGGCTGATGCTGAGCCCCCCCGCGTGCGCGACCACGGAGGGGCCGCCCTTAAGCACGACTACGCCCCCGAAGCGCTCCTGCAGCCTTCTCGCGGCTGTCAGCGGATCGCGCGTGATCTCCCCTGTACTCGTCCCCAGCAGCCGAGCCGCCTCGCCGGGGTGGGGTGTCCAGACGCAGACAACGTGCCCGGCCCCGGCGAGTTCGGGCTGAAGGGCGTCGGCGTCGAGGACGGTGGGAATGTTCCAGGCGAGGAGTTGCCGGGCCAGATGGACGGCGTCCGGCCCCAATCCCATTCCCACACACAGGGCGTCCGGCGCCCCGTGCGCCCGCGCCTCCTCCAGCGCCCGGCCCAACTCCGCGTGCCGCCGAACCATCAACTCGGGCGTGACGAGGGGAACGTCCGCGGATGAGTGAATCGTCACCAGCCCTGACCCCGCCCGCAGCGCCCCCAACCCCGCCAGGGCCGCCGCCCCAACTGTGCCGGGATGCCCCCCGACCACCCACACCCGCCCGGCGGTGCCCTTGTGGGCGTCGGGGGAGCGCATGGGCAGCAGCGCCGCAACCTCCGCGTCGGTGGGCCGGGTGGCGAGGGCATGCTCCGCCCGCCACTCTCCCGGCACCCGCAGCGGCGCGAGCACGACTTCCCCAACCCCGTGCGCGGCGGGGCCGAACAGCAGCGCGGTCTTGAGGCCGGTCAGGGTCACGGTCAGGTCGGCACGCACCGACTCGTCCGGCGCGTCGGCGCTTGCCCCGTCCAAGCCGCTCGGCAGGTCGATGGCGACGACCCTTGCGCCCCCGGCCCGCGCCGCGTTCACCGCTTCAACCACCCCAACGAGTTCTGGGCGCAGCGGTGGCGTGAAGCCGGTCCCCAGCAATCCGTCCACGAGCACGTCCGCACTCTGGGAGGCGCGGGTGACGGCCTGCGGGGCCAGCGGTCCCAGCTTCACCCCGAAGGCCGCCAGCCGCCGCCGGTTGAGCCGGGTGAGGGGATGCTTGGCCGGGGCAGCGAGGACCTCCACCCCATGTCCCACCGCCGCGAGGTGCCGCGCGGCCACCAGAGCGTCCCCACCATTCGCGCCGCCCCCCGCCAGGAGCAGGACCCGGCGCCCGGGGAAGCGTTCATGAACGGCGTCCGCCACCGCCCGGCCCGCCTCCTCCATGGCGAGGTCGAGGAGGCCCGCCGCCTCCAGCCGCGCGTCCAGGGCGCGCACCCCCCCCGGGGCGTACACGAACTCCGGCATCCTAGTGGCCCGCCCCGCGCACGATCAGGAACAGGATGAGCACCGCCGCCGCCAGCAGCACCCAGCGCAGGGTCCGCAGCCGGGCGTTTGTGCGGAACTGCTCGCGCATCTCCTCGCGGGTGTCCTCCTGCGAGCGCTTCACGCTCAGGCGCTGGGCGCGGCGGATCGAGCCCACCGACTCGTACACCTTGCCCTGCCGCCGCAGCGCCACCCCGAGATTGTGGTGCGCCCCGTCGTAGTCGGGGTTGAGCCGCAGCACCTCGCGGTAGCGGGTCTCCGCCGCCCCGGGCTGTCCCGCCTCCAGCTCCAGGTTGCCGATGTTCGTGATCGCCCGGTAGTGGCTGGGGTCGGTGCCCAGCGCCTCCTCGAACGCCCCGCGGGCCTCGCCCGGCTCCTCGCGCAGCGCGTGCAGCACGCCGACCGCGTTCAGCGCCTCCGCCCGGGTCAGGGGGTGCGCGAAGGCCGGGGTTAACCGCTCCCGCAGCGCGCCCGGCTCCGTCTCGCCGCCGCTCCCGTTGCCCAGCCCCTCCAGGGCCGCCAGCGCGGGGGTGAGCGTGCCGGGCGACAGTAGGGAGGTCAGCAGCGCCGCCTCACCCGTCAGGCCGCGCGCCCGCGCCGCCTCCAGCGCCTCCTGGGTGGCGGCCCAACTGCGCCGCGCCTGTCCCGGGCGCCGCGCCCGCACGCCGTCCTGCACGCCGACCGCCCCGTCGAGCGCGGCGACCACCTCGGGCGGAGCCCCCGCGAGGCGGGCGGCCGCCAGGGCCCGCCGCCACTCGCCCGCGCGGGCGAACGCCGTCCAGTCCCGGGGCGGCTCGGCGGTGAGGGGTTCGGTGGGGGGGCGGGGTCCGTCATGCGCGGAGTATACTGACGCGCCCGGCGCGGAACCCTGTCCGTGTCCGCTCAACAGGACCCCCGTGACCCAGCCCAACTCCACCACCGATCTCCCGCTCTACTCGCCCGCCCGGGTGCGCGAACTCCTCACGCGCCACGGGCTGAGGCCGACCAAAAGCCTGGGGCAGAACTTCCTGATCGACGGCAACATCCTGCGCGCCATCGCCGAGGCGGGCGGCGCGGCCCCCGGCGTCCCGGTGCTGGAGGTCGGCCCCGGCCTGGGCGTCCTGACCCGCGAGATCGCCTCGCGCGGCGCTATCGTCACCGCGCTGGAAAAGGACGAGCGCCTGAAACCCGTCCTCGCCGAGACGCTCGCGGAGCTAGATGTGAAGGTGGTCTGGGGCGACGCCCTCGACTTCGACTACGCCTCCCTCCCGCCCGGCACGCGCGTCATCGCCAACCTGCCGTACTACATCACCGGGGTGCTGCTCTCGCGCTTCATGGGGGCGCCGGGGGTCCTCTCGGCCACCGTCCTCGTCCAGAAGGAGGTCGCGCAGCGGCTCGCGGCCCACCCCGGCGACGACAACTACGGCTTCCTGAGCGCGCTGGCCGCCCTGCACGGCACCGTCCGCCACCTGCGCGACGTGCCCCGCGGCGCCTTCCTGCCCGCCCCCGACGTGACGAGCAGCGTGGTGCGGCTGGACTTCGACCGCTCCCGGCCATTGCCCGACCCGGCCTTCCTGAAATTTGTGGAGGCCGCCCTGCACCACCGCCGCAAGACCCTGCGGAACAACCTGCGCCTGGCGGGCCTGGATGGGGAGGCGGTGGCCGCGGCGGTGGAGGCCGCGCGCCTGCGCCCCGACGTGCGCGCCGAGGACGTGCCCCTCCCGGACCTCCTTGACGTTGCCCGGCGGCTCGGCGTGGTACGTTAGAACGGCGTTTCAAACGCCAGTTTGTCACTTTCGGCGCCTGCGTCTCCCCGAGGAGCGCGGTGCATTGAGGGCCGTTTCAGGCTGGCCCGGAGGTTTCCCCGTGAAGTTTTACGTTATCGGTGACGTGACCGTCGATCACCTCTATCACCTTGACCGCCTGCCCGCCCCCGGAGAAGAGGTCGCCCCCAGGCGCGCCACCATGGAGCCCGGCGGGGCGGGCGGCACCATCAGCGTGACCCTGGCCCGGCTGGGCCACACGGTGACGCTCGCCGCCCGGGTGGGCAACGATCCCTTCGCCGAATACGCCCTGGACCGCGTGCGCGAAAGCGGCGTCGTCCAGACGGCCATCCAGCGCGACCCCGACCACCTCACGAGCACGATCACCGTGATGCAGACTCCCGACGGCGCCCGCGCCATGATCAGCGACGGGGCCGCCAACCGCCAGCTCGACCCCGCGAGGCTCAAGAAAAAGGACATCGAGGGGGCCGACGCCCTCATCGTCAGCGCCTACAGCCTCACGGAAGGGCCGCAGCGCGAGTACACGCTGAAGGCCATCGAGGCGGCGCAGAAGGCCAAGAAACCCGTCCCCGTCTTCGTGGACCTGGGGACCGGGGCCGTGAACAAGGTGGGCACCGACCTGATCGAGAACGTGATCGGGGCCGACTACCTGACCCTCAACCAGCACGAACTCCTGGCCCTGACGAACACGACGAGCATCAGCGCGGCGCTCGCGCAGCTCGGCGAGGCGGGCGCGCGGCGGGTCGTCGTGAAGGTGGGGCGCCTGGGCAGCATCGTCTGGACCCCCACCGAGACCGAACTCGTGGATCCCATCCGGCCCGAGGGCAAGGTCGTGGACTCGACCGGCGCGGGCGACACCTTCACCGCCGCCTTTGCCCACGCGGTCCTCACCGGCCAGCCGCTCGCCCAGGCGGCCCGCACCGCCAACGCCGCCGGGGCGCTCGCCGCCACCCGGGTGGGCGCCCAGGCGCGGCCCATCACCTCCGCCGACCTGGAAGCGGCGCTGGCGCAGGCTCCCCGGTAACGCCCGTCCTCCCGGTAGCCCCGGCCTGGGATGGTCGGGGCATTCGCGTGGACGGGTCGCTTACACTGCCGGGGATGACCTCCCTCGCCGCCCGCCGTCTCCCCTGGGGCCAGTGCCAGAATGCGCGTGACCTCGGCGGACTGCCGACGTTGGATGGCCGCACCATCCGGCCGCTCGCCCTGATTCGGAGTGACAATCACGACCGCCTCGGGGAAACCGGGGTCGTGGCCTTACGCCAGGCTGGAATCAGGCGGGTGGTGGACCTGCGTTCAGGCTGGGAGGCCGAGCGGTTCCCCAGTCCCCTGAGGGATGACCCCGAGTACCTGAACGTCCCCCTCTTCGACGAGGCGGACACGGAGGGGCGCGACCTCGTTCAGGCCGCCGAAACGGTCCTCGAGGTGTACCGCATCATGCTGGAGCGCTATCCCCGGCAGGTGGTGAGCGCCCTGCGGGCTATTGCGGGTGCCCCGACAGGTGGGGTTGCCGTCCATTGCCATGCGGGCAAGGACCGGACGGGTGTGGTCGTCGCCCTCGCCCTGCAGGTGGCGGGCGTCGCCCCGGAAGTGATCGCCGCGGACTTCGCGCTGACGGACGAATGTTTGGGGCGGCACTATGCCGAGGAGCTAGCCGCCGTGCCGGAGGGTGAGGGCCGTGCCCGCTTGCCATCGTTTCAGCAGGCCAGGGCCGACACCATGCTGGCCCTGTTCGGCCACCTGCGAGGAACGTACGGGAGTGTGGAAACGTACCTCCGATCAGGCGGAATGGAGGATGAAACCTTCGTGCACCTGCGGGATCGCCTTCGGGCATGAGACAGGGAGGGCGGCGTAACCTTCTCCCTCTTCGGAATGGATCACGTATCGGTGATACGCGGCCTCCCGCCGTACTACCCTGTCTCCCGTGACCTTCAACCCGGAGTACCCGACCGTTCGGCGACCCCTGTACGCCCGCCGGGGCATGGTCGCCACCGGCCAACCCCTCGCCGCGCAGGCCGGGCTGAGCGTCCTGCAAGCCGGGGGCAACGCCGTGGACGCGGCCATCGCCACCGCCGCCGCCCTGACGGTCGTGGAGCCGACGAGCAACGGCATCGGCGGCGACCTGTTCGCCCTGGTGTGGGCGGGGGGCGAGCTGCATGGCCTGAACGCCAGCGGGGCCGCCCCCGCCGCGCTGACCCTGGACGCCCTGCCCGGGGGCGAGATGCCCCGGCACGGCTGGACGCCCGTGACCGTGCCCGGCGCGGTGCGCGGCTGGGCCGACCTGCACGCGCGCTTTGGCCGCCTGCCCTTCGCCGACGTGCTGGCCCCCGCCATCCGCTACGCTCGAGAGGGCTACCCGCTCTCGCCCGTGCTGGCCGCGGGGTGGGCGCGGGCTACGGGGATCTACCGGAGCCTGAACCTCCCGGTCATGAAGGAATGGTTCCGGGTCTTCGCGCCGGACGGCTTCACGCCCGCGCCCGGTGCCCTGTGGCGCAGCGAGGGCCATGCCCGCACGCTGGAGCTGGTTGCCCAGACGAACGGCGCTGCCTTCTACGAGGGCGAACTCGCCGAGGGGATCGACGCCCACGCCCGCGCGACGGGCGGGCTCCTGCGCGCCTCCGACCTCGCCGCCCACCGCTCGGAGTGGGTCACGCCCATCCACGCCCGCTACGGCGACCACCTCGTCCACGAGATTCCGCCGAACGGGCAGGGCATCGCGGCCCTGATCGCCCTCAACGTTCTGAACGGGATGGACCTCCCCGACCGCCGCGACGACCCGGACGGGCTGCACCTCCAGATCGAGGCGATGAAGCGCGGCTTCCACGACGCCCACACCTATGTGGGTGACCCCCGGCACGTGCCCGTGGACGTGGAGCGGCTGCTGGGTGAGGCCAACACCGCCAGCCACCGCACCTCCCTCGGCGACCTGGCGCACGATCCGGCCACCCGCGCGCCGAGTACCGGGGGCACCGTCTACCTCGCCGCCGCCGACGGGGAGGGCGGCATGGTCAGCCTGATCCAGAGCAACTACATGGGCTTCGGCTCCGGCGTGGTCGTGCCCGGCACCGGCATCGCCCTGCACAACCGGGGGCACAACTTCCACCTCGACCCCGCGCATCCCAACGCCCTCGCGCCCGGGAAGCGCCCGTATCACACGATCATCCCCGGCTTCCTGTCCCACGCGGACGGTACGCCGGTCGGCCCCTTCGGCGTGATGGGCGGCTTTATGCAGCCCCAGGGACACCTCCAGGTCGTGCTGAACACCGTCCGTTACGGCATGAACCCCCAGCAAGCCCTCGACGCCCCGCGCTGGCAGTGGCTCAGCGGCAAGGGGGTGGAGGTCGAACACGCCCTGGGGGCACAACTCGCCCGTGCCCTCTCTGCCCGGGGCCATGAGGTGCGGGTGCAACTCGACTCCGGTTCCTTCGGGCGGGGTCAGATCATCTGGCGCAACCCGGAGACGGGGGTTTTGGAGGGCGGGACGGAGAGCCGGACGGACGGGCACATCGCGGTGTGGTAAGTGGGGAGTGGGCAGTGGTGAGTGGGAAAAGATCGAGTTCACTGCCCACTCCCTACTCACGGCGCGTCAGCGCCCCACGTACTCCTCGCTCAGCGTCCAGAGCCTCTGCGCCGCCCCGTCGTCCAGCGCCCGCGCGGACGGTTTGACCTCCCGTTCCTGGGCGAAGTAGCGCCCGCTGATCCGCAGCTCCGGGTCGCTGGCGAGGCGGATGCTCGTCCGGGCGCCCTGCTCGGGGCTGATGGCGAAGCGGTCGACGAGCCTCCACAGCAGGCTGGTCCCGCCGCCGTTGTTGTGCCCGAAGCCGGTGCGGACCATGCCGGGGTGGACGCTGTTGCTCCTGACCCCGGGCTCGCGCCGGGCGAGTTCCCGCGCGAAGAGGGCGTTCGCCAGCTTGCTCTGCCCGTAGGCGGCCCACCCGCTATAGCCCCGCCGGAACTCGGGGTCGTCGAAGCGAATCCGCCCGAAGCGGTGCGCGTCCGAGGAGACGGTGACGACGCGGGGGTCCTCCGCCTCACGCAGTAGGGGCAGCAATTCCCGGGTCAGCAGGAAGGGCGCGAGGTGATTGAGCGCCCAGGTCATCTCGATCCCCTCGCGTGTCTCCTGGCGCCGGGCATAGTACGCGCCTGCGTTGTTCACCAGCACATCAAGCCTCGGGTTCCGCTCTCTGAACTCGGCGGCGGCCCGGCGCACCTGCGTGAGTTCGGAGAGGTCGGCGATCAGGGCGTCCGCCGCGCCGACTTCCGCCGCCACCCGGGCCGTCTTCTCGGGATTGCGGCCCACGATCACCACCCGCGCCCCCCGCCGCGCCAGCTGCCGCGCCGTCACCAGCCCGATGCCGTTCGTCGCCCCGGTGACCAGCACTGTTTTCCCGCTCATGGCCTGCCTCATCCCGGCAGGATAGATGCGGCTCGGGGAGCGCGGCGCATTCATTCCGACAAACTCAGGAGTACCGCTCCCT
Source organism: Deinococcus aerius (assembly GCF_002897375.1). Classification (NCBI taxonomy): domain Bacteria; kingdom Thermotogati; phylum Deinococcota; class Deinococci; order Deinococcales; family Deinococcaceae; genus Deinococcus; species Deinococcus aerius. Next base: position 12,248 of record NZ_BFAG01000003.1, on the reverse strand, counting down.
CCCCGGCAGAACGGGTCGGCGCCACGCCTCCGGCAACCGGAGCGCGGCGGCCAGGCTCAAGGAGGCGCCCGCGATAAGGAGGCTGCCCAGTACGTCGAGCGTGTGGTGGGCACCGACCGCGAGCCGCCCGAGCCCGATGGCGAGCGTGCCCAGCGCGAACAGGGTGACGAAACGGCGGTCGATCCACAGGATGAACCCCGTGAACAGGGCCGCGACCAGGGTGTGGTCCGAGGGAAAGCCGTTGTCATGGGCCACCTGCGTGAGCGGCGTGTAGTGGCCGACCAGATAGGGCCGGGGGTCCGGGACGGCATGACCCAGCACCAGGGTGAGGAGCACAGTGGCGGCGCACGCGACCACCACCCGCGCGGCCAGCGCCCACGTCACGCTCCTGGCCTTCATCAGCACGATCCCGCCCAGCACCGCCGCCAGCACGAACAGGAGGAAGGAGGCGGTGAACACGGCCAACCCACCCAGAAGCGGGGTCCCGGCGGCCAGCGCGTGCAGCGAGGTCTGAAGCGAATTGGGGAGCATCCCCGGCAGCATACCCCTCCCCAAAAAGGTAAGGCTGACCCGTCTGGATCAGCCTCCCGGCGCGCGAGCTTCACCCGGCCCGCAGATTATGATTGCGCTGATGCCAGGAGTGTACGGGCTCGCCTGTCACAGGACTATGACCGGGGTGTAAAGGTCGCGTCATGGGAAGGGAAGGATGAACTCAACCCGGCTCGGAGGACGGCGTACCTCGGTCACTGCTCGGTGCAAAATTTTTCGAGGTTGGGGTACAGGAAGGTAGAGGGCCAGGGTGGACGTTCCGCTTTCCCGTGTCTCGCGGACATCCAGGTCAGATGCACGCGGACCCATGGGTTCTCCAACTCAGGCGCGTAGGCCAGAAAGTCGTCGTAGCCCACGCGCCGCGCGGGGAACTGAACACGGACGCCGTGCAGCACGTGCCCCTCGCTGACTTCACCCCGCAACTCCGCCGCGAACGTCTCTGCCTGTTCGGCCGTGAGCGGTTCCCAGAGAGGATCAAGCCGCCCCAGCCGCGCCCAGTCCTCCGCAGGAAGTTGCCCCCGCCTCAGATCACCTCGCGGAAGGCCACGCTCTGGCTGCGGTTCTGGAGTTCGCCCCGCAGGTACTGGAGGCGGGGGTGCTCCAGCCGTGGGTCGTGCGCGAGGATGTGCTTGGCGAGTTCGCGTGCCCGCTCGATGATCTCCACGTCGCTGGCAAGGTCACCCAGCCGCAGGTCGGGGATGCCGCTCTGGCGGGTGCCGCGAAGCTCGCCGGGACCGCGCAACTTGAGGTCGGCCTCCGCGATCACGAAGCCGTCGGTCGAGCCCTCGATGATCTTCAGGCGCTGCCGCGTCTTCTTGCTGTGTTCCCCCGCGACCAGGATGCAGTAGCTCTGCGCGCTGCCGCGCCCCACCCGGCCCCGGAGCTGGTGAAGCTGCGAGAGCCCGAACCGCTCGGCGTTCTCGATCACCATGACCGTCGCGTTGGGCACGTCCACGCCGACCTCAATCACGGTGGTGGACACCAGGATGTCGAACTCCCGCCCCCGGAAGCGGTCCATCACGTATTCCTTCTCGGCGGCGGTCATCTTGCCGTGCAGCAACTCAATTCGGGCTTCGGGGAGGATCGTCTTCAGGTCGTCCGCGAGTTGCGTGGCGGCGAGGAGTTCCAGGTTCTCGTTCTCCTCGATGAGCGCCGTAACCACGTAGGCCTGCCGCCCCTCCCGAATCTGGCGCATCACGAAGCCGTACGCCTGCTGGCGGTGCGTGTCCTGGATGAGCTTCGTCTCGACCGGCGTGCGCCCGGGCGGCAACTCGTCGATGATGCTCAGTTCCAGGTCCCCGTACGCCGTCAGCGCCAGGCTGCGCGGGATCGGTGTGGCGCTCATCACGAGCACGTCCGGGCGGCCCGCGAGCAGCTTGCGCCGCTGCATCACGCCGAAGCGGTGCTCCTCGTCCACCACGGCGAGTCCCAGGTTGTCGAAGCGCACGTTCTCCTGAATGAGCGCCTGCGTGCCCACGACCACGTCCACGTCCCCATCCGCGATGCGCGTCTGCATCTCCAGCTTCTGCTTCGGGGTCATCGCCCCGATCAGGAGCCCCACTCGGACATCGAGCTTCGACAGATACCCGACGAGGTTCGCGTAGTGCTGCCGCGCCAGAATCTCGGTGGGGGCCATGAGCGCCCCCTGATACCCGTCCCGCACGGCGAGGTAGAGCGCGCACGCCGCCACCGCCGTCTTGCCGCTCCCCACGTCCCCCTGGACCAGCCGGGCCATCTGCCGCTCGGAGCGCATATCGTCCGTGATCTCCAGCAGCACGCGCCGCTGGGCATTCGTGAATGCGAAGGGGAGGGCTGACTCGAAGCGGCTGATGTCCTCGCCCGTCGCCTGGAACCGCTTGCCGAGGAGCACGGCGTCCTCGCCCTGGAGGAGCACGCGCAGTTCCAGAAACAGGTACTCGTCGAACCTCAGCCGGTGCATCGCCCGTTCCAGTTGCGCCTCGTCGCGCGGGAAGTGGATGCCCCACAGCGCGTCCCCCAGGTCGGTCAGCCCGTACTGCCGCCGCCAGTGGGCGGGGAGGTAGTCGTCCAGCGGCGCGGCCCGGAGCGCCCGGTGCGCCGCCCGCCGCAGGAACTCCTGCGAGATACCGTCCTTGGAGTCGTACACGCCGACGATCCGCCCGGTGCTGAGGCTGTCCTTGGCATCCTCCACCGTCTCCAGGTGCTCGACCCCAAGTTGCACGCTCCGCCCGAACTTCTTCGCCCGGCCCGTCAGCACCAGCCGCGCGCCTTCTTTCAACTGCTGCTCGACCCACGGCTGGTTGAACCACGACGCCCGGACCCGCCCGCCCGAGGGGGTCTCCAGCGTCACCTCCAGGATGAGCATGTTCGGCTTGGGCTTGCGGCGCGACTTGGCGACGACCGTGCCCTCCACCGTCACCTTCTGGCCCTCCTCGACCTCCGAGAGATCGGGCAGGGCGCGGCGGTCCTCGTGGCGGTGCGGGTAGGCGTGCAGCACGTCGCGGATAGTGCGTAAGCCCAGCGACTGGAGCTTGCGCGCCCCGCCCGGCCCGGTGTCCAGCCGCGTGACCTCGGCGTCGATGGGAAGACGCTCGCCGGGGGAGGCGGTGGGCACCGCAGGCTTGACGGCCTGGGCGGGACGGGGAGTCCTCGCCGCCTTCTCCTGCCCGTCCAGCAGGGCGAGCGCCGCGTTCAGCGCCTCCTCCCGCCCCTCCGAGTCCAGGCCCGCGTAGCCGCTCAGCGCCTCCCGGACCTGCGGAAAAGGACCCGCCAGCGGGGACGCGAGCAGCCGCTCCAGCCCGCCCGCCACCACCCGGTTCGCGCACCCCGAGGCGAGTTCCGCCGCGAGCGGACGCCTGAGTCTCTCCCGCAGTTCCGCGACCGTCGCCATACCGGGGGCAGGCTAACAGACGCGCGGCGGGGGTTTCGTGTCCTGTGGCGCGTCTCCCCGAACTGCGGGTGAAGGTGCCGCGCCTCACCTTCCGGCTACACTGCCGGGCATGAAGTGGCTCAACATCCTGCTGATCTTCCTGCCCATCGCGGTCTTCCTGGAGGTCACGCACGGCAGCCCCACGCTGATCTTCGTCAGCGCCGCCCTCGCCATCCTGCCGCTGGCGGGCATCATGGGGACGGCCACCGAACAGCTCGCGGTGCGCGCGGGCAGCACGATAGGCGGCCTGCTCAACGCCACCTTCGGCAACGCGACCGAGCTGATCATCGCCTTTTTCGCCCTCCAGGCGGGCAAGCTGGAGGTCGTAAAGGCCAGCATCGTCGGCTCGATCCTGGGCAACCTGCTCCTCGTGATGGGCCTGGCCGTGCTGCTGGGCGGCCTGAAGTACAAGGAGCAGCGCTTCAACCTGAAGTCGGCGGGCACGGTCGCCAGCCTGCTGGTCATCAGCGTGATCGCCCTGATGATCCCCACCATCTTCGACCTGGCGGCGCGGGCGATCGCCCCAGAACGGGTGGCGGCCCTCGACGTGAACCTCAGCGACGCCGCCGCCGTCGTGTTGATCCTGGTGTACGCCGGGTACATCTACTTCACCCTGGTCAGCCACCGCGACATCCTCTCGACCGCCGACGACGAGGGCGCCCACGACGAGCACGACGGCCCCCTCTGGAGCGTGCCCCGCGCGGTGGGCGTGCTGGCCGCCGCCACGATTGGCGTCGCCTTCATGTCCGAGTTCCTGGTCGGCACGCTGGAGGAGGCCACGGCCGTCCTGGGCCTCACCGAGTTCTTCGTGGGCCTGATCCTGATTCCCATCATCGGCAACGCCGCCGAACACGCCGCCGCCGTGCTGTTCGCCCTGCGGAACAAGATGGACCTCTCCATGACGATCAGCCTGGGCTCCACGGTGCAGGTCGCCCTTCTCGTCGCGCCGCTGCTGGTGCTCGCGGGGCTGGTCGTCGGGCAGCCCATGAACCTCGTCGTGTCGCCGCTGGAACTGGTCGCCATCTTCGGGGCCGTGATCATCGCCAACAGCGTGGTGAGGGACGGGGAGACGAACTGGCTGGAGGGGCTGCTGCTGCTGGCCGTGTACGCGATTCTGGGATTGGCGGTGTTCTTCTACCCGGTGAAGTGAGGGGGAGACAGGCTTCGGCCTCCCGTCTGCGTGTGGCAGGGGAGGCCGAACTTGTTTTCGGAATCATGATCCCCACCGTCCCTGCCCCCGGGTTACTTTGGGGTGATGGGAGCCTACGACCGCCTCGCCGCGAGCTATGACCGGCTCTGGGGCCGCTACGCCCGGCGGACAGCCCGCGAGGTGCTGGACGCGCTGCCGCCCCTGGGGTCCGGCACGCTCCTCGACGTGGGCTGCGGCACGGGCACCCTGCTCGCGCTCGCCCGTGCCCGCTTTCCGGGGGCTCGGCTCGTCGGCGCCGAGCCCAGCGCGGGAATGCGCGGGGTGGCCGCGCGCACCCTCGCCGGGCAGGGCGTGACGCTTCTCGCCTCCCCGGCAGAGGCCCTCGCGCTGCCGGACGCCTCGGTGGACGCCCTGACCTGCCTGAACGTCCTGCACTACCTCGCGGACCCGGGGGCCGCCCTGCGCGAGTGGGGGCGGGTGTTGCGGCCCGGGGGCACCCTCATCGTGCAGGACTACGTGCCGAACGGCCTGCCCGGCTTCGTCCGGCTCGTCTCGCTGAACGACCGGGAACTCGTGCGGGTCTACACGGTGCCGGAACTGGCCGGGCTGCTGGAGGCGGCGGGGTTCGGCGGGGTCACGGCGCGGCCCTTTCGCATCGATCTGTTCTGGCGCGGCGGTCTGGCCCGTGGTAAGCGGGGTGGACCGGGACTTCACGCTCCCGGTTGACGGGCAGGCCCGCAGGCAAGGGACCGCTCCTCCCTACAGCGTCAGCGCCAGCCGCACCGCGTCGGCCAGCCCGCCGTCGTCCACATGACCGACGTGGTAGCGGGCGGCGGCGCGGGCCTCGGCGTCGGCATTGCCCATCGCCACCGGGTGGCCGACCTCGCGCATGGCGGTCACGTCGTTGTGGCCGTCGCCGACCATCATGGTGCGTTCCAGGGGCACCCCGTATTCGGCAGCCACCCGCGCCACGGCGCTGCCCTTGCCAATCCCCGCGCGGGTCACGCTGATAAACATGGTGTCGGGCATCACCGGGCTGCCCGCCGGGTGCAGGTCCAGGCCGGGGTGGGGCTCGGCCTGCACGGCTGCCGACTCCGCAAGCGGCACCACCCACTGCGCCCGGACGCGCGTGCCGATCAGCGTCTCCGGGTCGCGCGGGACGAAGGGCACGCCGAGGAGTTCCGCGTGCCGCCGGGCGAGGTCACCCGGGCAGGTCACCCCGTACTCGTTGTCGGTGTACACCTCCAGCAGCCGCCCCGTGGCGTGGGCGCGGGTCAGCAGCTCCTCCAGGGGCTCCACCGGCAGGGGTTCGGACAGGCTCGCGCCACGGCCCACATTCACGATGGAGGCGCCGTTCTGGAAAATATGCCAGCCGCCTGGGTCCAGCCGCCGCGCGTAGGCGAGCGCGTTGCCAAAGGCGGGCCGCCCGCTGCACAGCGCGATTCGCACGCCCCTTGAGCGCGCGTCCGCCAGGGCGGCCCACACGTCCTCCCGCACCACGTTCCCGGTGCCCACGAGTGTTCCGTCCACATCCACACAGATCAGGCCAAGCACCGGGGCAGTGTACGCCTCCGGGGTCAGCCCCCGGCGACGATGAATGCACCGCCTTCACCGCAGCGCACGATCCTTTAAACGTCAGCAGCGCGGCTCATCCCCCGGGAGACGGAAAGAGGGCCAGCGGCTCCACCTCTACCCGCGCGGCGTCCAGTACCCCTCACGGTCGAGGGCGGCCCGGCCCCCCACCCGGACCTCCTGCACGACCTGCCCGGCGAGCGTCACCTCGACCTCGACCTCGCCGGGGGTGCCGAGGGTGTGGCCCTGGTACACCACGCCCGTCGCCCGGTCGCCGCGCAGGGGGAGGCGGCCCTCCCGTGCCAGCAGGGCGAGGAGCGCCCCCGCCGCGCTGCCCGTCACCGGGTCCTCGGGGATGCCGACGGCGGGGGCGAAGTCGCGGGCAGCGAAGCGGTTGACGCCCATCGGCGTGTAGGCGTACACGCTACACACGCCGAGCGCGTCACTCAGGGCGTGGATGCGGGTGAGGTCCGGCTCCAGCCCGTCCAGAATCACCGGGTCCACCAGCGGCACGAAGACACTCCACAGGCCCGTACTCGCCGCCGCGAGGGGCAGCCCCCGGTGGATCATCCGCTCGTCGATCCCCAGCGCCTCGGCGAGTTCCCGCCGCAGGGTCCAGTCCACCGGGCGGCTTTCCATCCCCCGCTGCTTCATCCACACCCGCGTGGGCGTGCCCGCCTCGGCCTCCAGCGTCAGGGGAATGCGGCCCACCAGCGTCTCCAGCACGAGCGGCCCCTCCGTCCAGTGCCCGTTCTGCGCCAGCCTCAACCCCAGGGCGACCGTCGCGTGCCCGCAGAAGTCGATCTCCTGGGTCGGCGTGAAGTACCGCACCCGCACGGCGCCGTCCCCCATCCGGGTCACGAACACCGTCTCCGGGGCATCCAGAAACGCGGCGAGGGCCTGCATCTCCGCCTCCGACAGCCCCCCAGCGTCCAGCACGACGCCCGCCCGGTTGCCGTGCCCCGGCGTGTCGGTGAACGCGCTCACCTCGCAATACGCGATCATGGCGGCACTCTAGCGCAGAGCTGACAAAGGATAGAGTTCACACGCCGTCTCGTCGTGTACCTGTTCACATGCTTTGGAAAGGCAAAGCCGGGTGAGTAACCCGGCAGGGAAGAGACCGCTCAGGGCGACATGCGAGTCAGCATCCTCGGGAAGGGAATCGCCTCGCGGATGTGGTCAATGCCCGTGATCCAGGCGATCACCCGCTCCAGCCCCATCCCGAAGCCCGCGTGCGGCACGGAACCGAAGCGCCGCAGGTCGAGATACCACTCGAACGCTTCTACCGGCAGCCCCTCGTGCTCGATGCGCGAGCGCAGCAGCTCGTAGTCGTGGATGCGCTGCGAGCCGCCGATGATCTCGCCGTAACCCTCGGGGGCAATCATGTCGTCGCACAGGGCCAGGCGGGGGTCCTGCGGGTCGGGCTGCATGTAGAACGCCTTGATCGCCGCCGGATACCGCTCGACGATCACCGGGCGGTCGAAGTGATACCCCAGGATCGTCTCGTGCGGGGCTCCCAAGTCATCCCCCCACTCGACGGGCTGCACGTCCGCCTGGACGTTGGGCGGCAGGTCGCCGTCCTCGATGTGCTGCCGGATGATGTCCAGCGCCCCGGTGTAGGTCACGCGCGGGTAGTTCCCCTCGGCGGCGGGGCGCAACCTCGAAAGGTCGCGGCCCAGCGTCTCCAGCTCCGTCCCGCACTCTTCCAGCGCGCGGCGCACAATGAAGCTCACGAACCGTTCCTGAAGTGCCATGTTCTCGGTGTGATCGCTCGGCGCGACCTCCGGCTCGACCATCCAGAACTCCAGCAGGTGCCGCCGGGTCTTGCTCTTCTCGGCGCGGAAGGTCGGCCCGAAGGTGTACACCTTGCCGAAGGCGAGCGCCCCCGCCTCGGCGTGCAGTTGCCCCGTCTGGCTCAGGTACGCCTTGTCCTCGCCGAAGAGGTCGATCTCGAAGAGTTCGGTCGTGCCCTCCGCCGCGTTCGGCGTGAAGAAGGGCGCGTCGAAGCGCACGAAGCCCTCTCCGTGAAAGAAGTCCACGATGGCCCGCTGCACGGAGTCGCGCACCCGCAGCACGGCCCACGGGCGGCGGTGCCGCAGCCACAGGTGGCGGTGGTCGAGCAGGAACTCGATGCCGTGTTCCTTGGGCGTGATCGGGTACTCGCCGCCGTTCTCCGCGTAGGGCGCGAGGTCCCGCACCGCGAGTTCCACCCCGCCCGGCGCCCGCTCGTCCGCCCGGACCTCGCCCGTCACCCGCACCGCCTGCTCCTGCGAGAGCCGCCTGGCCGCCTCGAAGACCTCCCCCGGCACGTCCCCCTTGAAGACGGTCCCCTGCACGAAGCCGGTCCCGTCGCGCAGTTTCAGAAACTGGATTTTCCCCTTGCCGCTCTTGTCGGTCAGCCAGGCGCTCAAGGTCACCGTCTCGCCCACGTGCGCCTTTAAGTCGTTGATAGTTACATCAAAATCGGTCGCGGTCACGAGCGGAATTATAGGGGGAGGGGGTGGAGGACGCCCGTGGCACTGGAGAAGGTCAGAGCGGATCAAAAAGAGGACCCCACCCCAGGAGTAGGGTGGGGGAGAGCTGATCTCCTCACTTCAAAGCGTCATTCATCCCGATCACGTCCGCCACGTTCAGACTCGCGCCCCCGACCAGCGCCCCGTTCACGTTCGGCCCCGCGCAGATGGAGGCGATGTTGTCCGGCTTCACACTGCCGCCGTACAGGACGCGGATGCTGCCCGCCTGGTCGCCGTACAGCCCCTCCAGCGCCCCTCGAATCGCGGCGGCCATCTCCTCCGCGTCCTGTGCGGTCGCGGTCCTGCCCGTGCCGATGGCCCAGACGGGTTCATAGGCGACGACGAGTTCCGGCCCCACGCCCTCCGTGCTCGCGCGAAGCTGGTCCAGGGTAAAGTCCACGTGCCCCCCGCGCTCCCGCACGTCCAGGCTCTCGCCCACGCAGACGATGGGGGTGAGGCCGCCCGCCTGGGCCTGCCGCGCCTTGGCCGCGACCACCGCGTCCGTCTCGTTGTGGTACTGCCGCCGCTCGGAGTGCCCGACGATCACGTAGGTCGCGTTCACCTCGCGCAGCATGGTGGCGCTGATCTCGCCCGTGTACGCGCCCGACTCGTGCTGCGACACGTCCTGCGCGCCCACGTCCACGCCGCCGGGCAGCGTCTCTTTCAGTCCCGGCAGGTCAATGGCGGGGGCCATCACCGCGAGTTCGACCTCGCCCCGGTGATAGCCGTGCGCCAGTTCCCGTGCCCAGGCTTTGGCCTCGGTCGGCGTCTTGTTCATCTTCCAGTTCAGGGCGAGCAGGGTTCTGGGTTTGGTCATGGTTCCTCCTGGGAAGGGATTGAACAAGGAAGGGACTCAAGAAGTAGTTGTTTGTGCTGAGGAGTACGGGCCGTGCCCGGCAATAAAGTGTTCTGTGTCTTGGGCCAAATTTGCCAAGGAGAGATTGAACCAGGGGCAAGAGGTGACGATCCGCCCGCGCGGACACTCCATGCGGGGAAAGGTCAATGATGGCGACCTCGTGACACTTGTTCCGGCCCAGGAGTTGCCTCTGGAAGTGGGTGATGTGGTGCTGGTCCGTGTCGCTGGCAAGGACTACCTTCACCTCATCAAGGCCATATCCGGCGGGCGGTGCTTGATCGGGAATAACCGGGGCGGGATCAACGGCTGGGTGGGGTGTCAGAGCATCTATGGGAAAGCCGTGGACATCCGCCGTTCCACCTGACCCGCCCGTCGCGGTTACTTCATCGCCTCCACGCCCGGCAGCGTGCGGCCTTCCAGCAGTTCCAGGCTCGCGCCGCCGCCCGTGCTGATGTGGCTCACCCGGTCGGCCTGCCCGCTCTTGTTGATCGCGCTGACGGAGTCGCCGCCGCCGATGACGGTGTAAGCGTTGTCGCCCAACTCTGCTACGGCCTTGGCGATGGCGTTCGTGCCCCCCGCGAAGGCCGGGAACTCGAACACGCCGAGCGGCCCGTTCCAGAAGACCGTCTTGGCGCCCTGAAGCGCCTGCGTGTAGGCCTTCACCGTCTCCGGCCCGGCGTCCAGCCCCTGCCAGCCGTCGGGAATGGCGTCACTCGGCACCACCTGCGTCCGCGCGTCTTCTGCAAAGCGGTCAGCGGCAATCACGTCCACCGGGAGCATGATCTTCCCGCCGTACTCGTCCAGCAGTCTGCGGGCGAGCCCCAACTGATCGTCCTCGTGGATGGAGTCGCCGATCTGGCCGCCCTGGCTCTTGATAAAGGTGTACGCCATCCCGCCGCCGATCAGCATGCGGTCCACCCGCGGCAGCAGATTCTCGATCACCTTGATCTTGTCGCTGACCTTCGCCCCGCCGATGATGACGGCGTAGGGCCGGGCGGGGTTCTCCAGCAGCCGCGAGAGCGCCTCGACCTCGTTCTGGAGGAGCAGCCCCGCCGCGTGCGGCAGATACTCGGCGACGCCACTCACCGAGGCGTGGGCCCGGTGCGCGCTTCCGAAGGCGTCGAGGACGAAGGCGTCCCCCAGCCGGGCAAGCTGCCGCGCCAGTTCCGGGTCGTTCTTCTCCTCGCCCGCCTCGAAGCGCACGTTCTCCAGCAGGGCGACCTCGCCGGGCTGGAGTTCCCGCACCTCCCGCAGGGTCTCCTCGCTCGACGGCAGCGAGCCGATGAAGCGCACGTCGCGCTTGAGGGCGCGCTCCAGCACGGGCGCCACGGGCCGCAGGCTGTACTTCTCCTCCGGCCCGCCCTTGGGCCGCCCGAAGTGGCTCATGAGGACGAGGGAGGCGCTGCCGTCCAGCAGCCGCTCCAGGGTGGGCAGGCTCGCCGTGATGCGGGTGTCGTCCTGCACCACGCCGTCCTTGACGGGCACGTTGTAGTCCACCCGCACGAGGACGCGCTGGCCCCGGGTGTCCAGTTGATCGAGGGTTCGCATGGTTCCTCCTTGAGTCTTCAGCGATTAGCCGTCAGCCGTCAGCCAGAAGCGCTGAAAACTGACGGCTGACCGCTGACAGCCCCTTAAGCGCCCTTTTCCTGCACCAGCTCCACGAGGTCGGCGATGCGGTTGGAGTAGCCCCACTCGTTGTCGTACCAGGAGAAGAACTTCACCAGATTGCCCATCGCCATCGTAAGGCCGCCGTCGATGATCGCGGAGTGCGGGTCGCCCACGATGTCCTGAAGGACGATGGGGTCTTCCGTGTACCGGATGATGTTCTTGTACTTCCCTTCGGCGGCCTGGCGGAACACGTCGTTGACCTCCTGGGCGGTCACGTCGCGGCCCAGGATCACCACCACGTCGCTGATCGAGCCAACCGGGGTGGGCACGCGCAGTGAGGTCCCGTCGAACTTACCCTTGAGCTTGGGGTACACCTGCGAGACGGCCTTGGCCGCGCCCGTCGAGGTCGGGATGATGTTGACGGCGGCGGCGCGGGCGCGGCGCAGGTCCTTGTGGGGCAGGTCCAGCACGCGCTGGTCGTTCGTGTACGAGTGAACGGTCGTCATGATTGCCTTCTCGATGCCGAAGGCCTCGTCCAGCACCTTCATCGGGGCGCCCAGGCTGTTCGTGGTGCAGCTCGCGTTGGAGATGATGTTGTGGTTCGCGGGGTCGTACTGGTCCTCGTTCACGCCCAGCACGACGGCGAAATCCTCGTTCTTGGCGGGCGCGGTGATGATGACCTTCTTCGCGCCGCCCTGGAGGTGCTTGCTCGCCCCCTCGCGGTCGGTGAAGATGCCGGTGGACTCGATCACGATGTCGGCGCCGAGCTGGCCCCAGGGGATCGCGGCGGGGTCCCGCTCGGCGAGGGCCGCGATGCGCTGCCCGTTGACCGTCAGGGCCTCCTCGTCGAACGAAACGGTGCCGGGAAAGCGCCCGGCGGTCGAGTCGTACTTCAGCAGGGTCGCCAGCGTCTTGTTGTCGGTCAGGTCGTTGATCGCCACGACCTCCACGCCGCGCTCGACCAGGTTGCGGAACACCAAACGCCCGATGCGGCCGAAGCCGTTGATGCCTACCTTCATGCTGTGCCTCCTCGAATCTCGGGCCGCCCGCCCCTCGCGGGCACGCCACCAACCACAAATGTAACCCACCTCC